>JBAUYE010000001.1:0-8722 GCA_049584615.1 Candidatus Sulfotelmatobacter sp.
CTTCCAGCACCGCGCGAGAGAACAAAGCGAAACGCTCGGCGTTATCGGGAAAGTCTCCCGCGGGCGTGCCATACAGCGCGTCGCGATCGAAGTAGTCGGGATAGTCGACGAAATAAAAGCGCACGCCGGACTGGCTGCCACCGGTCACCACCGACGCAAAGCGATACTTGTCATCGAAAGGAATGGTGATGCTGCGCACTACGGTCGCCGGGTCGGCGAGTTTGGTCTGCCGGTAGCGAGGCAAATAGACGCTTACTTGATGCCCCAGCGCCGCCAGCGCGCGCGGCAATGCGCCTACTACGTCAGCCAATCCGCCGGTTTTTGAAAACGGCACGCCTTCCGAAGCCACAAACGCAATATGCATGAAACCCTCCCGGGAAACCCGCTTTTCGCGGGCGCACGATATGATGGACTGTGTTTCGGGACAGAATCAGTCTATAGTCCGGGGAAAAGAGGGTCAACGTGCCGAAGGTCGTGTCTGCTCGCCGTCCTCAACATAAACCCAAGTTGGGACAGCATTTCCTTGCCAGCGACAGCTTTGCCCTGCAGATCGTCGACGCTCTCGGCGACGTGTCGCAAAACACCGTGGTCGAAATCGGACCCGGACGCGGCGTTCTCACTTCCCTGCTCGCCAAGCGCGCCCGCCGACTCATCGCGGTTGAGCTTGACCGCGTGCTGGCCGCGCAACTTCGCTTGCGCTTTGGCATGTTCTCGAACGTCGAAGTCATCGAAGCCGACATTCTCTCTATCGATTTCGATTCCTTGTTCGGACCCAAGCCCGGCCTGCACCGTCCCGGCATCGAATTTCGCCCCGAGCCGGCAAAGGTTATTGGCAATCTTCCCTACTACATCACTTCAGACATCCTGCTGCGCCTGTTCGAGTACTCCAAATACTTTGAAACTATCGTAATTCTCGTCCAGCGCGAAGTCGCCGATCGCATCGCCGCCGCGCCCGGCAGCCGCGATTATGGTCTGCTCTCGGCCACCGCGCTGCTCTACGCCCGCGTCGAAAAACTCTTCACCTTACCGCCGGGAGCATTTTCCCCTCCGCCAAAAGTGCATTCCACCGCGCTGCGACTCACCATCGCTCCGCGACAAAAAGAACTGGGCCTCGATGGGGACGGATTCGAAGCCGGCTCGGCGAACGACGGCTTCATCGACTTCCTCAAGCTTTCCTTCGGACAAAAGCGCAAAACCCTATGGAATAATCTAAAGTCAAATTACCCTGAGGCTCGTCTGCGCGCTGCCCTGGCCGAGGCTCGAGTGAAACCTGCCGCCCGCGCCGAGACCTTGACCCTGGAAGAAAGCGCTGCGCTGTTTCGCGCCTTGCGCGACAACCACGACGGCTCGTAGCATTATTTCGACGACATTGTTTCGACAGTAGGAGAGCCTATGACTACCGCGACTGTTCGCCATCCCGCAGTTGCCGGGCGCTTCTATCCCAGCGATCCAGATGATCTGCGCAAGGAGGTGCGCGCCTACATATCCCAGACTCCGGATCGAAAGCCAGTTCGCGCGGTGGGCTGCATCGCTCCCCACGCAGGTTATATGTATTCCGGCCACGTGGCCGGTGCCGTCTTCGCAGAGTTAGAGATTCCCAGCCTCTGCC
This sequence comes from Candidatus Sulfotelmatobacter sp., assembly GCA_049584615.1. Taxonomy (GTDB): domain Bacteria; phylum Acidobacteriota; class Terriglobia; order Terriglobales; family Acidobacteriaceae; genus Sulfotelmatobacter. Next base: position 1,610 of record JBAUYE010000001.1, read on the forward strand.
TGGTGCTGTGTCCAAACCACACTGGCATGGGCCGCCCTCTGGCAATCATGAGCGAGGGCGCATGGGAGACGCCTCTCGGTGCAGTCACCATCGACAACTCGCTCGCCTCCGCTCTCAAGCAGCGCTGCCCGCTTCTGCAGGAAGATTCCTCCGCCCACCGCAACGAACACGCCGCTGAAGTGGAGCTGCCGTTTCTACAGATGCGGCAACCCCAACTCAAGTTCGTTCCCATCGCGCTCGGCATTCATCGGTTCGAGGTTCTCAAGCAACTAGGCGAAGCTATCGCGGATGTCATTGCAGCGCAGAACAGTCCCCTCCTGATCGTAGCCTCGAGCGATATGAATCATTATGAATCCGATGCCATCACGCGCGTGAAGGACCACGAGGCAATTGAACCGATTCTCGCCCTTGACGCTCGCGCTCTCTACGATTTGGTCACCCAGCAGAACATCAGCATGTGCGGTCTCGGTCCTGCCGTGGCAATGTTGACGGCAGCGAAGAAGTTGGGGGCCAAGTCTGCAGAACTGATCAAATACGCAACCTCGGGTGATGTCTCCGGCGACCGCGACCTGGTCGTAGGCTATGCCGGCGTGCTGGTTCGGTAGCGTTGCCACGACAATATCATCCCGCCGATTGCTGACGGATGCTGTACATTGCCGCCATGACTCTCCAGCACGCTCTGGCACTGTTCCTATTCATTGGTGTGCCCGTCTGGGACGCGTTCGAAACCCGGGCGTTGAAGAACAGCACAAATCCGCGCAGGAAGATTTTGTCGTATCAGAGAATTTTGGTCATCCTGTGGACCGCTGCCATCGTCGCCTGGATCGCTTTGCGATCGAGCGTTTTCTTTATCTGGCCAGCTGTCCGCGAAATTACTCAGCAAAAGATAGGAGCGTCGTTTGCCTGGGGCTTCGCTGTAGCGTTTGCGGTTGGCTCCCTGCTGCAGGTGGTTCTCGTCCGCCGCAGCGCAACCGCGCGTGAGAAGACCCTGCGGGCCTTTCAGCGCCTGGCTTTCATTCTTCCCGTAACTCATGAAGAGCGCGCCTGGTTCGCACTGGTTTCAGTCACGGCAGGCATTTGCGAGGAGGTTTTATATCGCGGATTTCTGATCAGATATCTTTCTAACGGACCCTGGCACATCGGCCTTTGGATGGCATTAGCTGTTGCCAGCATTTCCTTCGGCCTGGCGCACGGCTACCAGGGACTGTCCGGGATCATCGGCACTGCCCTGCTGGGAGCGGTTATGGCGGTAATCTTTCTCGCGAGCGGAAGCCTGTGGCTGCCCATGGCGTTGCACGCCATCATTGACCTGAGAGTGCTTCTGCTGCTCCGCCCCGGAGACTTGGCTTCTTGAAGGGGCTCTCGCGCATCGCTGATTCATCTTTCACAAGTCTGCCCTAAAGAACCAGGGCGCTAAAAGGCGAGTTCCAACTTCCCCGGAGTTGGCTCGCTTGTTGCGTGCCGGGCATCCTCGGAGGGCGCAGTCTTTGGGCTCTATTCGCATTGTCTACAGCTTAAACTGTAGTACCACCGGCTTATTGAAGCATTTGCCCAACCAAACCTCCTACAGGTAGCATCAACAGATGCGAATGCGGCCTTCATGGATTCTGGCTTCTGGACTATTGCTTGCGGGAACGTCTTTGAGTTGGGCACAGGGGCAATCTCATCCCATGGTCGTGAAGGCGGTGAAGCACGCTGTTGCGCCTCCCCTAAGCCAGATGGAGCTCATTCCTGCGCCGTCAGGGCGGATGGGTTCGCCGGATAAGGATGACGACGATGACAGGTTGGTGATACGTGGGCCGCGCGCCACCAGTCCGGCCGCAGATTCGGTGCTTCAGGGATCGGACCAAACAGCTGCAAGCTTCTGCTCTTTCCGCTCTCTCCACAAATTCGGGACTGAACATTCTGGGCGTCGGGAACGGCTTTACTGGTTACAGCAATCAAGCTATTGTTCCCGATTCCAACGTGGCCGTGGGGTCAACGCAGTTTGTCCAGTTTGTGAACCGGTCCTATGCGGTGTTCGACAAATCCACCGGCGCGGTGGCTCTTGGCCCGATTACCGGAGCTACCTTGTGGCAAGCGATCGGATCACCTTGTTACGTTAGCGGATCAACGTACTCCGACGAAATCGTGCAATTTGACAAGCAGGCAAGCCGCTGGGTGATGATGATGCCGGTCTGGACCAGCCCCGATCAACTGTGTGTTGCGGTCTCTACCACAGACGACGCAGTTCATGCCTCATGGAATCTGTACGTTTTCCCGACCCCCGGAGATTTATTTGACGACTACCCCAAGTTGGCCGTTTGGCCCGATGCTTACTACCTGAGTTATAACCAAGGCGACGATAATGTGTTCGTAGGCGCTGCAGCCTGTGCCTTAGACCGCAGTGCCATGCTGACGGATGCGGAGGCGCCCGCCATGCAGTGCTTCACAAATACGCCCACCTCTTACGGTGTCCTGTTGCCCGGGGATTTGGATGGGGCCACTGCGCCCCCGACGGGCTCGCCGGAGTACTTCCTCAATTTCGACGGTAACGATGAATCTCTCGACCTCTGGCAGTTTCACGTGGATTGGACGACCCCCGCTAATTCTTGGTTCGGCACTTCATCGGCGAACGCCAACCCCACAAATATCCCAGTAGCAGCATTCACTGAGGCCTGTGGCGAGACCGTCACAGAACTCGAATATACGACCGGCGCCTGCATTCCGCAGACGGGAACCACGCAAATGCTCGACTCCTACGGAGACCGGCTGATGTACCGGCTCGCTTATCGCAATTTCGGAAGTTACCAGGCTCTTGTCGTCAACCACACGGTCACCATCGGGACAAGCAGCAGCCAGACTGGCGTGCGCTGGTACGAATTGCAAAACACCGGGACAGGCTTCGGCCTCTACCAGCAAGGGACGTACGCACCGGATTCCAGCTATCGCTGGATGGGCAGCATCGCCATGGACCAAGCTGGTGACATAGCCTTGGGCTACAGCGTTTCCAACGCTAGCATGAGCCCCTCGATTCGCTACACGGGCCGCCTGGCTACCGATCCGCTGGGTACGATGGAGAGCGAGATCGATATTTTGTCCGCGGCGCGCATTACGCCTGGTTCGCAAACTACCACCTACCGATGGGCCGACTATAGCGGCATGTCGATCGACCCGACGGACGACTGCACGTTCTTTTATACGACCGAATACATTCCAACGACCGGCAGTACTTGGTCGACAAGAATCGTTTCCTTCAATTTTCCGTCCTGTGGGCCAGGCTTCACGCTGACCCCCACCCCCGCCACCGCGTCAGTTTCCGCAGGGGGAACGGCTGTCTTTAGCCTGACCGTCGCAGGAACTGGAGGCTTTAACAGTCCGGTCGCCCTGAGTTGCTCCGCTCCCACGACTCAGGGTGTGAATTGTTCCCTCTCTGCAACCTCTGCGCAACCGGGCACTCCTGTCAATCTCACGGTGACAACGACGGGACCTTCGTCAGCCCTGACTTTATCGCCGGGAACTATGCGTTCGCATCCCGTCTACCTGGCGTGGATTGGCCTTCCTGGAGTGGCTCTGATGGGATTTGGCTCCCGGCGCCTGCAATCGATGAGGCGCAGGCTGGCTTTTCTCTTCCTCTGTGTTGTTTTGTCCGGATCGGTCGCAATTCAGGTCGCGTGCAGCAGCGGCAATGGCGGCAGCGGTTCCGGCAGCGGCGCGACTCCCGCGGGAACCTACACCGTAACCGTCACCGCCATATCCGGGAGCATAAACCACAGTTCACCCGTCAGCGTTACGGTGCAGTGACCCACTAAAGCACAAGAAGAGAGAAACCAACTCTGCGCGTTTCTTCCCAACAACGAGTCGTCAGTGCCCGTTCGCGGCACCACTCCCCATGTCGATCAACTCCTTAGCCCTGGCACGGACCACGTTGATCACCGAAGAGTCTTCAAGAATTTCCTGCAGCACCGGCGCCACGCTTTGTATCTCGCTCAGTTCGTTATTCCTGGCCTGCGTCTCCATGCGCTTCAACTCGTCGTCCAGCGCCAGCTTCTGATAGCGGTGGTAGTAGGCTAGACGCCGTCCATATTCCAGAGTAGCCGCCATGTCTTGGAAAAGTGTAGTCAACTGCTGCACCGGTGCCAGGTTTGAATAGTTGTAGTGCGCCGTGTTCGAACGCCGGCCATCCTGATAGCTGAGCAGCTTCGTGCCGGTGAAAGCCAGCTTGCCGTTGTTCGAGTCAACCGCTCCGCTGAAATACTTCGCCTGTCTTGCCAGGGAAAAGACTCGCTCGCGGTTCGCCGCCGACACCTGGAACTCTGCCCGGTAGGCTTCGTCCTCGGAATCCTCCGCTACCCTCCCCATACACTCGTAACGCGCGTGTCCGGATGTGTCGATGGCGATTGAATAGCGCCCAGGATTGGATTGGGGAAAATCCAGAGTGAAAGTGACCGTCGCGGCTGATGGGGCACTCCCACTCGCCGCCTGCTGTGCCATAGACGGCGTAAACAACATCGCCGCCATTAGCACCAGCCCAATCGAGAAAAATCCGACGGCACAGCGAATCAGGAAACTAATCAGGCGAGCAGGAATCATCACCGTGCCGCGGCCCTCTGCCTTTCGAGTGTGCCCGCAGTATGCAAGTGGCAAATGGCGATGGCCAGTGCGTCGGAAGCATCCATCGGCTCGGGAGCTTCAGCCAACCCAAGCAAGCGCGTCACCATGTGCTGCACCTGCTGCTTTTCCGCCCGCCCGTATCCCACCACCGACGACTTGATGGTCAGCGGCGAATATTCGGCGACCTCTAACCCCGCGGCAGCAGCCGCCAGCATGGCCACTCCTCGCACCTGGCCCAGCTTCAACGCCGACTTCACATTCAGCGCGTAGAAGATTCCCTCGATCGCCACTTCATCCGGACGGTGCTCCGTAATTAGTCCACCCAGTTCGTCATAGATGCGCGACAAGCGCCGCGCCAGGGGTTCGCGCGGCGAAAGCTTGATCGCCCCGCAAGTCAGGCACACCAGATGTCCTCGAGAAGACATCTCCACCACGCCGTACCCGGTGTACTCCCCGCCGCAATCAATACCCAGAACTCGCATGTAAGTGCAGTCTATCGCGGATGCTCTGCAGTTCCTAGGGAAGGGATTCGGTGACTAAACAGGAACCGCTAACAGCACTTCGGCCGCCGCATCTTAGCCTCATCGAATTCCCGCCGAAAGGCCGCATACGCCTCGCTCGAAGATGCCGTCCCAGCCCGATTCAGAAACCGCGCGTACGCGGCTTCATCAAAAATCTCCCGCAGCGCGGCTACGAAAATGTGCCAGCCAGAAATGATTCGCTTCATCCCCGCTCCTCCACCAGGCGTTCCTCGACCAATCGCGTCCTCACAAACGGAGCTTCCTTCACCGGAGCTTCTCTCGTTCCCCTCAGAATTCCCCACCACTGCCGACCCGACTCCACCAGCACCAGTGTCACCATCACCACCAGCACTCCCGTCACCGCCGCATCCAGCCGGTTGTTGAAGATGAGCCGACCCGTCACGCTAGTCGCCGGACCGGCCGCGAGCGCCCGCGCCTGTGCCAGAAATCCCACACGCGGATTGGGATCGAACATCTTTTGCCACGACGCCGTAAACGTCACCGCGACCAGCCACACCAGCGGCACCAGAGTGACCGCCGCATACTTCGCCCGGTGCATCTTGATGATGATCGTTGTAGCCACGCACAAAGCCACGGTCGCCAGCAGTTGATTGGAAATGCCGAACAGAGGCCACAACGAGTTAATCCCGCCCAGCGGATCCTTCACTCCCTGCCACAGAAAATATCCCCAGGCCGCAACAATCAAAGCGCTGGTGCCGAGAATCGACGGATACCAACTCGTCCGCCCCAGCGGCTTATAGACATGCCCCAGCGCATCCTGCACCATGAAGCGCGCCACCCGCGTGCCCGCATCGAGGATAGTTAGAATAAACAGCGCTTCAAACATAATGGCAAAGTGGTACCACAGCGCCATCAAAGTCTCGCCGCCCAGACTGTGCGAGAAAATATGCGCCATGCCGACCGCGAACGCAGGAGCTCCGCCGGTTCGGTTGTAGAGCGTCTGCTCACCGACAGCGTGCGCCAGCGCCTGCATGTCGGCCGCAGTCACCGGAAACCCCCAGCTGGAAATAGTCGCTGCCGCAGCCGCAGGCGCCTGCCCGACAATTCCCGCCGGACTGTTGATGGCAAAATAAACTCCCGGCTGCACTACGCAGGCCGCAATAATCGCCATAACCGCCACCGCCGATTCGCACATCATCGCGCCGTAGCCCACCATGCGCGTCTCGGTCTCGCGCGCAATCAGTTTCGGTGTCGTCCCACTCGATATCAGCGCATGAAATCCGCTGATCGCGCCGCATGCGATGGTGATGAAGGCGAAAGGAAATATCTTTCCCGCAAACACCGGACCCGTGCCGTCGACAAACCGCGTCAACGCCGGCATGTGCAGCGTGGGATGCAGCGCCACAATTCCCACAGCCAGCAGCGCGATCGTTCCAAGCTTCACGAACGTACTGAGATAGTCGCGCGGCGCGAGCAGCAACCACACCGGCAACGCCGATGCAGCAAACCCATAAACCATAATCAGAATCGCCAGCGTGGGCGCGGTGAAAGTAAACAGCCGAGCCAGCGCCGCATCCTGCGACACGTATTGCCCACCCCAGATTGCGGCCAGCACCAAAACAAACCCCAACGCAGAGACTTCCAGCACCTTCCCGGGACGAATCCGCCGCAGATACACCCCCATCAGCACAGCGATCGGCATGGTCATCGCGATCGTAAACGTGCCCCAGGGGCTCGACTTCAGCGCATTCACCACGATCAGCGCCGCCACGCCCAGCAGGATAATCAGAATCGCGATCACCGCCACGTAAGCGACGAATCCTCCGACCCGCCCGATCTCGCTCTTGGTCATCTCGGTCAACGACTTCCCGTCGCGCCGCACCGAGAACAGCAGAATCACGAAGTCCTGCACACAGCCCGCAAACACTGCCCCCGCCAGCACCCACATCGTCCCCGGAAGATAGCCAAACTGCGCCGCCAGCACTGGCCCCACCAACGGCCCCGGACCGGCGATCGCCGCAAAATGATGCCCGAACAC
>JBAUYE010000002.1:0-10063 GCA_049584615.1 Candidatus Sulfotelmatobacter sp.
CGAAGCGGGTTAGGTCGTCGACGTGGCCGTGAGTGTCGTCGCCGACGATGCCTTTGCCTAGCCAGATTACGTGCGGGGCTCCGAGGTAGTTGGCGAAGATGTTTTCGTAATCTTTGCGGGACATTCCGGGATTGCGTTGCTGGACTTTACTTAGCAGGCATTCTTCGGTGGTGAGGAGGGTGCCTTCGCCGTTTACGTCGATGGAGCCGCCTTCGAGGACTATGCGGGTGTTGCGATGCTTGGGGCAGATCTCTTCGGCTTCGGTTGTGGTTGCCATTTGGGTGCCGATTTTTTCGTCCCGGCGGTAGTTCGAGTATTTGGCCCAGGCGTTGAAGCGGAAGTTTGTGGCTTGCAAGCGACCCTCAGCGGCTGAAGCCCTTTTCTTCTTGCCATCTTTAACGGCACCCTTCGGCGCGCTTCGCTTGCTCAGGGCAGGCTCAAATCTGAAGTCGTGCCCTTCCCGAGCGTTGTCTTGCTGAGATTCAGGGGTGAAGATGCAGCCGGAGTCGCGGAGCCAGACTCGGTTGGTGGGCCAGCGGTGCAAGCGGATGTTCTTTATCGGCGCGTTGGCACGTCCCAGCAGCTTTCTTACTTGGCGTTCTGCTGCGGCGTTGTTGACTATCAGTTCGACGCGCTCGTGGCGGGCTAGATTGCGGACGATTTCGGCGTAGACCCAGGGGATGGGTTCGAACTTGCCCGGCCAATCGCCGCGATAGTGCGGCCAGGCTAGCCAGGTGGCGGCGTGCCGCGCCCACTCGGCGGGCATGCGGTATTGGAGGGTTGCCGGGGGAAGACTTAAAGTATTACTTGAATGAGTGGATCGAGGCATGGAGGTGTGGCTCCCATATTTCATCTACCTTGTGCGATGAAACCAGGGACGCCTGTTTTCACCACCTCATTGAGCCTCAGCCTGGTCTGAATGCGGTTGATTTCGCTCAACGCATCTTCCGGAAGGGCAGAGATGTCGAAATTCTCTCGCGCGCGAGCCGCGGTTTTGGGTGTGGTAAGCAAAGCCGTGCCGCGCTGCACCGCCCATGCCAGCAGCACTTGTGCCGGCGTCTTTCCAACTCGTGTGGCGATTGACGAAATGACAGGATCTTCGAGCAGCCCCGGCCTCATTCCGTGACCCAATGGCGCGAAAGCCAACAAAACAACGCCCTTTTCTTTGCAGAATTCCAGAAGCTCCGCTTCCGGCAGATAGGGATGTGATTCGACCTGGACCGCGGCTGGCTTAATTCTTGCAGACTCGTAGATGGGCATCAATTCATTCAAGCTGATGTCCGACAGTCCGATGGCCCGGCACCTGCCGTGGTCCACGAGACTTTCCATCGCTCTCCAGGTGTCGAGCAAAGTCACTCCATTGTCATAGAGAACATCGCCGTTTTGATCCCGCGGGTCCTGGTCATCCCCCGGTTGAAATGCATAGGGAGTGTGAATGAGGTATAGATCCAGATACTTGAGCCTGAGTCTGTCGAGACTCGCCGCGAAAGACGGTTCGACGCGCTCGGTCCGGTGATTGGAGTTCCACAGCTTTGTGGTAATAAAAACGTCTTCACGCGGGATCCCTTTAGCGGCAAGTCCGGCCTGCAACGTCTCGCCTACCTCACGCTCGTTGCGGTATCGCTCCGCGCAATCGAAATGTCGAAATCCGGCGTCTAGTGCGTCTCTGGTTGCAGTTTTCGTCACGGCTGGGTCGGGAATGAGGGTGCCGAAGCCGAGTGCGGGCATATGCCCGGCTCCGTTGTTGAGCGGTATTCTCGTCATCCGAAGATCAGAAGATTCAATCATGGTTACACCTCAAGCTATCGTGCGTTCGGTATCAAAGCCCGGATTCAAAAATTAGATGCCGGATGCGCGGAGTGGGCGCCAACTCCCGATTGGCAAACCGGAAGCAACTGTCGTAATCGGGGGTTTGCACTCATTGATCCGATTTTATCGTCCATCGAGCAGGCGATTGGAAATTGGTGCGTAGGCGTCGATTCTGCGGTCGCGAAGGAAGGGCCAGTTGCGGCGAATGTCTTCGAGGGCCTTCAGGTCGACGTCGCCGATCAGAATTTCCTCGCGGTCGTGGGAGGCTTCGGCCAGGACGCGACCGAAGGGATCGCAGAAAAATGATGCGCCCCAGAATTCCAGTCCGTGGCCGGGAGTGGACTTGCCGCGGATGTTGCCGGTTTCGAAGCCTACGCGATTGACTACGGCTACGTAGACTCCGTTGGCGATGGCGTGGGCGCGCTGAATGGTGCGCCAGGCGTCGTGCTGGGCTGTGCCGAACTCGGCTTTCTCGGAGGGATGCCAGCCGATGGCGGTGGGATAGAAGAGGATGGATGCGCCTTGCAGGGCAGTGAGGCGCGCGCCTTCGGGGAACCATTGGTCCCAGCAGACTAGAGTGCCCAGGCGTCCTACGCTGGTGTCGAGGGCGCGGAAGCCTAGATCGCCGGGAGTGAAATAAAACTTTTCGTAGTAGAGCGGGTCGTCAGGGATGTGCATCTTGCGGTAGAGGCCGCTGAGGGATCCGTTGGAATCGAAAATTGCGGCGGTGTTGTGGTAGATGCCGGGGGCGCGCTTCTCGAATAACGACGCGATCAGTACTACGCCGTGCTGTCGGGCGGCAGCGGCCAGTTTTTCGCTGCTGGGGCCGGGGATGGGCTCGGCTAGATCGAACAGGGAGTGATCTTCGCGCTGGCAGAAGTATTGCGTTTGAAATAGTTCGGGGAGGCAGACTACCTGGGCGCCGCGTCCGGCGGCGTCGGCGACGCGTTCCAGAGCTTTCGCGAGATTCTGTTCTGGCTCTGGCCCGGCGGACATCTGCACTAAGGCCACGCGGAATTTATCAGGGGGCACGATCTTCCTCTGGCGAACAATATAGCATCTGGGGAGCGGGCTTCAGCTTTCGGGCTTCGGCAAACTTATTCTGTTGTGCGCGTCATCTGGGAAGATCAAGATCCCAAAGGATTGGCGCTCGTGGAATCCCACCCCTTCAGCAGGCTCAGGGCAGGCTCTAGCCGCAAAGGGCGGCGACTAGGATGAGGCACATGGCTACTGTGTGCGCTTGAGCACCAGATCCAGGGTGGTTCCGCCTTGCTTCCAAACGCCCGTAATTCTTGAGCTGTCCTTGTCCAGGGTGCCGTCATAGGCACACAGACCGGGCGTGCTTTCGAAATGCAAAGCTGACTTGCGATAAGTGATGGTCGTGATCTGAACGCCGGAAACATCCTGATCAGGGTAGTCGATGGTGCCCCGCAGGCTGCCATCCTGCTCTGCGGAAATGCGCACCACGACGTGCTTCTTAGGTTGGCCCCCTGGGTTCAGCGTTCCCGTCCATTCTCCAACGACGGGCGGTGCGTCTTGCGCGGCGAGACGCGGCATAATGCTAGTTGCGAGCATAAATGCCAATCCGAGGTGAAGCGCGAACGATGGATGGCGAAGGTGTTTCATACTGGAGTCTTCCTTATGTTACGAAGATTACCACGGGCGAAGACTACGACGGGCGAAGACTGCCACGGTCGAACCGGACAAAGGGTCCGCGTGCTTGCGAACGTCCGCGTGGCAACGTTTCACGCTGTTCCTGTAAAGTAGTTCCTCGGAAAGTTTGCGAGTCGATTTGGAGGTGTCATCTTGAAGCAGAGCAATCATGGCGGTGGGCATCCTGCGGGGAAGTCGCATGGCAATTCGGGGCACGCGGGTGATGGGGTGGAGCGTCATCTACATAATCCGATTGAAGACCGGCTGATTCCGCTGGAGCCGCTGGATCTTGGCAAGGTGAAGTCGATTGACGATCTGGTTCGTGCCATGTCTAAGACTGCTTTTACCGGGCGGCAACTCGGAGAAGCGGCCGACGTGCTTGAGGCTATGGCACGCGACGAGGATTGTTTCGTCGTGATGACTTTGTCGGGTGCGATGACTGTGGCCAAGCAGGGTCTGATCGTGACTGAGTTGATTGATCGGGGCATCGTGAATGCTGTGGTTTCGACCGGGGCGCTGATGGCGCATGGGCTGGTGGAGGCTACTGGGCGCGCCCATTTCCAGGTCAATCCTGGGGTTTCGGACGAGGAACTTTATGAGCAGGGTTACAACCGCGTGTACGACACGCTTGAACCTGAGCAGAACCTGGATGATGTGGAAGAAGTGATGTCGCGGGTGCTCGAGGGTTGGGATCACAATGAAGTGATGTGCTCCTACAAGTTGAATCATGCGATTGGGGCTTATCTGGCGAAGAACGTGCCGGAGCGGGGGATTTTGAAGTCGGCGCATGATCAGGGCGTTCCGGTGTTCGTGCCGGCGTTCAGCGATTCGGAGATGGGGCTGGACACGGCGTTGAACAATCGGATGCGCGAGTCGACGGGGCGGCACAAGATACGGTTTGATCCCTTTCTGGATCTCGAGCACTTTGCTGCTACTTTGCTGCGGCAGAAGAAGCTGGGCATTGTGACGATTGGCGGCGGAGTGCCGCGGAACTGGTCGCAGCAGTTTGGTCCGTTCTGCGAATTGCGGCACCGGCGGCTGGGGGAGAATATTCCGCTGAAGCGGTATCACTATGGGTTGCGGATTTGTCCGGAGCCGGTTTATTGGGGAGGGTTGTCGGGCAGTCCTTATAGCGAGGCGATTTCGTGGGGGAAGTTTGTGCCTCCGGCGGAGGGTGGGAGATTTGGAGAAGTGTTTGTGGACGCCACGGTGGGCTTGCCGCTGATTGTGGCTGCGGTGCTGGAGCGGTTGGATAGAAAGGGAAGTAAGCCGGGTAAGGGGAAACACGCTGCTGCCAAGAAGTGAGCTCTTAGAGAGCGATCATGGGGCTGAAGCCCGCGTCATTTCTTAATTTCTTACGCGGCGCTGAAGCGCCGCTCTTCCACGGTCGTGCAAGCGGTCGAGTGTGTTGACAGCTTTCCGCGGCTGATAAATAGCGTCCCGATGAACCTGGGCCGCCTGGACAGCCGAGGGCGGCTGTCCCTACAAGTATCATCAGGCTCCGGCTTCCTGCGCGTCGCGCGATGAGGCGTTGTCTGCACGCGATTTGCGGTACAGCGGGGCCAGGATGCTGTTTTCCAGCACCTGGGATTCTGCTTCTACCCAATCCTGCAGGGCAAAACCTTCGGTCTGGCCGCGCTTGTCGTAGAGTTGCTGGGCGTGCAGGCGGATTTTTCTTTCCAGAAGTTCGGTTATCAGGGCTTGCTGCTTTTGTCTGCGAGTATCTTGATCCACACTATTCCTCTTGCTTATTAGGTATTTATCTACAGTTCTATGATACGGGAAGGCTGTTAACGGAAGATTACATTTGGGAGGGCTGAGGGGTTACTAAAGTGCAATTATAGCATGCGGCTCGTGAATCGAGTCGCGAAGGAGTTCCTCGGTGGCTGAAGCCGGCGTCTTTCGCGGTCTCTTACGGCACGACTGAGGTCGTGCCCTTCCCGATCCCTGGTTGACGTTGGACGCCGAATTCCAAGCTTCTGGCGTCCGGGGAATCCCACCCTTTCGCAAAGAACGCGAAAGGATGGGCCACCCGCTTCATTTTTACCGACTAATCGAAGATCAGTACCGCTGAGGCTATTACCGTGGTCCACAGGCCGCGCTTGTCGCCTACAGCGGACTGGGTCACGTTGGCGGTGCGGACGATTTTGTTGGAGAGGCGGTAGATTTGTTTTTTCTCGTCCCAGGAGCGGTCGGGATCGAACTCTACGTTGAGAGTGGTGGCCAGCATTTCGGCGGCTAGTTCTTCGGCGTATTCGCCGGCGGCGTCTTCGGTTTCGCCGAAGGAGTGGTGCTCGCTAAGATATCCGTAGGTGTTTTTGTCGGCGGGGATGGCGACGCCGATCGAAGAGGCTAACAGGCGATGGGCCTCGTGCGTGGAGTTTTCCGCGACTACCGCAAATACGACTTCGCCGGGGCTGAGATACTTCACGCCCTCTTTGCGAGCCAGCATCTTGCAGTTCGGAGGGAAGATGGAAGAGACGCGCACCAGGTTCTGGGCTGCGATGCCAGCGTCGCGCAGTGCCAACTCGAAGGATGTTAACCGCTCGCGGTGCTTCCCGACTCCTTTGGTGAAGAACATCCGCTTCGGAACCATGTCTTTACCCAACGCTGTTTACCTCCGGCACGAAAAAATTTGAGATTGAGAATGCACATTAACACAATGGTTTGTAAAGGAAATATGAATTTCACGTGAGGAGAGAAAAAATGGCGGAAACCGCGGGCGCGGTTCCCGCCACCATGCCCGGTCCGATTAGGGGGAGGGCGCCGGGCAAATCCGAAACACTCTACCACAGGTTCGGCCCTGGTCAACTAAAAGGCTGCGGCTTTTCGGATTTCCGAACGGCCGCGAATCTTGGTCGTGCTCACATGGCCATCGTACCCGGTCGACGTCACCTGGTCGTCCTCACTAGTCATGGTCACTTGGCGGCGACCGAACTGACGGTGATGGTGTCGCCGTCCAACGTGCCGGTAACGGTGGCATTCTTACCTGCCTGCTGGTCGAGCGTGGCCAGAGCGGCTTTGTCGGTGGTGTTCAAGATATAAATTTTCTCGCCCACTACCAATGCAAACTTGGATCCCTTGGCTACGCAGGCGCGGGTGCACTCTGCGGCCGTGCCCTCCATGTGCTGTCTGCCGCACATGGCGTCGCCGACCTCGCCAGTAAAGGTCTGCTTGCCGGCGGCGAAGGCGTAAATGCTGAACAATACGGTCGCTGAGAAGATTACCGCGGCCTTCGCCCGGAACCACCTTGATCCCTTATTCATGCTTGACTCTCCTGGGTGCTTCTGGCGACACGCAATGAAAAGGATGATTGCCGCCAATGCCTTGATATTACGCTACCTTGATAGATGACCGAAGACGCCAGAGGTTGCAGAGAGACTTACGCTGCTTAGTGAAATAGCAACCATTTCACTGGATCGCCTTGGCGGTGTATTGCAGGTCGACGTCAACGCTTTTATCGCGGGTGATGGCGGTAACGTGGGGATCGACCTCCCAATCGAGGGTGGGTGGGAGGAGCTTTCTGGCCTCCGGCAGAAACTGCTTCAGGTAAGTGGCGTCGTAGACATCGCCGGGGCGCAGCTTCCAGGCGGCGCGCAGCCTCGCGGTGAGGCTGTTGTCGATGCCGCGAAATTCCAGGTCTCCCATGTGGTAGAGAGAATCCTCGCGGACGTTAAGGTGGTAGGAGACGGTTCCGGCGGCATCGTCGAATTCGGCGTTCACCTTGACTTCGGCCAGGATGTATCCGCGTGAACCGTAGAGCGTCTGGACCTGGCGCAGGTCGTTTGCCAGCTGAACCGTGTTGGCCGATTGCCCCGTTTTGACATGGAGGAAGGGATCGAGCTGGTCTTTGGGGATTGCTTTGTTGCCCGACCAATCCCATTGCGTGACTTTGTACTGGAGGCCGGGAGTGACGGGGAACGTGATGTCGACGTAGGTCGGGGGCTGTTTATTGTCGGTTGCATCCGCGGCGGCAAGTTTGACGACCTTGGGCTGTCCCGTAGCGCACGAGGCCTTCAGGTATCCGCGCTCATGGTAGAGGGGCAACACCGAGTGCTCGACGAAGTTGGCCATGTAATCGCGGGAGTATTCGCGATCGGATAATTTTTCTGCCGCAGCCTGGAGCAGGGGCAATTCATCTGCTCCGGCGCCGGGAAACTGGGCGCGGTGGATACGAATGCTCACGCCCGCGACGGTGTAGTCAATGGACTCGAGTCGCTCGTCTTTGCTTTCGGTGCGCACGTATTGGACGATGCCGGGGATTCCGTTTTCAACCAGCAGGGCTTGCAGAACGTCTGAGACCTGGTCGGGTAAACGGCCATTGGTGGGCAATTCTCCGTTAAAAAGAGGAACGCGCTCGTGCAGCTTCCGGTGCAGTTCTTCGTCGGTGAACCAGACGAAGTCGGCGAAGTGCGCTGGGACAAACTTGTCGGCGTCAGTGACTTGGAACTCTAGCCTGGTGCCGGCTGAGGAGTAGGTGTAGGTGTAATTGATGACGCCGAATGCCCCGGTCTCGCCCAGCTGGCGCGCGGCTTTCTTGAAATCTTCCTCATGACAGATGGTGCCGACGGGCAATCCGCTGGCAGTTGCGATTTCCTGTTGGGTGAAGCGTTTGCTGCCGGTCACTTTGACTTCGATGAGCTCGTAGGACGCAGGTGGCTGGGCGCCTCCGGAGATCTGAGCGGCGGCCGAGAGGCAGAGCAGCAGGGAAGAGAGCAGGAGGTGCGCGCGAAAGTGTTTGGAGAATAGCTTCATCTACTTCGATCTGGATGTCAGTACATCGCTTGATTTGTGCTTCTTGGCAATGTCGATGAAGGCGAGGGCGGCGCGGCTGAGGGCTTTGTCCTTGCGGAACACCAGGGCCAAGTCGCGGCGCAGTTGGGCGTCGGCCATGGGAATGGCAACCAGGACGCCGGCGCGTACATCCTCCTGCACGTTGGAGCGGGCGATGAAGCCAACGCCCACGCCTGCGGCGACGAAACGCTTTAGAAGTTCGCTGGAATCAAGTTCCATACTGTAGTTCGGCTTTAGCCGGCGCTCGCGAAACAGTTCGTCGAGCGCGTCGCGGGTGTGGCCGGCTTTGGGAAGCACCAGGGGATATTTGGCCAGATCTCCCACCGGGGCCGACTTCATCTTACCCAGCGGATGGTGCGGCGGGGCGATGATGACCAACTCATCTTGATGGATGAGGACTACGGTGAGGCGGTTGTCTTTTACCGGCAGGGAAACCACACCGAAGTCGACTGAGTTATCGGCTACCGATTCGAGAACTTTGGCGTAGTCGGCGCGCTTGATGTTAACCGAGACGTCGGGATACTGCTTCTTAAAGTCGGCGAAGACCTCGGGAAGAATGTGCAGGCAAGTGCCTTCGTTAGCCCCGACGGTGATAGCGCCGCGGGGGATGTGCTCCATTTCGGCGAGGGAGGTGAGCATGGCCTTGCGGGCGTCGAGCGTTTCCTGTGCATACTTTTGGAAGGACTTGCCGGCTGCGGTGAGGGAGACTTTGCCGCCGGAGCGATCGAAGAGCTTGGCGCCGACTTCGTCTTCGACGGCGCGAATCTGGGAGGAGATGGCGGGCTGGGTGCGGAAACGCTTCTCCGCTGCCCGGGAGAACGAGGCGTGGCGGGCTACTTCGAGGAAGGTTTGGAGTTGGTCGAAGTCCATGGGGCGTGAAGCAGTTGCCAGTACCCAGTTGCCAGTTAAAACCGCAACGCAATCTGAAAAGTGCGCTGCATCTGCATTTACCTTTCTTGCGAACCGAATTGTAGCAGGGCGGGTGCTGTCCAAGGCACTGGCGCGCGGGGTAAGATTCTCCCGCTGATCGTCAATCGGTTGTTTCGCGGAAACAGGAGTGTTCGGCGACAGAGGAGATACGTGACGACCCACGAGGAACGCATCCGGGATAGCTTTTTCAGGCAGGCCTTCATGTCCACTTTGGGAGCCGAGCTTACAGCAGTGGTTGAAGGCGGCGTGGAAATTCGCCTGCCATTTTCGCCCAATCTTACGCAACAGAGCGGTTACCTGCACGCGGGTGCGATCGCTGCCGTGCTGGATTCTGCTTGCGGTTATGCCGCCTTGACCCTGGCGGCAGACGACAAAGGAGTCCTCACGGTGGAGCTTAAGGTGAACCTGCTCGCACCCGCTACCGGCGACGTCTTCGCGGCCAGAGCGCAAGTGAAGAAAGCGGGACGGACGTTGACAATTTGCGCAGCGGATGCCTTTGCCATTAGTGGTAGCCGAGAGAAGCTGGTTGCAACCATGCTGGCCACAATCATCGCTGTGCCCATAACGCCCGCGAAATAGCACGAGGTGGGGCGCCGGTGAATACCGAAGCGCTGTCTGCTACTACTGCTTCAACTGCTTCTGAATCGCCGCAATCACTTCGTTCGAATCCGGTGTGACTGCGGGTTCGAAACGCTGCACTACGTTGCCGTTGCGGTCGACCAGAAACTTGGTGAAGTTCCATTCGATTTCGCCGGTGATGCCCGGGCCGGTGTCTTTGGTCAAGTATGCATAAAGCGGAGCTTGGTCTGCGCCTTTGACTGAGATCTTCGAATACATGGGGAAAGTTACGCTGTATTTGCGGGTGCAGAAAGTTTTG
>JBAUYE010000003.1:0-1526 GCA_049584615.1 Candidatus Sulfotelmatobacter sp.
CTTCGCTGATCACCGTCGTGCACGCAGTCTGAAGCTTCGGCATCTTCTCGATCTTCACCAGGCACATGCGGCAAGCGCCCTGCAAAGAAAGGTTGGGATAATAGCAAAACGAAGGCACTTCAATGCCCACGGTCTTGCAGGCCTCAATCAGCAGCGTCCCGGCAGGAGCCGTGACCTTCTTGCCATCAACCGTGAGTGTTACGATCTGGGATCCATCCGCCATAAATATCTTTAGTCTGGAAATCTAACTCTAAGTGCGCACAATTGTCCGGCACGCCGGGCTGTTCTTGATCTCTTCGATCTGCAGTGCGTGCCTTTGCGCGTGCGTTCCCATCAGCAACAGGCATTCATAAGTACTAATTACCCCAACGACGCGATGAGGGTGCTTGACCTCCGTCGCCCGCAAGTCCTCTCGCGTTTGTTCGACAAGGCGAAGCGCTTGCTGATGCACTGCCTGGAAATGCGCCACCGCTTCAGCCAGCGTAGAAAAGCGCCCACGCGGTTGCGATTGATCGGAAGCCTCAAACCGCGTGCTGCGGTCCGTACCACTCCTTAGAATGCGATCATCTCGCCTCGGTCCCTCCGCATTTCGCGCCTTTCTTTCGCCAGTTACCAAACCGAGCATGACTTCTTCCGCCACCGCTACATGTTCGGCGCACTGGAGCACACACCAGCGATCTTCTGCAGGGCGCAGGTGGCACGCGGCCTCATCCACTCCGGCAACGCTGGCAAGAAACGCGTCTCCACCCTTGCGTAAAGCGTCCAGCAGTCTGGCCATGTCAATCTCGGAGCGGTTGTTTGTGGCTGGAGCTGTGCTCATGGTCAATGGGCCATCACCGGAAGTTGCTGCAGTGCGCCTTCTTCCTCGTAAGGGCACGGACGGCCTTCCAGATGATCTTCAAATTCTCTGCGGAACTTTTTCACGAAAGCAATCGTCGGCATTGCGGCCGCATCGCCCAGCGGGCAGAACGTCCGCCCCAGCATGTTTTCCGCCAGGTACTGCATGTTGTCGATGTCCTTCTTTACGCCGCCGCCGGAATGAAAGCGCATCAAAGTTTTCTTCAGCCAGTCGGTACCCTCGCGGCAGGGAATGCACCACCCGCAACTCTCGTGCTGATAAAACTTCATAGTCCGCAGCGCAAACTTCACAATGCACTGCGCATCATCGACGACAACGACGCCGCCCGAGCCCAGCATCGAACCTGCTTTGGCAACCGAATCGAAATCCATATTCACATCGATCTCGTCGGCGGTAAGGCAGGGACATGAAGCCCCGCCCGGCACAACGGCTTTCAGTTGGCGGCCGTTAGGGATCCCGCCGCCCACTTCGTAAATCATTTTCCTCAGGCTGTAGCCCATCGGCAGCTCATAAACCCCGGGCTTTGCGATATTGCCGCTGAGGCAAAACAGCCGAGTCCCACCATTCTTCGGCGGACCAATTTTTGCAAACCATTCAGCCCCGCCAAGAATAATATGAGGAACACTAGCCAAAGTTTCCGCATTATTAATGACAGTCGGACCGCCCC
>JBAUYE010000004.1:0-30202 GCA_049584615.1 Candidatus Sulfotelmatobacter sp.
GACCAATCGTGCCCGTGATCTCACCGTTCACGGAAACCTGGGCGCGGCTTACCCGCTGCACGACAGCACGCATAGAATTCTCAGGCTCTTCTACTTATGGCGTCCCAGCAAGCATCGATTCATGCGCGGCCACTGCTTGCCATCGCCCATCTCGATAAACGTAAATATCAGTGAAGCGAACTCTCGCCAGAACCTTGCCCGTTGCGTCCACTGCCGTCGCCAATCCGCGGATGTAGCCGAAATCTCCATACACCTGTGCGTGCATTGCCGTTAATTCATGATGCACCGGCTGATGCTTGCCAGCTTTGGCGAGGGTTGTGTCGCGGTCCTGCACCGCTCCGTCCGGGCCCGCGTCTTCAAACTCCACGGCCAGCAGGCAGCTCAGGGCCGCGGAGTCGCGTTGCTCCAGAGCCTTGGCCCACGTCTGCTCATTCTGGACCAGCGCGCTCCCGTCTTTCGCCTGACCGGCCGGGCAAGGCGCCGCAAACGCCACTGAGCACAACATCAAGAGCCATACCCACACACGTTTCACCATGAACTCCCGTCAACCAAGCTGTGAACCGTCCAATCATAACTTGCCTGCGGTTTGACCACGAGAACTTCCAACCGTTAGGATCAAGTGTCCCGATCCAAAGTTGGCCAAGGGTTTGCCCCGTGTGGCGATCCCTTTCCTTTACACTAATTCACCGGGGCAATTACACTACACGTTCGCCTATTTTCAACGCGGTAACACCTGCGAGGAGCAAAATCGCGGAGGGGTCCGGGCGAAGACCGGACGGGAAGCGGAGACTGCGATCCCCGAGTCCCGGCATCGAATTTCAAATCAAATCGAGCTAAAGCGAGGAGAAACATGGCAGCCGTTGACGAGAAAGTAAAGCAGATCATCGTAGAGCAGTTGGGTGTGGACGAGGGCGAGGTCACCTCCAGCGCATCGTTTGTGGACGACCTGGGAGCCGATTCACTGGACACGGTCGAACTGGTGATGGCCTTCGAAGAAGGCTTCGACATCGAAATCCCCGACGAGGACGCGGAAAAGATCCGCACCGTGCAGGACGCCATCGACTACATCGGGAAGCATTCGAAAGGCGGCAAGTAGTTTGGGACGCAGGGTCGTAGTTACCGGCATCGGCCTGATCTGCGGCGTGGGCAATACCACCGGAGAAGTGTGGAAGGCCGTGCTCGCCGGTAAAAGCGGCGTAGCCCGCATCACCCAGTTCGACTCCAGCAATTTCGCCTGCCAGATCGCCGCCGAAGTCAAGAACTTCGACCCGCTGAACTTCATCGAAAAAAAAGAAGTCAAGAAGATGGGACGCTTCATCCACCTGGCCATCGCCGCCGCGGATGAAGCGTTCAAGATGTCTGGCCTCCAGATCACACCAGAGAACGACGAGCGCGTCGGCGTGCACATCGGCTCCGGCATCGGCGGATTCGACATCATTGAACGCGAACACACGGCTTTGTTCGAAGGCGGCCCGCGCAAGATTTCACCGTTCTTCATTCCAGCGGCCATCATCAATCTCGCGGCCGGTCATGTCTCGATGCGGCTCGGCGCCAAGGGGCCCAATGAGGCCACGGCGACCGCCTGCACCACCAGCGCCCACTCCGTCGGCGATTCTTTCCGCATCATTCAGCACAACGACGCCGATGTGATGATCGCCGGCGGCTCCGAGGCCGCCATTACTCCAATGGGCGTCGGCGGGTTCGCCGCCATGCGCGCTCTTTCTACCCGCAATGATGATCCTGAAAAAGCCAGCCGTCCCTGGGACAAAGATCGCGACGGCTTTGTGATGGGTGAAGGTGCGGGCATCCTGGTGCTCGAAGAACTCGAGCACGCCCAACGGCGCGGCGCGCCTATCCTCGCCGAGATTGCCGGTTATGGAATGTCGGGCGACGCCTATCACATGACGCAGCCCGCACCCGAGCACGAAGGCGGATTCCGCGTGATGCGCAACGCCACCCGCGACGCCGGCATTAGTCCCGACAAAGTCGATTACGTCAACGCTCACGGAACTTCTACGCCTATCGGCGATACGCTTGAGGCGCACGCTATCCGCAACTTTTTTGGCGAGCGCAAAATTCCCGTGAGCTCCACCAAGTCTATGACCGGGCATCTGCTCGGCGGTGCCGGCGGCCTCGAAGCCGGCATCACGGTGCTGGCCTTGCGCGATCAGATCCTGCCTCCCACCATCAACCTCGTCACGCAGGACCCTGAAACCTGCGGCATGGATTTCGTCCCCAACCACGCCCGCAGGGCCAAACTCGAATATGCTATGTCGAACTCTTTCGGCTTCGGCGGGACCAACGGCGCGCTGCTTTTCCGGAGATGGTCAGAGTAGAAGTCGCCCGCCACCTCATCAACCCAAGGGCCGCATTTCGTTGACTTGGCATTTTCCTCGACGTAAGATTTGCCACGCATGATAGGCCAGACCATTTCGCACTACCGCATCATTGAGAAACTGGGCGGCGGCGGCATGGGTGTGGTCTACAAGGCCGAGGATGTGAAGCTGCATCGTTTTGTTGCCTTGAAATTCCTGCCAGACGACATTTCGAAAGATGCGCAGGCCCTGGCCCGTTTCCAGCGCGAAGCGCAGGCTGCTTCTGCCCTCAACCATCCGAACATCTGTACCATCTACGAGATCGACGATCAGCATGGGCAAGCGTTCATCGCCATGGAGTTTCTGGATGGCCTCACGCTGAAACACCGGATCGCCGGCCGGTCCCTGGAGACCGAAACCGTGCTGGCGCTGGGAATCGATATCGCAGACGCGCTCGACGCAGCACATGCAGAGGGCATCATCCACCGCGACATCAAACCGGCGAACATTTTCGTCACCAAGCGCGGGCACGCGAAGGTTCTCGACTTCGGTCTGGCCAAGGTCGCGAGTTCAGCCACCTCATCGAGCCAGATCGCCGCGGCAAACACGCTGACAGGCACCGTCGACGAACCGCATCTGACCAGCCCGGGAACTGCGCTGGGCACAGTGGCCTACATGTCGCCCGAACAGGTGCGAGGTAAGGAGTTGGATGCCCGGACAGATCTCTTCTCATTTGGCGCCGTCCTGTATGAGATGGCGACCGGAGCATTGCCATTCAGAGGCGAGACCTCAGGGATAATCTTTGATGCGATTCTGAATCGAGCTCCCACGCCTCCCGTCCGGCTCAATCCAGAATTGCCATCTGAACTGGAACGCATCATGGGTAAGGCTCTCGAGAAAGACCGCGACCTGCGCTACCAGACTGCCTCCGAGCTTCGGGCGGACCTGAAGCGCCTTAAGCGCGATACTGATTCGGGGCGGAACCTGGGTAGCGATGCCCGTGCGGCTGCGCTCTGGCCGCCGAGCACAGGGACCTCGCCGGAGGACAGTTCGATTCCCGCGTCGGCGTCAAGCGCAGCCGCCGTGAGGTCGTCGAGCGGAGCTGTGCTGGCAGAAGCGGCGTCGCACCATAAGGGCAAGGTGGTGGGGATCGCGGCCGTGGTCTTGCTGCTTGTCCTGGCTGCCAGCTACGGCGCGTATCATCTCTTCTTTTTCTTTCGTCACACAGCGGACGCCCCGGGCAAGATCACCCAGATCAGTCATTGGCACAAGCCGATGAACGAAGCGGTTATCTCCCCCTCCGGGCATGCCATCGCCTTTACTTCCTACGTCGGAGGATACGACCAGATTTTTCTGATGCTGACTTCGGGCGGCGAACCGTTACAACTTACCAACGATGAAGGCGGTAAATACCTCGTCAGCTTTTCTGCCGATGAAAACCAAATCTACTACGAGCGCCAACTAGGCGCCCTCGAGGTGTGGGCGGTACCTACCCTAGGCGGCACTCCTGTGCGCGTGCTCGAAGGCAGTACTCTCCGTCCGTCCCCGGATGGCCGCAGCCTGTTCTACGTCAATTCAGAAACGAGAGACATTTTGCAGGCGCCCCCGTCAGGCATTGGCGGGAAAGCGATCGTGAATTTCAAGGATCTGGGGCTGGGCTACGATTCCCGCCTCTTAGTATTTCCCGACGGCGCGGACCTTCTCCTCATCGGACACAAGCCCTTGAGCGCGGAGGGAAGTTCAGAACTATATAAAGTAAACGTTGCCAGCCATAAGGTCGCAGATCTGGGCGCGATACCGACTTCGGGCTTTGTGAACTGGGGAGAACCAGGCAAAACTCTCCTTTTCTCCCGCGAGGTCAGCGGGATCATAAACCTCTGGGAATACAACGTTGAAACCAGGGCAGCCACACAGCTTACGTCGGGTCCAGGTCCGGATCTGATGCCCATGCGGGATCCCTCAGGCGAGGGGATCTTCTTCATCAACGGTAGGAGCTCGGGGTTTCTCTCGGTTTACGATCTTCGCTCAAAATCCAGCCACGACATTACGTCGGAGTTCGCCACGCAGCCGGCCATCTCCCCGGATGGGAAGTGGGTGATGTATGTTACCCAGCCGGAGCCCCACCGGAACGAGATTTGGCTCTCAGACACGGAAGGAAATAACAAAGCCAAAGTGGCCTCATCCCGGTCCTTGGGCACCGGTGATTGGTCTCCGGATAGTTCGCAACTCGAATACGTGGACTCGGGTGATTTCGATCGGCATTACATCGTGGATCGGGATGGCAGTCATCTCCGCGAACTTCCGCGATCTCTGGCGCACCTCCAATCGGGCGCATGGAGCCGGGACGGCCGGACGCTATACGCGAGCGGCTTCCAGAACGGATCGCCAGCTTTAACAACCTGGAGGCTGAATGCCGACGGCTCGGGAGCGGAACTATTCCATGAGGGCTGCGGATTCGCGATGGACGCATCGCCCAATGGGAAATACCTTCTCATGACTTCTCTTTACGGAGAGAAACTGGGAATCTACGCACTTGGTATTTCTGACAAGCAGTGCACAGTTCTCGTCCCGGGCGTGACCAGCTTTCTTCCCCGCTTCAGCGACGATGGGAAATACATCATTTACACAATTTCCTCGCGCGGCGAGGTGACCTTGTATCGGCTTCCTTGGCGCGATGGCAGAGCGAACGGGGCAGCGCAAGTCGTCCTGAGGCTCCCTTTCGCTTTTTCGCAATTTTTCGGCGGCAACGCCTACGATGTTGCCCGAGATCTCTCAAAGATCGTATATACCCGGCCCGGTGGCCAGTTTGACTTGTATCTGCTCTCCCGAAAATAGTCTGCGGGCGTCGGCGCATTGACTTGCCGGTTTCATCCACGTAAGATTCGCCACGAAATACTTGGAGGCGGGATGCAACTACGGCTGGAGAGCCGCCCGGTTGGCGAAGTCTTGATTGTCCAATGCCACGGACGCATCGTGGCCGGCAATGAAGTTTTCACGTTGCACTCGCACATCGGAGACTCCATCGACAAGCACGGCGATGTCGTGCTGCAGCTCGACCAGGTAGAGTTCGTCGACAGCAGCGGTTTGGGAGCGTTGGTGCGTCTTATGCAAGCCGCACGCTCGAAAGGTGGAGACCTCAAACTCAGCGGCGTGCCGCCGAACATCCGCAAAGTGCTGCAGCTCACCAACCTGCTGGCGCAATTTGAAACCTACGATTCGGTGGAGGAAGCCATCACCGCCGCCTATCTGGGCTCCAAATATTCGCGGGGAAAAGCCGGGGACGCGAGACCACGCCTGCTTTGTGTTTTCGAGTCGACCGATGTATGCACGTTTCTGCGGGAAGTGCTCTGCAGCGCCGGATACAACGCCATGACTACTCTGAGCCTCAACGACGCCCGCATCTTGCTCAAGGCAACCAAGGCAAAGCTCGTGGTAATTTCCGCGCGGATGCAAGCCATACATGGCAAACCCATCGCCAAGACACTCGAAGAAATCGATCCAACGGTCTCAGTGCTCGTTTTGGAAGAGAACTTTGCCACGCAAGATCCAGGAGAGGCAGCAGAAAAACTCCTGAACAGCGTGAGCAGCCGATTGGCCGTCCCGAATTAGTGGCCGCACCTTCCTTTTTCTTTCACTCGCTTTCAAATGCTATGCCCGACCTTGGTGCCACTCTCATGGCACGTTCTGGCGTTGTACTAAAGGCGTTCGGCTGGTTACCCTGAGTTACTGTCGCAATCGAAATGCTCCCCCCAAAAGTAACCTTCAATGGGTGTCGTTGAAAAAATCCCGACATTTCTAACCGTCGGCGTGCTCGTCATCATCTTCGTGTGTCTGAAGCGCCAGGCGCGCAGCGCCCGCCTCACACTTTGGACGATCGGATGGGCGCTGGTGTTCGCCCATTTCCTGGCGCAACTGCTGGAGCCGGATCACGGCCCGGTCAGCTCGTTTCTGTTGGCCGTCGATTCCGGATCGCTGCAGGCCGCGGCCGTCAGTTTTCTGGTATCGGTTTCCTGCGTGGTGGAAGATTCCGTCAAGCGCATTCTCTTGCTGCTGGTGTTGGGCGTGCCCTCCGTGGTGTACGCGGCATGCACCGGATACGACGTCCACTCCCGCTGGCCTTATGTCTTGTGCCTGCTAACCTGCTTCGGCGGTGCGGCCTGCTTCTTCTTTGGGGTGAGCCGTAAGTTGTCGTTGTTCCTGGCGACCACCACTTTCCTGTGTTCGTTTGCCGGAGCATGCGCGATTCGCGCTGCTCTGCGCGGCTCCTTTGATGAAGGGGCCATCGTGCTCCTCGGAATCGGATTTGCTTTGTCCGGCGTCTTCATCTGCCGGTACTACTGGCGGGCATCGCCCGCCATGCTGACCATCGCCGGTGGATTCTTCTGCTGGGGAGCGGTGTTTCCTCTCAGCCTGCTGGTCGATCGACTCGCTCCCAATCTGATTATTCCCGGAGAACTCTGGAACACCCCCAAGTTCTTCGTCGCCTTCGGAATGATCCTGGCCGTAGTGGAGGACAAATCGGAGTCGATCGCCGGCATGCAACTGAAGGCCGCCGTGCTGAACCGCCAACTGGAACGCTTCTCGGCGCTCACTTCCCGCCTGCTCGGTGGTGGCCGGCCTGATGCCATTTGTCCCGCGATTGCTTCCGCCATCACCGAAGTCAGCAACTTCAGCGTAGCGGTGGTGCAACTCGAAGATGCCGAACGCAGGCTGCGAGTCGCGGGATCGAGCGGACTCTTGCCAGTGTCGCTGCAAAAATTGCAGGCGCAAACCCAGGACTGGACGCTCGACCACATTAAGACTCTGTGTTCGCTATCCCGGCTCATGGGAAAGAATTCCTACGTGTTGCCTCCGCAGGAAGAGATTCGTCTTCCGGAGCACGTGAAACCAAATGTAAACTGCCGAGTCAACGAAGGAATGTGTCGCGAAGAACTGCTGATTCCGCTCTGCTCGGCCGGTGGCGCCTACCTCGGCTGCATCCGATTGGCCGGGCCCCGAGACGCGAGCGCGATTGATGCCCTCGAGTTGTCCCGCATCGAAATGCTCGCGGGCGATCTTGCCGTAGCCGTTGAACTGAAGGCGTTGCACACGCAGCTGGTCTGGTCGGAGAAGCTGGCTGCCCTGGGGCAACTGCTCGCCGGAGTGGCGCATGAACTCAACAATCCTCTGACCGTCATCATGGGCTACAGCGAACTGATGAGCGAGGCCATCGCCGGGCCGCAGACTCGGGATCAGCTCACGAAGCTGGTCGGCGAAGCCCGCCGCATGAAGCGGATCACCGACAACCTGCTGCGCTTTTCGCGGCAGAGCACGCGCGAGACGCAAGCCGTGCAGCTCTCACCCGTGGTGCAGGAAGTGCTGGCTCTGCGCGAATACTACACTCGCAGGCACAGCGTTCGAGTTGTGCTCGACATCGCGCCGGACCTGCCTCCTCTGGCCGTGAATGAAGATGAGATCAAACAGATCCTGCTCAACCTGTTCAACAATTCCAGCGACGCTCTCGAGGGCATGTCCGGCAGCAAGCAGATCAGCATTCGTGCCTACCGCAACGGCTCTCGCGCGGTGATCGAAGTGGAAGATTCTGGCCCCGGCTTTGGCAATCTGAACCGCGCCCTCGATCCGTTCTATACGACCAAGCCCGTGGGCAAAGGAACGGGGCTGGGTCTCAGCGTCTGCTATGGAATCGTCAAAGAGCGTGGCGGAGATCTCAGAATCGAGAACGTGCAGCCCCACGGTGCACGTGTCACCATCGAGTTACCGGGCGCGGATGTCTCGGCACAGCCATTTATGGCTGCCGTGGCCCACGCCTGACGTAGAGCGCCTGCGCTTTTGCCTGCCCACCCGCCAGTCCAACTCAGGTAATGGCACCTTTGTACTCCCGCCCTGCCCCTTAGGGTCTTTCTATCTTTTCTCCGGCACGCCACAATAAACTTTCGTAGCGAAGACCGGTCCCCTGACATGGAAAAAGCCTTCGGCACCGCCCCGGCGCCCATTCCCACGAAGAAGGCAGCGGCTCGCGTTGCCCTGGTCGACCTCAAAGAATCCGCCCGAGCCCTGCTGAACAATTGCTTCCGCCAGTTCGGCATCGAGACGGTGCTCCTGTCCTCCGGTGCGGCCGAGCGCGTGCGCCAGGAGAAATTCGAGGCCTGCGTGGTCCCTCTGGGCACCGGCGCCGAAGCCGTCATGGAAGCGGCGCGCACTTCGCCTTCCAATAGCCGCATGGTGCTCTACGGTCTCGGCGGCAACGCGCAGGAAGCCATGCGCTATTCCAAGTTCGGCATCAACGCCATGTTTCAGGAGCCTCTGGAGCGGGCCGCGACTCTCAAGCTGGTTCGCGCCACCCATATGCTTGTGCTCCACGAATTCCGCCGCTACGCGCGCATCCCGATCATGACCGAAGTCAACGTGGTCAGCCCGGATGGAACTCGCCTCGTCGCCTCCAGCCTCGAGGTCAGCTCCGGCGGCATGTCGCTGAAAAGCTCTGAGGATGTGCCTTCGGGGACCAACGTCGAGGTTTCCTTTTCCCTGCTCACTCTGCCTCGGGTCAACGTCCGCGGCGTTGTGACCTGGCACAAGAGCAAGTCTTTCGGCATCCGTTTCGACCCCGCCGACGACCGCCGCCAAAAAGTCAAAAATTGGATCGACACCTACCTGGAAGGCTAGCCCCGGCAGGATAAAGCAAGGCCCAAGCAGGGACAGACACTTAGCTACACAGCCAAGTCCATGTGGGAGACGGCCACCTCGGGAGCCTGCCCCGAGCGAAGCCGAGGGGTCCAGCCAAGCGCAGCAAGGCGCAGACCTACCCTAGGCGCGGGGGTGGAGCAGGCCTTCAGGCCTGCGTCAAGAAGCACAAAGAAATTGCTGGGCTTTAGCCCCTGAGGTACATAACAGCAAGCCGTACCGTCCATTTACAATGAAGCCCTGTGACCGAAGCCAGTACCAGCGAAGCCGCAGCAACCGAAGTCGCCGCCGGTCCCAACCGCTTCACCCTCCGCCAGAGAATCGTCCTCCGCATCATCATAGCCGCGGGATACTGGTTCATCCGCCTCATCGGTCCCACTCTGCGCTTGAGCGTCTCGCGCGAGGAAGGCGCAGAAAAAACGCTGGCCGAGCGCCCGCTCATCACTTCTTTCTGGCACGCCTGCATCATCCCCTCCACTTACATCTTCCGCGACTTCGGAGTCCGCGTGATGAGCAGCAACAGCTACGACGGCGAATACATGGGACGCATCATCCGCAAATTCGGATTCGTAGCCGTCAAAGGCTCCAGCAGCCGCAACGCCGTCCGCGCGCTGCTCGGCCTGCGCCGCGCCCTGCAGGAAGGCTGGACCGTAGCCTTCAGCATCGACGGTCCGCGCGGCCCCCGCTATAAAGTAAAACCCGGTCCCGTAGCCTTGGCTCGCTCCTCCGGCGTTCCGATGAGCCTGTTTCACATTGCAGTCGAGCGCGCCTGGGTCCTCAAGACCTGGGACCGCCTCATCATCCCGAAACCTTTCTCCCGCGTCCTGCTGCGCTTCGGCAAACTCATCCCGGTTCCGCCGGAGGCCAGCGAAGAAGACCTCGAACGCTATCAACAACAGCTGCAGGATTCGCTCGACCGGGTCTGTGAATTTGCCGAGACGAATGTGAGCAATGTCGGCACCGCGGAGTTCCCTTACTATGATTCGGCCGCGGAGACTCGGTTGACTTCCACTGCTCTCACCCGGTAAATTCCTCACACCACGATTTCCCGTTCTTTGAAATGTCCTTCGGTTTGCGCGTCTTTGCCCCGTGGCAAAGACAGGGAAGCGGGTGCAATTCCCGCGCTGCCGCGCAACTGTAAGCGAGAAAATCGCAGCCGGTCACTGGGAGCAATCCCGGGAAGGCCGCCTGCAAATTCCGGATGCTGGCGCCAATGGCGAATTGCCCATTGCTTCTTCATCCTCACTCGCAAAGCCAGGAGACCGGCGTAAACCGTCCACCTTAACCCCTTTCGCGTGAAAAGGAGGATGGTTATGCGCGCATTTCGCGCTTCGTTGTTGCTCTTCGCACTTCTTGCGGCAGCATCCGCTGCCGACCTCAAAGTCAAGGTCATCGACCCTCAATCCGCCGCCGTCGCCAGCGCTCAAGTTTCCCTGCGCTCAACAGGAAGTGACACTGCTCTGAAAATTGCCACATCTTCCGCCGAGGGAAGCGTCGACTTCAACGAGTTGCCCAGCGGCACTTACCAGATTCAAGTCCTGGCTCCAGGCTTCGCAGCGCAGACCCAGGATGTCCCGGCCAACTCTGACGCCATCACGATCCAGTTACACTTGGCCACAGCGTCAGAAACCGTAGTCGTGACTGCAACCAGAACGCCAGTGCCCGCCGAGGAAAGCGGTGCCAGCATCTCCACGCTGGAGAGCGCACAGCTGGAAACCATGAATCCCATTGCCTCCGACGACGCAATCCGCTTTCTTCCCGGCGCCGTGATCAATACCGCCGGCCAGCGCGGAGGCTTGTCATCCCTGTTCGTGCGCGGCGGTGAGTCCACCTACAACAAGGTGATCGTGGATGGCGTCACCGTCGATAATCCGGGAGAGACCTTTGACTTCGGCACTCTGCCCCTCACCCAAGCCGATCGTGTGGAATTTCTGCGGGGCACACAGAGTACGTTGTACGGCTCCGACGCCATGACCAGCGTGGTGCAGGTGTGGACGCGCACCGGAAACACTCCTGTCCCCGAACTCCGCTTCGGCGCCGATGGAGGAAATTTTGGAACCGCCAACGGCTACACATCTCTGGCGGGCGCCCACCGACGCTTCGACTACAACGTGTTCGGCGATCAATTCAACAGCACTGGGCTGGGCGTCAACGATGCGTACTCGGATTCGCTCGTGGGGGCGAACCTTGGCATTGCGATCACAGACAAAGTTACACTGCGCGTGCGCGGACGCCACTCAAACAGCTTTACTGACTTGCCCGGAGAGTGGAATTTCAACGGCGATCCGCTCCTCGCCCCCGATTCCAGCGAATCGGCGCATCTCAACAACACTCTGGGAAGCGTGGAACTTACTGTGGCCGCCCCTTCGGGATGGCAGCACCGCTTCACCGGCTTCGACTCCCTCTATCGTTACACTGATTCAAACCTGAATCCTCCTGCCGACAGCTACGACAGCTTTGCCGATCTCTACCTCACGCACGTCAACCGTGTGGGATTTGAATATCAGGGCGATTACTCGGAGCGAGCGTCAGCCAATTTCGCGGCGCACACCACCTTCGGATACCGCATCGAAAACGAAACCGGCGTAGTGAGCGACCAGGATTTCCCGCCTCCCGCCTCCGGTCAGCGACTGGATCAGGATGCCTATCTGCAACAGCAACTCACGCTAGGTCGGCTTTCGGCAATTGCGGGCGGACGTTTCGTCCACAGCAGCGCCTACGGCAACATCGGTGTGCCGCGCGTTGCGCTCACTCTGCTCGCATTGCGCGGCGGGGAGTTGTTTTCCGGAACGCGTCTGCGTTTTTCCTACGCCGTCGGATACATGGAACCCGCCCTCTACGAAACTTTTGGCGAGATTGCCTACGACTACACCTCCAATCGTGCCTTGTTGCCCGAGCGCACGCGCGCTTTTGAAGCCGGCTTCGAGCAGAAACTATTTGCCGGCCGCTGGGCCCTGAACGCCACCTACTTCAACAATCTTTTCCACGATCAGATTGAGGCCGTCCCCACCTCTGGCGCATACCAGTTCTTTAATCTGGAACAGTCTTTCGCTCAAGGCGCCGAAGTCGAGCTGCAAGGCAGGATCGGGCCAAGGCTGTTGCTAACCACGTCTTACACCTATACCTCGACCCAGATACTCGAAAATCCGGAATGCACGCCGGCAAATCCTTGCAGCTTTCCTTATGCCCCGGGGGATCCCTTGCTGCGTCGTCCCAAACATTCGGCAACAACCTTGCTCAGTTATCTCGGGACGCGATGGGGTGGAAACTTGAGCGGAGGCTTTGTAGGTCCGCGCCCGGATTCCGATTTCGACGGCTTCAACATCACCCACGCCGCTGGCTACGTCCGCGTTGATCTCGGCGGATGGTATTCCATCAACCACCGCGTCACCGCTTACGCAAATATCGAAAACGCCCTCGACCGTCGCTACAACGAAGTCTTGGGCTATCCCGCGTTGCCAGTAAACTTCCGTGTCGGCTTCCGCTTCCGCATAGGAGGGGAATAGCCCGAAGAAGTCAGGGACCGGGGAATCAATGTGGGGATGTGTGGGGGCGGGCTTGTGTGGGGACGGGCGCCTTCCGAGCCTGCCCCGAGCGAAGCCGAGGGGTCCCGCCGAGCGCAGCAAGGCGCATTCTTCACACTGCCGCAAGCTTAAGATTTTTGCAATAGACCAGACCAGCAGAAAGCGGCAGCGATCGGCTCAGCTAACTTTCTCAGGCTCTCTCACGATCGCCAGCGGCATCATCGACGCCGCCATCTTGCCGCCGAAATATTTCGTCCGCGCCAGCATCAGCTTCTCGATGTCAACCCCGCTCAGCGGCTGCTGCCGCCCCAGCAGGTGCGTGACCAGCGCAATCTGCGCAAAGTGTTCCACGGTCTCCATCTTCATATAGGCGTGTTCGATCGTATCCCCGTAGGCCACCACGCCGTGATTCGACATCAGAATGGCATCGTAGTGCGGCACGTAAGGCTCCAGCGTTTTCGCCAGCTCCGAAGTTCCCGGCGTGCCGTAGCGCGCCAGCGGGATGCACCCCAATCCCATCACCACTTCACAAACCAGCGGCTCGGTCAGCGCCATGCCCGCTGCGGCGAATCCCGTCGCGGTCGGCGGGTGCGCATGCACAATCGCCTGAATGTCAGGCCGCGTGCGGTAAATCAGCAAGTGCATCCCAATCTCGCTGGTCACATTCCGCCGTCCCGCCACCCTCCTGCCCTGCAGGTCCACAATCACCATGTCCCGGGCCCGCATCGCCCCTTTGCTCACACAAGTGGGGGTCACCAGAATCCTCTTGCCATCCAGCCGGACGGACAGATTCCCGTCCATCGCCGCCACGAACCCGCGCTCGTGCAGCATCCGCCCGTAGCGGACAATTTCTTCCCTGTGTTTCCGTTCAGCGGACATGGAATACACTCTCGGGGGAGCGACAAAAAAGCGGCTAAAACCTACAACCCCCGCATAGTACCGCACGCCGCCCCGATCAGACAAACAAATTTACGAAAACAGACAAACAAATTGCCAAGGAATAACGATAAACCACTCTAGTTTGCGTCCGAATGTCCGCCTGCATCTCCCCTTATAATCGGACACCGTGCTGGTTTCCGATTTCCACTTCCACCTTCCCGGCGAACTCATCGCCCAGCAACCCCTCGCCGCCCGCGACGCCTCCCGGATGCTGCACCTGAAGCGAACCAGCGGCCGTTATACCGATTGCTTGTTCCGCGAATTTCCCGACCTTCTGCAACCCGGCGATCTCGTCGTCTTTAACAATACCCGCGTTTTTCCGGCCCGTCTGTATGGCTGCCGCGAAGGCGCTCACGGCCGCATCGAAGTCCTTCTCACTCGCCAACTCTCCACCGATCCCAACGATTGGGAAAGCCTGGTTCGCCCCGGCCGCAAAATCGACGTCGGCGAACGCCTCTTCTTCGGCGAGCAAGATGAACTCCAAGCCGAGGTTCTGACGCGCGCCGAATTCGGCGAGCGCCACATCCGCTTCCACCCCCTCAAGAATAACGATGACTTCTTCGCCGCCCTCGATCGCATCGGCCACGTCCCGCTCCCGCCCTACATCGCACGCCCGGATTCATCCCGCGATCGCGAGCGCTATCAAACCGTCTACGCCCGGCAGCGCGGATCAGTAGCTGCGCCCACCGCCGGTCTCCACTTCACCCCGGAGATTCTCGACCGAATCCGCCAGCGCGGCATCGAGACTGCCGACATCACGCTGCACGTCGGCTTGGGAACCTTCCAGCCCGTCCGCGTCGATCGCGTCGAGGATCACAAACTCCACTCCGAGCCGTATTCCATCTCTGCCAGCGCCGCTTCGGCTATCAATCACGCTCTCCGCAGCGGGCGCCGAATCATTGCCGTTGGCACCACAACGGTTCGCACGCTCGAACATGCCATTCGAGTGGGCTCAGGAACAATCGTCGCCGGCCCAGCAGCGGCTGACCTCTTCATCTACCCAGATCCCGAAATAGGTTTCGAATTCAAAGTGGTCAAGGCCATGCTGACGAACTTCCACCTGCCCCAATCCACGTTGCTCATGCTGGTGAGCGCCTTCGGCGGACGCGAAAACGTCCTGGCAGCCTACGAACACGCAGTCGCCGAGCGTTACCGCTTCTACTCCTACGGAGACTGCATGTTCCTTGAATGATTTGTATCTTGTCCCCGGTCAAGGATCTTCACCTTCGTCCCCGGCCCCTTCCGCTGCGTTATACTCTTCGGGGAGAAGCCCATGGCCACCGCGGTAAACCAAGTCCCAATCAAAGATTTCGTAGCCCAACTCCGCAAGTTCCCAGAGGCCACGTTTGACGAAACCGAGCAACTCCGCAGATTCCTGCAAGACAACCCGCTCAACCCCGACTCGCTAGCGCCGTATCTAACCTGGGACCGCCAGCACTACACCCGCAACCTGATCGACAAAAATCCTCTCTACGAACTGATCGCAGTCTGCTGGGAGATCGGCCAGATCAGCTCCGTCCACAACCACCGCGACCAGAACTGCTGGATGGCCGTCCCCATCGGCCGTTTGCTGGTAGAGAATTTTCACGTCGTCCATCAGGATCTCGCTCAGGGAAAATCCACCATCAAGCCCACCGAAACTGTCGAGATGAACGTCTCCCACCCCTGCGCCGTCGACCCGCTGGCGCCGGTGCATCGCGTCCTCAATCCCCGGGAGTTCAATCAGCGCGCCGTCAGCCTGCACGTCTATTCCCGCCCATTCGACACCTGCATCGTCTACTCCGCCGAGCAGGGCACCTGCGGCGAAATCCAGCTCCACTACACCACCGAATACGGAAAACCAAGGTAACTCCCACGGCTAAGAAACTCTTGGTCACCAAGCTCCCCCAGCGGTATTTATGGAGTGGGGCTCGGGGAGTATGCATAGGATCGTTTCATGGATGCTGGTGGGCGTCGCTTTGGTGGCGGCCTGCGTCTATTACCAGAACCACCCTCCCGAGCTAAAGGGATGGACCACCGAAAAATTGCGAGCGCTGGAAGCCAAACCTGCGACTCCCGATCAGGCCCCGGTCACCACGATTGTGAGCCCGCTCCAGGTCTTGATGGGGAAGGTCGCCACGCCGCAGACCACGGACCCGCAGAGCACCGACCCGCACACCACGGAAACAGAAGAAGAGCCAGCGCGGCCGTGGAAGCCGCATCCCAGCGACCACGTTGGACCGTCACCGGTAGGCACCAGCATCATCATCGTACACAAAACATTTGTCGTCACTTCCACGGCAAAATTTCCCTTCGAAGTTCCGCCTCACGCCGCCAGCCCCCAACTGCACGGAGCTTATCACTCGTATGCGAAAATCTCCGGGGCGCAATCCGGCGATGAAAACGGAGACGTCGACCTTCTCCTGATCAATGAGCAGCAGTACGCAGATTTTCTTAATGGCAATCCTGCCGACGTGGTTTATTCAGTCGACTCTTCCCATGACCAGGACATCAGCCTGGGACTTCCAGCCACTCTCGACCATCCAGTGCAGTACTACCTGGTCTTCCGCAACAGCTCCAGCCGAGCAGGGAAAAAAGTAGTACAAGCCGACTTCCGAGTAGATTTCTAGCTAGCCCGCGCATGTGGAGACGGCCGCACGTGAGGATGGACCGCGTGGGGACGGGCGCCTTCGCCCGTCCAGCCAACCGCAGCGAGGCGTCTGCATGCGCCACCTTCGGCGACGCATTTCTACCACCCACTCCGGCTGCTAAACTACTGCCTTGCCCCCGCGAACAAAATCCCCGCAACCGGACTCCGCGCCAGCCGCCGAAGCCCGCATCTTCCTGATCGACACCATGTCGTTCATCTTCCGCGCCTACCACGCCATGGCTCGCCAGCGCTCCATGTCCACCAAAGCCGGACTTCCCACCGCCGCCGTCTACGTCTTCGTCAACATGCTCCGCAAACTGCGCGACGATTTCTCCCCGAACTTTCTAGCCGCTGTTTTCGACGTAGCCGCCCCCACTTTCCGCGATACGCAAGCCGAAGCCATCACCACCATCCGCAAGTTCGACATCAAGACTCAAACCTTCACCGAGGTCGAATACAAAGGCTACAAAGCCAACCGCGCCGCCATGCCCGAAGATCTGGCCCAACAGATCCCCTACATCCGTCGCGCCCTCGATGCCTACCGCATCCCCATCCTCGAACTGGCCGGCTTCGAAGCCGACGACGTAATCGGCACTCTCGCTCGCAAAGCCGCGGCCGCAAAGCATCCCGTCTATGTAGTCTCCAGCGACAAAGACATGATGCAGCTCGTCAACGACGACGTTCACATCCTGAACCCGCCCAAAGACAACCTCATCTGTGACGCCGTCAAGGTGGAAGAAATTCTAGGAGTCCCTCCCGAGCGCGTAATCGATATCATGGCCCTCCGCGGCGATGCCATCGACAACATCCCCGGAGCCCCCGGCATCGGCGACAAAGGCTCGGTAGAAATCATCAAGCGCTTCGGCTCAGTCGAGCAGGCGCTCGATCGCGCCAACGAAGTAGAAAAGAAAACCTACCGCGAATCGCTCCAGAACAATCGCGACATCATCCTCTTCAGCAAGAGCATGGCCACCATTGACACCAACGTCCCGGTCGAGTTGAACGTCGAAGCCATGCGCGCCGGCCAGCCCGATCTCGATCTCCTCCGCCGGCTCTTCACCGAACTCGAATTCACCTCGTTATTGAAAGAACTGCTGCCGGATGTCCAAGTCACGGAATCTCATTACAGCGAAGCCGAATCCCCCGCAGAAGTAGAGAGCGCCCTAAGCTCCGTCGCGCACGAGGGCGCGCTAGCCATTGCGGTAGAACAAGCAGAATCAGTTCCCGAGAGCGAAGAAGAAATAGTTGAAGAGGAACCGCAGTCAGGAATGCTTGCGCTGACCGACGATTCATCCCCGGCTCCTGCTCCCGAACCCGCTGCCCGCCGCGTGGCAATCTCTGGAGCGGCGGGTTCGGCCGTAGTTGCGAAGCTGGACTCCACTAGCACGGCAGTGAAGCTACGAACCATCCTTACCGACCCCACGCCCAAAGCAATCCACGACTACAAAGCCGCGATTCACGCGCTAGCTCCCCTGGGCATCAGCCTGCAAGGCGTCGAGCACGATCCCATGCTCTACTCCTACCTGCTCGATCCCACCTACTCCTCGCATCGCCTCGCAGACGTAGCTCTTCGCCGCTTCAATCTCAAGCTTAGCCAGCTCCAAACCAATAACGGCCTGGCCGAGGCCGCCGACGTAACCGGCAGGCTGACAACGGCGCTGCGCGAAGACGTCAAGCAGGCAGGACTAACAAAGCTCTACGAAGAAATAGATCTCCCGCTAGTCCCCGTCCTGGCCCGCATGGAGCAGGCCGGAGTAAAAATCGACACGGCCTCGCTGGCTAAAATGTCGACCGAACTCGAGCGCGAGAGCGGCGCCAAAGCGAAAGAAATCCACGAGCTTGCCGGAACCGAATTCAATATCAGCTCTCCCAAGCAACTAGCGGACGTACTCTTCAATCGCTTGAACCTTCCGAAACCAGTAAAGTACGGCCGAGGCCGCGTTACATCGACCGCCGTTGATGTCCTCGAAGCCTTGACCGAAGAACATCCCATCGCCAGAAAAGTTCTCGACTACCGCCAGCTAACCAAGCTCAAATCGACCTACGTCGACACTCTGCCGGCATTGATCAACTCGGCGACAGGACGGCTGCACACAACGTTCTACCAGGCCGGAACGGCAACGGGACGCCTCTCCTCCGCCAATCCGAATCTGCAAAACATCCCCATCCGCACCGAACTCGGCCGCGGCATCCGCGCCGCCTTCATCGCCGAACCCGGCCACGTTCTACTAACTGCCGACTATTCGCAGATCGAACTCCGTCTTCTGGCCCACTTCTCCCGCGATCCACTCCTCGTCGAAGCCTTCCGCCGCGGCGACGACATCCACACCCTCACCGCCTCCCAGGTCTTCGGAGTCCCGCCGCTAATGGTCACGCCCGACCACCGCCGCCAGGCCAAGGTAGTAAATTTCGGCATAGTTTACGGTTTGTCCGCCTTCGGACTGTCGCAAAATCTAGGCATCGAAACTGCCGAAGCCAAACAATTCATCGCCAACTATTTCGAA
Organism: Candidatus Sulfotelmatobacter sp.; assembly: GCA_049584615.1. GTDB lineage: Bacteria > Acidobacteriota > Terriglobia > Terriglobales > Acidobacteriaceae > Sulfotelmatobacter. Next base: position 18,593 of record JBAUYE010000004.1, read on the forward strand.
AAATACAAAGGCGTCCGCGCCTTCATCGACAAGACGCTCGAAGAAGCCCGCCGCGACCTGAAAGTAAGAACCCTCTTCGGCCGCATCCGCCCCATCCCCGACATCAACAGCAAAAACTTCACCCAGCGCGGCTTCGCCGAACGCACCGCAGTAAACACCCCGCTGCAAGGCACGGCGGCAGACCTGATCAAAGTGGCCATGATCCGAATCGATGAAGCGTTGCAAGAACGAAAACTGAAATCAAGAATGACCCTTCAAGTCCACGACGAACTAGTCTTCGAAGTCCCAGAAAAAGAGGTGGAAACAATCCAGTCCCTAGTCCGCGAGCAAATGGAAAGAGTTCACGAACTAGCCGTGCCGCTGCTAGTAGAAATGGAAGTAGGACCGAACTGGAGAGATTTAGATTAGGTCAGATGGAAGGGTTCATGTGGGGACGGCCGCCTTCGGCCGTCCAGCCGAGCGCAGCGAGGCGTTTGCAGCGCCTAAACCCCCAGCCTCTTCTGAATCTCCCCCGCAATCCCAGCCGTAAGGGCCAACACACGCTCCTCGGACTCCGCCTCCACCATCACCCGCGCCAAAGCCTCGGTCCCCGAATACCGCACGACAACCCGCCCGTTCCCATCCAACTCCCGCTCGGCGGCGTCAATCGCCCGCTGCACCTCCGGCACCTGGGCGAACGGAATCTTCTCCCGCACCCGCACATTCTGAATCTTTTGCGGAAACACTTTCAGATCGCCCACCAGTTCCGCCAGCGTCTTGCCAGAACGCACAATCACGTCCATCACCCGCAAGGCTGTCAGCAAACCATCGCCAGTAGTAGCGTCGCCATCGCGAAAAATAATATGCCCAGACTGCTCCCCGCCCAAAGTAGCCCCCGTCTTCAGCATCTCTTCAAGAACATACTTGTCGCCCACATTCGCCCGCAACATGCGAATGCCGGCCCTCTTCAACGCGATCTCGACTCCCATATTCGACATCGTCGTAGCCACCACACTCGATCCATTCAATTTCCCTCGCGCCTGCAAATCGCGCGCCGCCAGCAGCAGCACTCCGTCGCCATTCACTACGCGGCCGGCGTCATCGCAAAACAAAGCCCGGTCGGCATCGCCGTCAAACGTAACCCCCAGATCAAACTTCCCACGAGAAGCGGCCACAGTCTTACCCAAAGTTTCGGGATGCAGCGCCCCGCACCCCTGATTAATATTTCTGCCATCCGGCGTCACATGAATAAACGTAGCCTGGATTCCCAAGCCATGAAACAACTCCGGAGCCTCCGCCGTAGCCGCCCCATTGGCGCAATCCACCAACACCCGCATCCGGCTCAAGTCCGATGAGACACTCTCTGCCAACGACTCGATGTAAGCCTTGCGCAGCACGGCCTCTCCCGGCAAAGACGGTCCAGCAACTTTCAACGCTGTATCGTCCATCACCCCGGGCTTCGCCAGCAGCGCGAAGATTTCCTGTTCAATCGCCAGCTCTCTCGCATCGCTCAGCTTGAATCCGTCCGCGGAAAAAACTTTAATCCCGTTATCCGTCCACGGATTATGCGAAGCCGAAATCACCACTCCCGCGGCAAACCCGCGCGACCGCGCCAGGTACGCAACCCCTGGCGTCGTGGTCACGCCCGCGCTGTGCACCTCCACTCCCACCGCCGCCAGTCCCCCGGCCACGCGGTCTGCGATCCATCCACTCGATTCCCGCGTATCCTGTCCCATCACCGCCCGCACTCTCGGCGTGGCGCGAATCAACTCGTGCCCTAGCGCGCGCCCAATCAGATACGTGCTCTCTACGGTCAGCGGAAATTCCCCCGCCACGCCGCGTATCCCGTCGGTGCCAAATAGTTGTCTGCCTTGATTGCTCATAGAAGATTGCTCATAGAGTGTGCGGGTCCACAAAGAGCCCGATGCCGAATCTGGAATGCCCTGCAGTGGATGACAAACAAGAATGATAAACGAGAACTACGAAGCGGGTGGAGCAGGCCTTCTAGGCCGCGTTCAACAACAGCCGTTTGATTTGGGATTTTAGCCCCTGAGGTCCGCGCACTCTGAACGAACCCGAGATGACCAGAAACAAACTCAATGCCCGTTCGCCGCAGGCGTACTCAGTTCCATGATCAGCGTCACTCGCACCGGCACCACCTGCACCACGGCCAAATCCCGCGGAAGGTGAATCTGCTGCGCCGTAAGGTCAAACGTGTGCTGGCCCGGTTCGGCATCTTTCAGTTCCAGATCCGCGTGGATGTCCGTCGGCCGCAACACCCGGATCATTCGCTCCGGCCCGCGCACTCGAACCTGTGCCTCAGGGGCGGTAACCGTACTGATCTCCAGTTGCGGGGGAACGTGGCGAAACTCAATCGGCACGCGCAGCGTCACTTCCGCAGGTTCCTGGTCCGGCGCGATCGCCAGCCACAGCCCCGTCGCCAGCACCAGCGACAAAACTTTCAGCCAGAAGTTATGCAGCACCCAGCGCCGCAAAAAGCTCATCATAGCGGCCGCTCCGTCTCGGAATCACCGTCCCCCTCGGCGCTCATCTGCGCACCGGCCCGCAACGGCGATTCCTGCGCCCCATCGGACTCCTCGCTCTGCGGTCCAACCGTCGGCAACGCTACCGGAGACATATACCGCCGTAGCTCGATGCTCAGCAACTCGCGCAGATGTTCAACCGTCAGGTCCCGCTCAATCTTTCCTCCCACCGCTACACTGATCGCACCCGTTTCTTCCGACACAATCACCGCAATCGCGTCCGTCTCTTCCGTGATCCCAATCCCCGCCCGGTGCCGCGTTCCCATCTGCGTCGACAGCACCGGATTCATCGACAGCGGCAGAAAGCATGCTGCCGCCGCCAACCGGTCTTTCTGGATGATCACTGCTCCATCATGCAGCGGCGCGCTCGGCCGGAAAATTGTCGCCAGCAGATCGTAGGAAAGCCGCGCGTCCATCGCCACGCCGCTCTCGATATAAGTCCTCAATCCAATCTCGCGCTCGATCACGATCAATGCGCCGGTCTGATGTTGCGAAAACAGATTCGCCGCCAGCACTATGTCGTCATATGAATCCCCTTCCACCGCAGGCCCGCGCAGAAAGCTGACCCGCCGCCCCACATCCGACAACACCTGCCGGATCTCCGATTGAAACACCACAATCAAAGCAAACACCACATAAGGCAACAAATGGCTGACTAGCCAGTTCAACGTAACCAGCTCGCCGATCCGCGCGAGGTAAAACGCCGCCGCCACCGCCGCCAGTCCGGCCAGCATCGGTGCCGCCCGCGTCCCGCGGATCATCACCAGCACTTCGTAAATGATCGCCGCCACCAGCAGAATGTCGAGCACCGTAAACGACACCCGCGACCATGGCGCCATCATTTGCATCACGCGAATCTCCGTATCGAACTCTACATTCTAAATGCCAGGACTCAACACCAACGACCTGTCATCCTGAGCGAAGGAGGTGCGCCACGAAGTGACGTACCTCCGAAGTCGAAGGACCCCTTGCACCTTACAGACCGCCAGCGGCTCGGCGAGGCGGTTCCACTACCGTTCTGGCTCGCCCCTACCACCGTCCCTCTTCTTCACCACCGCCCGAATCTCGCCCCGCGCCACTCGTGCCGAAATTTCATCCCCCGCCTTCACCACCCCAGCATCCTTCACCAACTGCCCCGCCCCATCAAAAACCAAAGCATACCCCCGCTCCAGAATCGCCAGAGGAGAAAGCGCCTCCAGCGCCGTCCGCATTCGTTCCAGGCGGACCTTATTCTGCAACAACTGATTCCGCATCGCAGCCGCCAAAGCCGCAGTCCCCGCCGCAAGTTCACCACGAATTCCCGCCAGCACCCTCCGCAAATCGTAATGCCGCACCGCCGCCGCCAGCGTTTCCCAACGCCGCCGCATCAACTCGAGCGCCTGCCGCTCCCCGCGCTCCAGCCGGTAAGTGAGATCATCCAGCTTCTGCTGCCGCTGCCGGATCAAGTCCATCATGCGCGCGAACGCCCCATCCTGCGCCCGCTCCATCAGCGCATGCCGTGCCTCCAGCAGCCGCCGCTCGATCGCCCGCACCAGCCGCTCCCGCACCGCCTCCGCCTGCGTCTCCACTTCCACCCGCGACCGAATCACCAGCTCCGCCGCCGCCGAAGGCGTTGCCGCGCGCAGGTCCGCCACAAAATCCACAATCGTGAAATCCGTTTCGTGCCCCACCGCTGAAATCACTGGAATCTCCGATGCCGCCACCACTCGCGCCAGCCCTTCATCGTTGAACGCCGCGAGATCTTCCGCCGACCCTCCGCCGCGCCCCACAATAATCACTTCCACGCTGCGGCTCTCATCGCCGCGAACGTCATTGAAATACCGCACGCCCGCTGCGACTTCAGCGGCCGCAAAATCCCCCTGCACCTGCGCCGGATAAATCACCGCGTTAGCCGAGTGATGCCGTCTCTGCAAAATATTCAGAATGTCGCGCAGCGCCGCCGCCTGCGGCGAAGTAACAATCCCAATCCGCGACGGCAACGCAGGAATCACCTTCTTCCGCTCCGCCGCAAACAATCCTTCCGCCTGCAGCTTCGCCTTCAGTTGCTCAAACGCAACCTGCAACCCACCGGCGCCCTTAGGCTCCAGATACTCCGCCGCAATCTGCAACTCCCCGCGATCTTCATAAATCGTCACCCGCCCCCGCACCACCACCTGCATCCCGTCCCCCGGACGAAATCGCAGCAGCCGCGCCTTCGAACTGAACATCACCACCCGGATCTGCGCATCCCCATCCTTCAGCGTGAAATAAAGATGCCCCGAATCCGGCGCCCGAAAATTCGAAATCTCCCCCTCCACCCAAGCATCGGAATACTCCCGCTCCACATGAGTCCGCACCGCCGCCACAAGGGCGCGCACAGTCCAAACCCGCCGCTCCGGCGGCGCAAACCTGAACCCGAGCTGATCAGTCAGTGACATAGATCAGAAGAAAAGCCGCGAAGCGGCGAAAGAATGCAGCCCACGGCCTGCCCTGAGCCTGCCGAAGGGGCGCAAGCCGTGGGTAGCGTCGTAAAGCAGCGAACCAGCCCCGCAGGGGGCGAAAGAAAAAGACGTCACCGCCGCCACCGGCTAACCAAATAAAGCACAATCGAAAGCACCACACTCAACACCACCGAAGTAGCCAGCGGAAAATAAACGGTAGTATTCTTCCCGCGATACAAAAAATCCCCCGGCAGCCGCCCCAAAGGCAAGTTCGTCCGCCCCAGCAGCATCAGCACAATCCCCGCCACCACGATCACCGCACCCAACCCAACCAGCAGCTTGCCCAACTCAGTCATAAAAATCTCAACTCACTTCGCCCGATACACCGTCTTCCCCGCCACCATCGTCCACAAAACTTTCGTATCCCGCATCTCCTCCGGAGAAACCGTCAACACATCCCGGTCCAGCAAGACCAGATCCGCCCGCTTCCCCGGAGCAATGGTTCCAATCGAATCCATATTCATAGCCCATAGCCCGCGCTGAATTCCGCGTATAGGCATAAAACATCGCCTCGCGCGGCATATCCTGCGCCGGATCGAGCACTCCCTCCGATCCCCTGCGCGTCTCCGCCTGATAAATCGCCCGGAACACATTCGCCGTCGATACCGGCCAATCGCTCGCTCCCGAAATAATCCCTCCACTATCCAAAATCGACCGCGCCGGATATTGCCACTGATAAATCTCCGGATCCAGATAAGGCTTGAGAATCTCAATCGTATCCGGACTAGCCTCCGCCCAAAAAAGCTGTAGCGCGCTCACCACGCCCAACTCCCGGAACCGCGGAAAATCTTCCGGCTGCACGAACTGTTCATGCGTAATCGTATGCGGCAACCCGGAGTTTCCATTCGCCTTGCGCGCCGCGGCAATCCCATCCAGCGCCGCCGTCACCGCACCGTCGCCAATCGCGTGCACGTGAATAATCAACCCCTGCTTGTCCGCCGCTATACAAAGTTCGGCAAACCTCTTCGGATCAAACAGCAGATCCCCGTTGCGCCCCGTATTCCTGTACGGCTTGCTGAGATGCGCCGTCTGCGACGGAAACTCCACTACGCCGTCGGCAAACACCTTGATCCCGGTCACGTGCAGATGAGGAACATTCTTATAAGCCGCGCGCGTCTTCTGCACTCCAGCCAGCTCCGCCGCCGGATCCTTAGCAAACACCTGGGGAAACGCCACCACCTCCGAATTCAGCTCACCCCGGTCCGCCAGCATTTTGTACGCCCGCAAGACATAATCCTTGGCCAGCGGATCAAGCCACGCCGTGATCCCAAGGCTGTGGTTATATTCAAGAGCAGCCCGCCCCGCCGCCAGCAACTGATCGGCGGTCGGCTCAGGCAGCAGCGGCTCGATTTTCTCCATGCCCGCGTCCACCAGAAATCCGTTCGGCCGCCCGTCTTTGTCCACGCCGTAATAACCGCGCTCCTCAACCGAGAGCTTCTGCAGAAAATCAGCCGTTATGCCCGCACGCTGCAACATTTCCCGGTTCACCCACGCCGTGTGCCCATCCATCCCGCGCAAAACAACGCTCTGCTTTTCGTAAGCCCCCGTACTGAACTCGGCGTTCAGCACATCAGGATGCGACCAGAACTCCAGCGGCAGGCCAAGAACCTCAAGAATGTCGCCGCGCATGCCCTTGCCAGTTTTCCTCGCCTCGTCCGCAAAAGGCGCCAGCTGATCGAGAGTTTCCACCTTGTCGCTGGCGTCGGCCGAAATCAGGCTGAGCCCACCGTCGATCGAGTGGCTGTGCGAATCGATGAACCCAGGGAAAAGACTCTTGCCTTCCAGATCGACGCGCTCCGCCTTCACGCTCACAGACCTAACCACCTCAGAAAAGTTGCCCACAGCCACAATCTTTTCCCCGCGAATCGCAACCGCCTCCGCATCAGGATTCTGCGGATCGCCGGTGAAGACCTTGGCATTAAAGAAAATCCGTTCCCCGGAATTCTCCTGCGCCCAAATAGAAGAGCCGGCGAGAAGAAAGAACGCCGTAACCCAGACCACAACTGTCGAACTCAGCGAAAATCGCCTCACGGAACCATCCTCTCCCAAGCCAATACCGCAGATTGACCACCCTGCCCTAACCTCATCTGCCCTCTTGCCGCCGCCGGCTCCCAACCGGGAAAAACAGCTCTGTTCCCGCTTCCGGCGGCCCATCCCGCCTGCACCAACGAGTTTGCCTTACCTGCCGAACCCTGCCATAATGCCACCACTGCGGGCTTAACGGGAGAGGTTCAGCAAAGACTATCTCCTCCCTGCCACTCCGTCCTACCCGCGATTCAGCGAGCCAATTCGGCGCTCCAACCTGTCCCCGCATTTTAGGGAGCGCCCCCGGAGGTTTCATCATGCCGCTCTGCAGGCGATTTGTCACGCGACTCATCTTAACCGCCTTCTCCATTTTCGGTTGTTCCGGCGGCGCATCCCTCGCATTCTCGCAGGACGTTCTCACCTACCACAACAACTCTGCCCGTACCGGACTCAATTCCGGCGAGACCACGCTGACACTAAGCAACGTGAATTCCGCATCGTTCGGAAGGTTATTCACTCTCACAGTCGACGGCCGGGTCGACGCTGAGCCTCTCTACCTCTCAGCCGTTCCTATCCCCGGCAGCGGCACTCACAATCTCCTCATTGTCGCCACCGAACATGATTCGGTCTATGCCTTCGACGCCGATGCCGGCTCGCTCATCTGGCACATTTCCACTCTCGAGTCGGGCGAGGCCACGTCCGACGATCGTGGTTGCTCTCAGGTCTCGCCAGAAATCGGAATCACTTCCACGCCCGCTATCCAGCGCCCCACAGGGTCGAACGGTGTTATCTACGCCGTCGCCATGTCGAAGGATTCTTCCGGCAACTATCATCAGCGCTTGCACGCTCTCAACGCCCCCACCGGCGCTGAGCGGTATAAAAGCCCCGTCGAGATTACGGCCAAATTCCCCGGCACCGGCGATAACACTTCCGGCGGCGACGTCGTCTTCGATCCTGCCCAATACAAAGAACGCTCCGCTCTGCTTATTACCGGCGGCGTGGTTTATCTGGCCTGGTCGTCGCACTGCGACATTCGTCCCTACACCGGCTGGATCATGGCCTACAACCCGACTTCTCTGGCCCAGGAATCTGTCATCAACGTCACCCCTAACGGCGATGAGGGTGCAATCTGGGGCTCGGGTGGGGGCCTCACCTCCGATAATCTCGGCAACATCTTTTTCCTCGACGCCAACGGCATCTTCGACACCACCTTGAATTCCAACGGATTTCCCAGCAGTGGTGACTACGGCAACGCCTTCATCCGACTCACCACCACCGGCGGCAGCCTGGCCGTGGCCGACTATTTTGAGATGGACAACGGTACACAGGAAAGTGATGGAGATGTTGACCTCGGTTCCGGCGGGGCCATCTTGCTATGGATAAAAGACGCTTCCGGCAACACCTGGGAACTGGCTGCCGGTGCGGGGAAAGACGGCAATCTTTACATCGTCAATCGCAACAACATGGGAAAGTTCAATTCCGGCAGCAACAAAATTTACCAGGAAGTCTCCGGAGCCTTGCCCGGCGGCATCTGGTCCTCACCCGCTTACTCCGGCAACAAGCTCTATTTCGGCCCGGTCGGCCAGCCTATCCTCGCCTTTCAATTCAAGAACGCCAAGTTGCTGACAACTCCGGTGGCGAAAACCAGCAACGCCTTCGGTTATCCCGGAGCCACTCCCAGCATCTCCTCCAACAACGGTGAAAATGCAATCGTCTGGGCCGTGGAGAATATCAGTCCCGCTGTCTTGCACGCCTACAATGCAACCAACCTGCAGGAACTCTACAACACCAACCAGGCCGCCGATTCCCGCGATCACTTCGGCGCCGGCAACAAATTTATTACTCCCATGATCGCCAACGGCAAAGTCTACGTAGGCACCACCAACGGCGTAGGCGTATTCGGTCTCCTACCCAAATAGCCGGTGTAGTGTGGTGTGGCGCGGGCGCCCTCGCGCGCGAAACGCATCGAGCGCCTCGTGAGTTTCCGTTGTGCACGACTTCAGTCGCGTCGGAGTTGCTCGGATCAAGAAGAGCGCGACTTCAGCTCTTAGCCTGCCCTGAGCAAGCGAAGCGCGCCGAAGGGTGCCATATGGTCTGAGGTTAGGAAAGGCTTTAGCCGCTGAGGAGATCCCGAAAGGCCGCGCAGCAAGTCCTACTTCAATCCCGTAACCACGTAAGCTTCCGACAAAGTCCGCACGTAGAGATACGCATACGCACTCCCATCGCTCGAGAGATGAGGGGGCGCCAGCGACGCACCCTGCGCCCCCACCCCTGCCCCAAAGCTTTTCCACGGTTCCGTTTTCCCAGTCTGTATATTCGCCCGAGAGACCTGCACCGCCTTCGCGCCACGTATGAACGGAGCGACGTACACCGACTCCCCGTCCTGCGTCCAGCCAATCACGTTGTCCTTCGATTCAAGCCCCGGTATCGGACGGAAATCACCCTTTTCCAGCGACCAGATACCTCGTTTCCCATCGGCCGCACGCACCGCGACGCTCTTTCCATCTGGCGAGAGTTGAACTCCGCCCATGCCCTCGGGAGTGACGGCCTTCGAATCTCCATTGCTCAGGTCGATCACATAGTCGCGTCCGCCGTGCCCGGTTTCAATCCCATAAGCCAGCAGGTGCTTGCCATCCGGAAAAAACCGCGCCCCGTCGTAGGTGACGGCATCGTGCGTCAGCTGTCTCGTTTCGCCCGCTCCCGTTGGCACCAGGTTCAGTGGTCCGCCCTTGGCCCGTCGTGTAATCGCCCATTTTGTGTCCGGCGAGATGGCCATCGCGACGCCCTCGCCGATGCGCGCTGGAGGCGACCCATCCGTGTCGCGCAGATACACCGTGTAACTTGGTCCCCCGCCATCGCCTTCTTCCTCAAACAGAATCTTCCGCCCGTCGCGGCTCATGTCGCGCAGTTCCGACCATCCAAACCAACCCAGCTCGTTCTCTTCTTTTCCACCCGGCGCCATGCCCCGAATATCGAGCCTCTGGTGAGTCGCCACCGTCAGTATGGTTCCATTGCGCATGTCTTCCAGCCACATCCCTCCCGGCACGTTGGTGATCGTCCGCAGCTTGCCGGAAAGCGTAACGGCGCGCGGGTTCGAAGCCTCACCCGTGTTCGTGGATGTAAACCAGATCTCATCCCCGGCCGGAGACCAGAGAATGCCTTGCAGCGAAGTCCAGCCCGAAGAAAGTTTCCGCTCTGGTTCCTTGCCATCCGCTCCAATTACCGCCAGCGAACCTTCGTCGTCTCCGCCTGGATTTTCATGATCGGCAAAAGCGATCCACTTGCCGTCCGGCGAAATCTTCGGATGGCTGATCCAGTTGATGGTGTCCAGCAGAACCTTGCCCGCGGGATATTCCAGATGCCAATGATTATTCTCCGGAACGTAACGGGTGATCGCCATGCTCTCGCCGTTCGCCGACCAGTCGGCGTCCCCCACATTGTCCGACACTTCGCGCGGCGTTCCCCCGCTCAGCGGAACCCGCGCCAGCGTCCCGCTTCGCGCGTAGCCGCTATGAAACACGGTGTTGAGCCGAATCGCCAGTTCTCCGCCCTTTGAGATCGAAAGCAGCTCCGCATCCTTGATTCCCAGGTCACGCGACCCGGGATCATCCGTACGCGACATATAAAGCTCGAACGGGCCGCCATCCCACGCCGCGCTGTAAACGATGCTGCCGTCCGGCGTGAACCGCGCATTCCCGATTGCTCCCGTCCGAAAAGTAATCTGCTGGTACTCGGCCATGGCCGCCGGTCCGTGTCCTTGACTCCCCAGCCACCACCCCAGACCAAGCATCACCAATGCCAGCCCCACACCACCCGCGATCCCGGCCAGCAACTTGCGGCGCGGCCGCCCGCCCTGCACCGCCGCAACAGCCGCTCGCGCCGTAGTCCCGGAAACTCCCGTGAGATGTTCGAGGTCAAACGCAATATCGCTGGCCGAGTGGAAACGCTGCTCCGGGTTTTTCTCCAGGCAGTGCTGCACCATCCTCTCCAGCGCCGGAGAAACATTCCGATTCGTCTCGCTCAACTCCGGCGGCTCTTCCCGCAGGATCGCGCTCATCGTATCCGCAGCCGTCTCTCCATGAAACGCCCGCTTCCCCGAAAGCATTTCGTAAAGGATTGCCCCAAAGCTGAATATGTCAGACCGCGGATCGACCGCCGTCCCCCGCACCTGCTCCGGCGACATATATCCCGCCGTCCCCATCACCACGCCCGCTTCCGTAGCCTGCGTCTGCGTAGGCAGTGAGGTGTGCGTCCCGGAATCAGGCTGCGTCAGCTTAGCCAGCCCGAAGTCCAGAATCTTCACCCGCCCATCTTTAGTGAGAAAAAGATTCTCCGGCTTAAGGTCGCGATGAATAATTCCCTTCTCATGCGCCGCAGCCAGCCCATGCGCGATCTGCAAAGCATAGTCGAGCGTCTTGCGCACCACGATCGCCCCGCCTCGCAGCCGCTCCCGCAACGTCTCGCCCTCAAGCAATTCCGAAACCACGTAAGGCGAGCCCTCATAGGTGCCAATATCAAACACGGCCAGAATGTTGGGATGATTCAGGGCCGCAGTAGCCAGCGCCTCTTGCTCAAAACGGCGC
>JBAUYE010000005.1:0-4529 GCA_049584615.1 Candidatus Sulfotelmatobacter sp.
ACGGCGGGACGATGATCCTCCGCCTCGACGACACTGACGTCGAACGCAACACCCAGGCCTCGGTGGATTCTATTTTCGAGGGGTTGAAGTGGCTGAACTTAAGTTGGGACGAAGAATACAAACAATCTGAGCGCATCGACTTGCATCGCAAAACCGCGTGGGCGATTTTCGAGAAAGGCCTGGCTTACCGCGACTTCACGCCTGCCCACGCCGGAGACGCCGAAAAGTCAGGCGCACAGGGAACCTGGCTGTTCAATCCCGGCGCGCGTGAACTCTCCAGGATGGAAAGTGACCGCCGCGCCGCCGCCGGCGAGCCGTTTGCGTTGCGCTTTCGCGTGCCGCGCGAGGGTGGGCAAGTGGTGCGATTTAATGACGCGGTCTACGGCGAACAAGTAAAGTCCGCCGCCGACATCGAAGACTTCGCCCTGCTGCGCTCCGACGGCATGCCCACTTACCACCTAGCCTCCTGCGCCGACGATGCCGACCTGCGCATCTCCCACATTATCCGCGGCCAGGACCATCTCACCAACACTTTCAAACATGTGCTTATCTTCGAGGCCGCCGGCTGTGTACCGCCGCAGTTCGCGCATCTGCCCCTGCTGGTCGCACCCGACGGTACGAAGCTTTCGAAGCGCCGCCACGGCCCCGTGGTCAGCGTCACCACCTACCGCGACGCCGGATTCCTCTCCGAAGCCTTCATCAATTTTCTCTGCCTCCTCGGCTGGTCGCCCAAGGATAACCGCGAGAATATGTCCCTGCCCGAACTCATCGACGCCTTCTCGCTGGAAGGCATCAATCGATCGAATGCAGTAGTGAACTTCAAGGAATCAATTTCTGCAGGGGGCACGCCTACCACCAGTGCTGTCATCCCGAGCAGTCATGTCATCCCGAGCGAAGCGAGGGATCCTGGTGTTGCCGCCCCCGAAGACACTTTCGATCCCAAGGCGCTCTGGCTCAACGCCGAACATATTCGCGGCTTGCCAGTGGAGGATTTAAGCGCCCGGCTGCTGCCCATCGCGCTCGCCGCCGGATTCAAGGTGACACCCGAAAAGATGTTGCAAGTTACGAGCTTGATCCGCGAGCGCATCAGGCTGCTCCGCGACGTGCTCACTGCCGCCGACTTCTTTTTTGTGGACCAACTGCCGCCCTACGACTCGGCTGAACTCATCCCGCAAAAGGGAGACGCGGCAATGGCATTGAAGGTTCTCACACGAGCCCGCGAAGTGCTGGCGAAAGTCGAGTTCAAGCACGACCCACTGGATCAAGCCCTGCGCGCCGCCGCTCAGGAGTTGGGTGTCAAGGCAGGACAGATGTTTCAGCCCATCCGCGTCGCCGTCTGCGGCCGCAAGAATGCCCCGCCATTGTTCGAGACGCTAGAAGTGTTGGGCAGGGAAACCACTCTGGCGCGAATCGAGCAGGCCATCCAGAAAACCGGAACGGTCCGACCTTGAACGCGGCTCGCCGCGAGCCGTTCGCTGCGATAAGATCAAAGAGCAATGAATTCATCTTCCCCAAGCGAAGCCGGAGAAAAAGCGGCGGCTGCGTCGTCGGCGCCTGCTCCGTCGAATTTCATCCGCGACATCATTCTCGAAGACCTCAAGACCAACAAGCACAACGGCCGTGTGCAGACCCGCTTTCCTCCCGAGCCCAACGGCCATCTCCACATCGGCCATGCCAAAGCAATCTGCATCGACTTCGGCCTGGCGGACGAATTCGGCGGACATACGAATCTCCGCTTCGACGACACCAATCCCCAAAAGGAAGAAACCGAATACGTGGAGTCGATCAAGGCCGATGTCAGCTGGCTCGGCTACAAGTGGGACGGGCTCTTCTACGCCTCCGATTATTTCGACCAGCTCCACGAGTGGGCGATCAAACTGATCAAGAATGGCAAGGCCTACGTCGACGACTTAAGTGCCGACGAGATTCGCCAGCATCGCGGCACGCTCACCGAGCCCGGCAAAGATAGTCCGTATCGCAACCGTTCGGTCGAAGAAAACCTAAGTCTGTTCGAGCGCATGCGCGGCGGAGAATTTCCTGACGGCTCGCGCACGTTGCGGGCGAAGATCGATATGGCATCGCCCAACATTAACTTCCGCGATCCCGTGATGTACCGCATCCTGCACGCCGAGCATCACCGCACCGGCAACAAATGGTGCATCTATCCGATGTACGACTTCGCCCACGGACAGTCGGATTCCATCGAGCGCGTCACGCACTCTCTTTGTACCCTCGAGTTCGAGGACCATCGCCCGCTCTACAACTGGTTCATAGAGCAACTGGGCATTTTCCCGTCACGCCAGATCGAATTCGATCGTCTGAACCTCACCTACACGCTGTTGAGCAAGCGCAAGCTGCTGCAGTTAGTGCAGGAAGGCCGCGTGACCGGGTGGAACGACCCCCGCATGCCCACGATCGGCGGCATTCGCCGCCGTGGCTATACGCCCGAGGCCGTGCGCAACTTCGTCGGCGCGATTGGCGTATCGAAGACGAATGGCTCGATCGAGTTGGCCATGCTCGAACACTTCGTCCGCGAAGACCTGAACAAGCGCTCTCCGCGCGTGATGGCAGTGCTGCGTCCGCTGAAAGTAGTTATCGATAACTATCCGGAGAATCAGATCGAAGAGATGGATGCGGTGAACAATCCCGAAGACGCGAGCGCGGGCACGCGGAAAGTGCCGTTCTCCCGCGTGCTCTACATCGAGCAGGATGACTTCCGCGAAGATCCGCCGAAAGGATACTTTCGATTGTCGCCAGGCCGCGAAGTGCGCCTGCGTTATGGCTACTTCATCACCTGCAAGAGCGTCGTGAAAAGCGACAAGGGCGAAGTGTTGGAAGTGCATTGCACGTACGATCCGGCGACGCGGGGCGGCAATGCTCCTGACGGCCGCAAAGTGAAGTCAACCATCCACTGGGTCTCGGCCGCGAACGCCATCGGCGCCGAGGTACGGATTTACGAAAACTTATTTACGAAAGAAAACCCCGGCGAAGTAGAAGAAGGTCAGGATTTCACGGCCAATCTGAATCCAAATTCGCTCGAAGTAATCACGAACGCGAAGCTGGAACCGTCGCTGGCGAATGCGACAGCTGGCAATCGCTATCAGTTTGAGCGTCTGGGATATTTCTGCGTTGATCCGGACTCGGTCCCTGCCAAACCCGTCTTCAACCGCACAGTCGCGCTGAAAGACACCTGGGCGAAGGTGGAAAAGAAGCAAACCGCGAAAAAGTGAGGCCGCGTGCACTTAGTCACTCTCGCCACATTTCTTGCGATATCTCGCACGGTAGTCTCGATGGGCGGCGCCGGCATCCTACTTCTCCTGATTGCCGCGTGGGCCGCGAAGACCGATATCGCGCAGGCCCGCGGCCTCAATAAGGTCGTGGCCTCGAGCAATTTATGTTTCGCCGCTCCCTTGGCAGTCTTCGGCGCAGAGCATCTCTCGGGCGCAAAATCCATCATGCTCGGCGTGCCTTCGTACATGCCCTGGCGTTTGTTTTGGGCGTATTTCGTCGGGTTTGCATTGCTAGCCGGGTCGCTGAGCATCGCCACAAAAAGTCAGGTCCGCTGGTCCGGCCTGCTGTTCGGAATCATGATGGTTCTTTTTGTGGCGATGTTGCATGTCCCGCGCGCGCTCGCGAGCCCCCATGATCGGTTTGCATGGACAATTGTTGTCCGCGAAATGTCATTCGCGGGCGGAGGCTGGAGTCTTGCGGGAGAAGCCATGCGCGAGCACGGCCGCGGACAAGGCGGAAGCAAACTCATCGCCGTGGGCCGCGTTCTGGTCGCGATCGCCGCTATGTTTTTTGGGGTTGAGAACTTCCTGCACGTAGCGAACGTTCCTGGAGTTCCGCTCGAAAAACTTATGCCCGCGTGGATTCCGGCGCACCTGTTCATCGGCTATGTGACCGGCGTGATTCTCTTCGTCGCTGGCGCGGCCATCCTGGTCGGCAGAAAAACACGGATGGCGGCAACGTATCTTGGCACGTGGCTGGTGCTGGTGGTTTTGTTCATCTATGGACCGATCCTGATTGCGGCGCTGGCTGATCCGAGCACCGGCGTCAAAATTGAGGGGCTCAACTATTTCTTCGATACGATGCTGTTTGCGGGAGCGATTCTCGCGGTCGCCAGCGCAACACCGCACACCGATAGCTAACTCCTAGTTATGCACGTGCGGGCTCTGCGCGGGGTTGGCGTGGTGCTCGGGCGGTTCTTTCACGACCTTTACTTCAAAACTCACCGGCAAATTTTTCGGAGGATAGCAGGCAGCATTGTCGCAGGCCTGATAGCGCAGGACGCCGTGCATCAAATATTTTCCGGGCACAACGGAGTGCAGCGGATGTACTCCCACGGCGATGGTGAAGTCTCCGCTATAAATGTTCAGCGCTTCGTCAGGCGAGAAAGGGAAACTCCGATCCTGGCCCGCAGGATATTGGGTCTTTCCCAGGATGATGTCAGTGGGAACGTCGATCCTCAAGGTAGTCGGAATCAGGAATTCCGACTTCGGCGTATTCGAGTTGATGTGGTAGCCCGC
>JBAUYE010000006.1:0-9634 GCA_049584615.1 Candidatus Sulfotelmatobacter sp.
GGGAAATGGAAGTGATTCGCGCGCTGGCCAAAGGCAAAAGCAACAAAGAGATCGGGGTCGCACTCAACATAAGCGAGGGCACGGTCAAAGTACACGTAACCCACATGCTGGAAAAGCTCAAGGTCACGGGCCGTACAGAAGCGATAGGCGCGGCCCTCAAACGTGGCCTTGTGACAATGGAGTGATCTTCAGCCCAACAGCTGGGATTTCCTTGCGCACAAACTTTCAGAAGGGACTAGATTATGGCGACAAGTAATATTTCCAAAATTAGCACGGGCAGAATTGCCATCCAGGAACAGGGCGGCACCGCGAAGACGAATTCGCAACGCTCACCTTCCGTCTCCCAAACACCCTTCGCTAAGTTCGGTCGAAGTGGACTGACTGGAGCTGGATTGATGGCGCTGATCTTGCGCCAAGCTCCAGCCGGTATCGTGGTGTGCGATGGGAGGAGAAACGTAACCTTCGTGAACGCTGCGGCAAGAAAGCTGGTCCTGAACGGTCCACAAGGAGAACCTATCACTTACATGCCAGATATTTGGGGCGAAATGCGGGATCCCAACGGCTATAACATTCCTGCGGAGGAGTCTCCGTGTATGAAAGCCTTGCGCGGGGAAACAACCAATGGCCAGGAGTGTTGCTTTGTTCGGCCGGGTGGTGGCTCTTCCGACGTTCTGTTTAGCGCCGCCCCTATTACCAGCCACCAGGAAGTCACCGGCATGATTGCAACTCTGTTTGATATTACGCATCACAACGACGAGGAGTTACAGCTTCGCGAAGACGCTGTGTCGAACGAGCGCAACCGTATGGCCGCCGATCTCCATGACACACTCTGCCAAAGTCTGAACGCGATCATGCTTATGCTGAATGCCGCCGAGCATGAGCTCGCAGACGAACCCGAAAAAGCTCGCAGTCATTTTCGTTGCGCACACGAAATGGCCTTCGAGAGTCTGGCGGAAGCGCGACGCACAATGTGGACGTTATCTCACGAATCCCTCGAGAATGAAGACTTGGCTCCCGCGCTATCGTTCCTCGCCCAGCAGTTGTTTGCCGGCACTCCGGTAGAGCTCAAGCTTTCTCTTCAGCCGGAAACCGGTGCGCTGCCGCTGGAACTGCGCCGCGAGTTACTGAGGATTGGGAGGGAGGCGCTGGCGAACGTGTTGAAACACTCGAACGCAACCACAGTCCACCTTGACTTGGTATACCAGAAGCGGGAAGTGCAGCTCTGCATTTTCGATGACGGTCGCGGATTCGTCGGTGATCCTAGGCCCGGCGCTAGCCACGGCGCCGGTCTAAACAACATGCGAAAACGGGCCGAGCGCATGGGTGGGAAGCTGATCGTCAACAGCTTGCCCGGACTAGGAACACGTTTGATCGCAGCATTGCCATTCTCCATGAGTATGACGGATCGTTTTGCAACCGAGGCAGCGGAGCACCTTGGCGCCGCGTAATCCGTCACGGATCAATCAGCTGCTTACGTCCGTTTCCAGCGAGTACGTCACGCTCGGCGGTCGAACAGCTAGCGCGAACGTTATAAGAATACGCATCACCGACGTCTAACGCGCCCTTACGAGTCCTGTCAGAACGCATGTTCCTGCACATGAGGAAACCACACTTGAATGGGAAGGCCAAGGCCAAAGTGCAGCGAATGTTATTTGTCTCGCTATCTGCCAAAGCCCATCGGTTTTTATCGTACCGACGCTAAACCAGGCGTGTAGCTGTCCTGAGCCACAACTTTGGCGCGAATTGGCTTGCCGCTGGAGTCGATGATGTTGAGTGGCCCGCCTGTCTTCGGGTCGATGAGTTCGACGCGCACAGTCCGAGGAGAGTTCAGATCGACGTTGCTGGGAGAAGAGTAAGTAATTACATACCGCACCTTCAGGTGCTCCAGCATGTCGTCATAGACTGGCGAGAAATCGAGAGTATCTTGCGGGATGTAGGTTCGACCTCCTGACATTCTGCAAATCTCTTCCAGCGTTTTCTCTGCCTTGGTCCAATCGATCTGGGCTAATGCCCCTGTATGAGGATGGAGGTCAGCAGCTTCGCTCAACATTCGCCCCAGGCCCAGGGCGTAAATCGGGGTATCGGATTCCTGGACTGCTTTCAAAGCATCTTGATAGCTAGCCTTGCTGAAAGTATCGACGCCCGAAGAAATCAGGAGAATCGCCTTGCGCCCCGTGACGTGCCGCATTTGCTCAAGGGTGAAAATTATCGCGTCGTAGAGATTGGTCTCCGAAAGCTCGGGTGTGCCTAACCCCAGAAATAGAGTCTTGAAGGCTTCCTTGTCATTTGAAAACTCGCTCAACTTCTGAACAGCTTCGCTATACTTCCAGACGCCAAGACTGTCGTCATGACCTATTTCATCCAGCAAGAGTTGGCTGGCGCTTGACACCTCTTCGCCGAGATCCCGGTTCATGCCCGGCGCTTGGCCGCCAAACTCAATAAGCAAGCCCAAGGAAGCTCGCGCATGTTCAACTTCGATCGTCGTATTCTGTTGCTGGATGCCGTTCTCGTAGACAGCAAAATTCTGCCGACCTAGGTTGGGAATGAAGTATCCGTTGGGATCCTGCACGAGCAACTTAATGGTTACCGTCCGAGTTGCAGGATCGAAGTGAATTTCCGTTCTCTGCTTGCCCTGGCTTCCCTTGAACAGCGGCGACGCCGGCCGGTTGGGCGTCTGGATCTGTCCCGCTGATCGCCTCTCGGAATCCTGTGAGTTAGTCTCGGAAGTCCCTCCACGCGGAGTCTGCGCCGCAGCCGCCATGGCTAACAGCAAAGAGAGCAGCGCGATTCCTGGGATGTTCTTTCTACTCGCCATCGGTCGTATCGTCTTCGTTGCACGCGGCCCCTTACAGATCCTGTTTTCGTCTTTTCGCTCGCAGCTACGAGATTGTTCTGCATGCTGAAGGCACTGGGGGCTCATTGGCATTCCCTCAAAAGAGATTCCGCCACCAGCCTTGTGCCAGCATCTGGGCAGGCTAACGCGCTTAACAATTCCCATATGGCTTCCTCGCTGCACTCCGCGCGCCATTCAAATGCGCAGAGAAGCAGATACAAAGGGTCCACTTCGCTGCCTCCCATCGCTTTTGAGCGACGAAACTGCACGATATCTGTCCCGATCGATCCTTGGCCTTCCGGCAGGGTGCCGTTCTCAGCCAGCAGTCTTCGGGATGCCGACAAGAGCGGAAATGGATCCAGTATCAAGTCTTGGCCCACCGCAGTCGTCGTCCAAAGCATCTGAATGTGCATGTTCATCACGCTTGCACATGTTAACGATTGGTGAGTTTGGCAACAATTGATCGTGAGAGCGACCTCTGCTTGCGAAGGGACATCTAGAGCGGGGTAGGCTTTGGGGCTTATGTGTTCCTACTACCTCGGAAGTAGCTATCGAGGCGGCCCGCATCCTGCCCGATCTGATAGCGACCGTCCAGACAGAATCGTTGCACTTGGCTGTAAATAGGGGCATCCTTACGCATCCTTGGGGGGAAAAGAGTCGGACTTCAGAGTTCCGACAAGTCCTTCGATGCCGGAGCGCAGCGACGCAGAAGTGCAATGGAAGCTACCAGTACAAGGATCAGCAGACCCAACAAACCAAGTTCAATCATCGAAGAGTGGAAAATAGCTCTTGAGCCTTCGGTCGCCCATGCACCTTCTTTTGTGAGCGTGGCTGCTTCCAGGGTAATCACCAAAACGCGGCGAATTGAGGCAATCAGTCCGACCATCAGAAAGGGTTCTATAACCAGAACATGGGAGCGAATGGAGATACGTAGTGTATGCAGAATCTCCACCAGCATCAGCACAATGAGAAGTTGGTTCAATACCCTCAGAGTCTGGGCTGCAACAGTCCAATGACTGAGACCGATCCAGAGTATTTGGCCCGCGGTTGCGATGGTCACAAAGGCCGTTACAGCCAGCAACAGTGCGAGAACGGAGTAGATGACTATCTCGGTCTTGCCCAGATAGTAGTCAAAGCGGCGGCGTAATCTGTCCTCGACCATGTCAAACTCAAGTTAAAATCGAAATGTGAATTGGCATTGCTGTGGAAAGCGGAGCGCGGACTTGAGCGTCCGCGCTCCCAACCCAGCGAAGCCAAGCATCACCGCATCGCAAAGACTCCCTAGAGGTCCTGGTGCTAGAACGCGGGGGGAAAGTGCTCGAACATCTTGTGTACATCTTTCTCAAGTTCTTTGATATTTTTTTCCGGTTTGCTGGCGAGAACGTCGCTCGCTGATCCGCGCCAAATCAATCTCATCGTGGTCGTGTCAAACATGTCGACGACGAGCGTACCCACATGGTAAGGCTGTGCTTCAGTGATCGCCTCGCCGAATCCCCTCCAGCGCCAACCCAGTCCGGTATAGAACGTCTCCAGAGTTTGACCTTCATGAGTGGTGCCGACAGCGACGATTGAAACATCCCCGCCAGCCGGGACGTGCGTCCAGCCTTTTGCCGCCAGTTCTGTTTCAATCGCATCCTTGATGCGATCATCCCAGAGGCTATTCGGCGTCTCGACCTTCGCCCAGGAATAAGTTTTGTAATGGTTGAAGTCAACGTGGTGGTCATAGTCGGTGATGACTTCTCGCGCAAATGCAGCGGTTGTTGCAATCAGCACCGCCATACAGACAAGTGAAAAACGGCTTCGAAGCTTCATATGCTCTCCTTGCGAACTGTTGGTGAGGTTTCTTACTCGCTACGAACGGATCGTAGCGTTCCGGCGTTTCCGTCACAATTCCTCATGAGAATGAGCCTGGATTCCGATGGGACGCGTAGAAACGTGTTAGCCCCGCGTCAGAGGTACTCATAAGACTTTAGAAGTAGGGATACTTGACACTGTAGATCCCCATGCAGTTGGGTATGACGCAGATGTCCGAAGCGGAAGAGCAACAGAGGTTCGAGAACCTCGCCGATGCTCTAGGTATCGAAATGTGGCTGCCTAAATGGCCGCTCTCCAGATCTCGTCCACCGGAGCAACTCCTGAATCTCCGATTGCATATAAAAACCCTCCCCGACTAAAGGTGCTACTACTCCCGCGTCGATTGCTTCGTGAAACAACTCACGAGTCTGTTCATATCCTGGGATCTGTACTCTCTTTGCCAGTTCGAGTACATCGGAGGTTGGCATTTCACGGTCTGCGATCAACGACAGCAGGATCATCAACCCATCCACCCCGACAAATCTCTCCAGGGGCAGACCTTCAACAATGCTCTGCTCCCTCCGGAATTCAAATCGATCGTCGTACTGGCAGCGGGCGTGATTGGATCCTCGGACTCCATTTCGATGAACCAGCCTCAAACCCTTCAACCGAGTAGCTCCGTGTTCGTCTTCGCCAGCCAGCCATTCGACCCAGCCGTCCTCAATGGCGCTGATGAGTTCGCCGCAAGCGCTACACGTCCAACCCACGGAAGCATAGCCCGGCATGCGAGTGTCTTTGTCCATCGTTGCTCTGTCCACCCTTGCTTTATCCATTGTGGCTGTATCCATCGAAAGATGCTTTTGCAACTGCTGTTCCAAGCCTTACTCCTTCTAAAAGATGGCCGGACCGCAAGCGAGCGGCCCAGCCACCGGGGGCGCACTAACGGGGCAGCCAAGAAATCTTAATTGCTCGCAATCTCCAACTTCTGCTCAAGGTGTTCCAGCTTGGCCCTGGCTTGTCCGTATTTCCAGAAGGACGAGATCAGGTCCGATAGCTCATGAGCAGTCACTCAAGTCGGCCGCAGGACGAACCGCCCGTCGTTTCCAGTTTCGATCCGTCGAGGATTTCCACGCGTCGCCCCTCTATCGGTGGCGCTCGATCGGACGGGCAAGTCCTAGGCGCGCCGCCCGCCGTTCGATTGCGCTACGTGGGATCAATCTGTGGCCCTCAATGCGATCTGAAAACTGCCAACGATGTAAATCGGCGTACGGGTGCACATAGAAGCCGCGGTTGAACCATGTGCGTCCCCAAACGACGTTGTTGATGAATAGCGCGTGCGCGCCCCAGTCAAAGCGGACGACGCCCCATCCCCACGGGCGAAATGCCACGCCTAGGTTGACGACAAAGCCGAAGCTGATAGCAGCGCCCACAACAATTCCGGGCCGAGGCGGCCAAAAAACAACCAGTGGGTCATAGACCGGCACGCAGATGAAAGCGGGATCCACGGGATCGATCTCAATATAGGGCCCGCCGGTTACGATGATTTGATCGTTGCTGCGCAAATAGCCATAGTCTTTGGCCTTTTGCCGCATTCGCTGGACCGCATCCATCACGTCTTGGCGCTGCGCGAGAAAAGCGTCGCCCAACTCCCGCGTCCATTCCATGTCGTCGGCCATCATCTCCAGAACAGACGGAAAAGGGAGTAATGCCTGTACGCTCGGATCCCACGACAGATGGTCGTCGGCAATGGCCTTGGCGAGCACGTCCCCGGTCAAGTAATGGTGTTCATCGGCCCACTCGGCTGCAGCGGGAATCTGGTCGGAATACGTCGCGGCGGCGAGAACCTGCGCCAGGAGCGGGTCCGGGTATAACGCTATACGAGCGACCAGCTTGTCCAGTTGTTCCGGGGAATGTTGAGGTGGCTCCTGGGCCAACGCTGGACTGACTGACCATCCGACCAGTAGGGCCACTACCAGAAAAGTCGTCGTGATGCTTGTCTTTCGTTCTGAACATTGCATTTTCTTCCTCGCTCTGGTCTGGATTGCTACCGATGTACATCTCTCGTAGCTCGCAATGCGTATGCCCCTTTCGCTGTCGAACCACCGCCGAACTGCACCTAGCGCCGCTCTTGTTGGGACTGCCGTTTCAGAAACGCGGACAATTTATCCTCGAGTTTGGCGAACACCGAACCCGCGTCGGAATTGCCTTTGAGTTGTGTCTCGAGGGTCGAGACATCGGCACTCAATTCCACGTATTCGGGAGCTTGCGCCGCATAGCCAAGTTCCTTGGCCCGCTCAATCTCATTCTTGGCGGTTTGTACGAGCGTTTGCGCTGCGGCTTTGTCGCTTTGGCTCTGACCCTTGGCCGCGTCAAGCGCCTCGCGCGCGAAAACCAGTGGCAAAGGAGTGACCCGATCGACCACCAGCAAGGTGTTCAGGGCAGTCAACAATACATTGCTGGCATCGTCATTCTTCTTTTGATCGAGCAAGCGCGCGGCCTCCTTCAGGGCGTCGGGGTATGTCCCCAATGGCAGGTTATAGGTGCGCACGCGGATTTCGCTGGTTAGAGCGTCAAGCACGACGCGCGCCGCCGGATAGTCTTTCGCCGCTATTGCGGTCGATACTTGCCGAGCGAGATCCTTGATTGTCTTCGTGTCGTTCGGAGCGGTGTCGATGACCTCCACGCGGACGCTGACCGGGATGAGCCCGGTTGCCGGATCCCGCGCCAGCAGCACGTTGATCTTGCCCGTGGCTTGCTCAATGGCCTGCATGGCCATGTCCGTCCTGTTGGAGGCAAGGGCGTCGATCGCGAGTTGAGTTTCGGCTATGGCCGCAATGGCATCCTGATCCAGGCTTCTACCGGCTTCCTCCTCAGCCTGTTTTCGCTCTTTCTCGACGCCTGGTCGGGCTTGCTGTTCGGCGTCCTGGCGCTGTTTGTCGAAATCCGGTTGGGTCTGAGCTTGGATCGTTGGTTTCGTTGACGCGTCGGCCGAGGTTGTCTCGTCAGTGCCCTTGCTTTTCGTGCATGAGATCGTTCCGAAGCACAGCGCCAGGGAACCAGCCAACACTAACAGCAACATGTTGATCCCGTTTTTCATGACATTCTCCTTCCGCTCGCTCTTCTTGCCTTGGGCCCTGTGGACTTTCGGTTGTGATCCTAGCCAGTCCGCGCACAGATGACAATTCGTCGTGAGGGTAAACTCAGGTTCCGAAGAAGCGGAGAGACTGCTCTCAGCCTAGAGCCGGATGTGGCTGTACGACTTCGGGAGCGGGGAACGAATGACGATCGGAGGTTTGATGTGTACGACTCAAGCCATATCGTAATTGCTCCCCGACTCCTCGTAGACCGGTCCCTATAGCTTACGAACGGTCAGCGATTGTCCCCTCTCGAAGCCGGACTGCGCGTGTGCCCTCCAGAGAAAAGCCAGGTTGCTGCCGCTCGCCGCTAAAAAGGGGTTCCACGAGCGTGATGGTGGAGAGCGGCCGCACGTTGATAAAAACCCCGCGTCATGCAGCGACTCTGCTTCACTGCTTTGTACTTCGCATCCATTTGCATCGTAGTCGAACTCCGGTAGACGTTCATGCCAAGGTCCGACTAGAAATCGGTGGACAGGCTGAGTTCTTTCCAGGCTCTCGCTTCTTCTAATCGTGCAAGGTCGTTCTTCTCCGCCCCGTTATACGCATCGCTGCCGAGCAACAGTCGCAACGGAGGTTTCTGTTCCTGCGTCAGCCGAACGATCGCTTGAGCCGCCTTCTTCGGGTCTCCGGGCTGCTTACCGTTATAAGCGCGCTGAAACCTGGCCCTCGCTCCAACAGTCGAGTCGTATTCGGGATGCCCTTCGCTCAGCTTGGTGGAACTGCCGGCGAAGTCCGTGCGGAAGCCACCCGGCTCGATGATCGTGACCTTGATGCCTAGCGGTGCCACTTCGCGCGACAAAACTTCGGAGAAACCTTCTACGCCCCATTTCGCCGCCGAATAAGGCCCGCGCCCTGGGGGTCCGATCCTTCCGCCCATCGAGGAAAACTGAACGAAATGGCCCGCCTTCCTTTCGCGAAAGTACGGGAGAGCTGCCTTCGTCACGATGATTGTCCCGAAGAGATTGGTTTCTATCTGTGCGCGGAAATCCGACATCGGCGTATCTTCGACGGACGAGAGATTGCCATATCCTGCATTGTTGATAACAACGTCCAGCGAGCCAAACGCATCGATTGCCGTCTTCACCGCACCGGCAGCCGACGACTCGTCGGTCACGTCCAGCTCGAAGAGCTTCACCTGGTCACCGTAGCGCTCCGATAGCTCACGCAGTGAGTCAATGTCGCGAGCTGTCGCCAACACCTTATTGCCCGCCAAAAGGCCCGCTTCGACAATTGCGCGACCCAGACCGCGAGAACTACCTGTGACTAACCATACTTGCGCCATTCAATCCTCCTATTTGCGGAGTCCGAGCTACTTCGAGACCGCACGTGCTGCCGGAAATACTGTACAGCAAGAAATTACGATAGCGCGTCCTGCCGAACGACGGGCAAACCGGAAACTGTCCGGCTAAAGACGAGAACGGGAGATCTCGGCTTGGTCAGCCAGAAATCTCCCACGGTGATGTTCTTAGCTTTTATGCGTACAGCGCCAGGCTGCTGCTGTTCGCATGTTCCTGCGTTTCTACCGACCCAGCATCCTTGCCTGTAGGCAACCACTGTTGTCGTGATTCCGGTCTCTTGGCGATGTGTGGTTTCATTCCTAGCTTTTATGGACGACTTCGAACGAATACCCGTCCGGGTCAAATACATCGGCGGCGTAGTATCCCGGATAGTATTCCACTCGTGCCCGCGGTGAAATATTGTCCCTGGCACCAGCGGATATTGCCGCCCTGTAGAATTCATCAACTTTACCGTTGCTTTCGGCCATGAACCCCCAGTGAATGGACGCCGGATCAGGCTTCCCTTGCTTGATCCAGAAGAACGCCCTCTTGCCGTCACCAAATCCCCACAGATCAGGATGATCACCTTCGCC
>JBAUYE010000007.1:0-5706 GCA_049584615.1 Candidatus Sulfotelmatobacter sp.
TCATAGGGGAAATTGGTGCTTGACGAACTCAAGCGCCATGTCGCGTGAAAGCAACCGCCCATCGAGTTGCGCATCTTCCACAGCCTCCAAAATCTCACGAAACCTCGGCCCCGGCGCATATCCTGCAGCAATCAAGTCGTCGCCAGTCACCAACGCCGCGGGACGAATCTTCTCTGGCGGAATCTCGGCCAGCTTCGTCCGGATCAATTCATACGTGTTCAGATTGCCATGGCTGGCCAGGCTGTCGGCGCGATGCAATGCGAGATGCTGGTCAAAACCGGGCAAGCGAAAGAATTTCTTCAGCGTCGACTCCTTCATGCGCGTGACGTGCCCAAAACGCATGTGATTGTCGACCAGCGCGAGCACCTGGGCTTTGTCGTGATTCGAGAACCGCAAACGTGCGCAGATCTCCTCGGCAATCTTGACGCCCACATCCACATGATCATCGAAGCGGATCCGGTCGGGCGCCACGCGAAACGTCGCAGGTTTGCCCACGTCGTGCAGCAGCGCGCCCCACGCCAGCGTAGGCGGGCAAGGACGCGGCAGGTTCTCCAGCAGCAGCAGCGTATGAACAAACACATCGCCCTCAGGATGAAACTCAGGCGGCTGCTGGACGCCCTTCATCGCCGTGATCTCCGGCAAAACTTCTTTCAGCAGCCCACTTTCATCCAGCAAAAGAAACGCCCGCCAACCGTGGCCTTCGGTCAGCATCTTCGTAAGCTCGTCGCGAACCCGCTCGCGCGACACCACCTGAATTTCGTGAGCCAGCCGCTGAATTGCAGCCAGCGTCCGCGGTTCGATCACATATTCGAATCGCGCGGCGAAACGCACCGCCCGCAGCATGCGCAATTTGTCTTCCGCAAAACGCAGCTCTGGATCGCCAATTGTGCGAACAATCCCGGCTTCGAGATCTCTGCGGCCGCCCACAAAGTCGAGTACCTCGCCGCTCACCGGATCGAGCATCATGCCGTTGATCGTAAAATCGCGGCGCGCAACGTCCTCGCGCGGGTCCAGGCTGAAACGCACTTCATCGGGACGCCGCCCATCGGAGTAGCCAAGATCGCTGCGGAAAGTCGCGACTTCTACGGCTCGGGATTTCGGCAAGGCGCCTTCGCCTATGGAAATGCGCTGATCGTCGATCAGGACATCGGGTAGCGGCACCAGCACGACTCCAAACTGAGCTCCCACCGCGTAGGTGTCAGGAAAGATCTCCATAACTTGCGCGGGCGTTGCGCTGGTCGCAACGTCATAATCCACAGGCTCCCGCTTCAGCAGCAGATCTCGCACACATCCACCTGCCAAGTAGGCCAGAAAACCTTGCTGGCGCAGAGTCTGGATGATCGAGATGGCAAACTCTTTCAACATCGGAGCGTCGACCTTGGGCAATTAACCCGACGCGACATATTTTGCATTAAGCTAGAGCAGACCTAGAAACGCGAATTGATTATGCCAGACGCCTACATCCTCGGCATCGAAAGTTCCTGCGACGAAACCGCTGCGGCGGTGGTCCGCTCGGGAGAACAGTTGATGTCAAACATCGTTGCGTCACAGATCGCCACGCATCAGCCTTACGGAGGCGTCGTGCCCGAGTTGGCGTCGAGGGAGCACTTGAAGGCAATCGTACCCGTGGTCCGGCAAGCGCTGGCCAGTGCCAATAAGACTTTGAACTCGGTCGACGCGATCGCAGTCACGCAGGGCCCCGGCCTTGCCGGAGCATTGCTGGTCGGCATCAGCTATGCCAAGGCGTTGGCCTTCGCCCTCGACAAGCCGCTGATTGCGGTCAACCATCTCGAAGGGCACATCCATGCCGTGCTGCTCGAAGAGCGGCAGAAGGGCAATCATGAGCTGCAATTTCCCGTGCTCGCTTTAGTTGTCTCCGGAGGGCACACACATCTATATCTGGCCGCGCAGCACAATCAAGGTTGGACTTACGAAAACATCGGCCACACTCGCGATGACGCTGCCGGCGAGGCTTTCGACAAAGTCGCAAAATTGCTCGGCCTCGGTTATCCCGGAGGCCCGATCATCGACCGGCTCGCGCCGCATGGCGATCTGACAGCCGTGAAGTTCCTGCCCGCGCAGATTAAGCATCGCGATCGCCGCGACGGAAAAGGGCAGAAGGAAACAACAACAGCAACAAAGAGCGAACGCCCCCGTTTTGACTTCTCCTACAGCGGCATCAAGACTGCCGTGCTGCGTTACGTGGAGATTCACGACATGCATCGTTCCATCGAGATCCGCCGCGAGGCTCTGGCGCAAATTTCCAAGCCGAAGCTTGAAGACTACCTTGCCAGCTGCGATCGGCAGACTCTCGACCTGGTCGCTTCATTTCAGCGTGCGATGGTGGAAGATCTGGTGAGCAAAACTCTGGCCGCGGCCCGCGCTTACGAGGTGGCGACGCTTTTCGTCACCGGCGGAGTGGCGGCGAACAACGAATTGCGGAGTACTTTTGAGCGCGACGGCGCTCAAGATGGCCTGCCCGTCTATTTCCCGTCGCGGCCGCTTTCCACCGACAATGCCGCCATGATTGCGGCTGCGGCCTATCCCAAGTTTCTGGCAAAGGATTTTGCTGCCATCGATTTTTCTGCAGAGGCGAGTCTTCCCTTGCGCTGAATCGGCGGTTGAGGTTCAAGCTAACGGCGAACTGCTAAACGCCGCCTACTTGCCGGCTCCGTGCCCGTTGCTTTTCCCCATCACGGCATCCAGCGCCTTCTCCAGCTGGGCTTGGATGTCGATATCTTTATAGATGGCAAAGTTGGCACGCTTTTCCTGTTCGTCGAAGCCGCTGGCGCGCCCCGCAACAATAATGATCGGGATTTTGGCAGTTTCGGGGTTCTTCTTCACCGCCGTGATCAGTTCGGTGCCCGACATTTTTGGCATTTGCATGTCGGTAACGATCAGTTCGGGACGCACGCGCTCGAGAATCTGCAACGCCTCCAGGCCGTTAGTAGCAGACTCTACCGCAAAGCCGCGTTCTTCCAGAAAGCGGCAGACGGTATACCGGATCAGCATGGAGTCGTCGACCACCAGCGCTACGCCAGGCATGAGTTTGCAACGTGCAGAATGCACGCCCCCGGCTCGCACACTAGCAGAGCCGGTTTGTCAGGAACAAGGCGAAACGCGGCGCGCGGGTTACTATGGTGATCACAGGCTGTACCTTCGCGCCTTCGCTGGTCTGGTTCTTAGGAGTCCGGCTTGCGAAGCGTAGACTATGATTCCTGGGCTTCGCCTTCGCTGTTTTCCTCGATGCTCATGTCTTTGAGTTCGCTCGACTCGAAGACTTCGCGGCACTCGAGGCACTCCACAAACTCAGCGTCTTCTTCGCGGCTGACGATTTGTACGCGCGGATGTTTGCAAGGTTCCTTGCCCGCGTTTTGAGGATGAGAGAACGGCTTTGAGGTCATAAATCCGGACGCCCGCCCTCATCAAACGCCGGAGGGGCGGATTCGCGGGAATTTCCGGTATTTTAGCCCTGCTTCGCCAGTTGTCAAGTCCCTCGCTATTACGTCACGGTGAATTTCTTCTCTCGTTTCTAACAAGCCGGGCATGCCAGCTTCCTTCGCGCTTCCAGGAATTCCGACCAAAATCATCGCCAAGCACTAAACCATTCAATCGCCAATAGTTACCATTGAATGGCGTCTCCAACGGCTGGCTGCAAGAGCTTGCGTAATCTTGGGTTATAGACGTAGAATGAATTACGACGGAAAAGGTCGGAATTCCGATTTGCCCCTATCGATCGGATTCTCGGGCCTTTCAGGCATCAGAATGCTCAAGTTAACCAAAAAGGCGGACTACGCGCTGATGGCCATGAAGCACTTGGCCGACCACGCGCACGAGGGCACTCGCAGCGCCAGCGCAAAGGACGTTGCCGATTCCTTCGGCATCCCGCCCGAGGCTCTTGCCAAGATTCTGCAGCGCCTGGTGAAGGCTGGTTTGTTGCATTCGCAGCACGGCACCAACGGTGGTTACAGGTTGGCGCGCGCGGCCCACACGATTTCAGCCTTCGAAGTAATTCAGGCCATCGACGGCCCTTTGTTCATCACATCCTGTGTCACCGTTCGCGGGGAGTGCGGTCAGAGCGACCGCTGCAACATCCGCGAACCGTTGCGCAAGGTAAATGAGAGCATCGAAGCCGTGCTGAAACGCATCAAGATCTCTCATATGCGGGAAGAGCCAGAAGCGGCCCCAAGCGCCACCATCAAGCCGGCCGAACTGGTCACAATCGTTTAGCAAGAAGTGAGAAGAATGAGAAGTAGAAGACCAGGCAATTAACGAACAAGGTAGGAGAAGCAATTATGAGCACGGATGTAAAGATCCCCCAGCAGCTTCCAGTCACCCAGCACGCCGTTCCTCAGGGAGTGAAGCTTCCCATTTATATGGACAACCACGCCACAACGCCCATGGATCCCCGCGTGCTGGAGGAGATGCTGCCCTATTTCATGGAAAAATTCGGCAACGCCGCCAGCCGCAACCACTCGTTCGGCTGGGCTGGCGAAGAAGGCGTGGAGACGGCTCGGGAGCGCATCGCCAAGCTGATCGGCGCCACCACCAAAGAAATCATCTTCACATCAGGCGCCACCGAGAGCGACAACCTCGCCATCAAAGGCGTAGCCGAGATGTACCGCGAGAAAGGCAATCACATCATCACCGCGGTCACCGAGCACAAGGCCGTGCTCGATACCTGCAAACGCCTCGAGAAATACGGTTATCGCGTGACTTACCTGCCGGTCCAGAAGGACGGCCTGATCGATCTCGAAGAACTGAAGCGCGCCATGGATGACAAAACCATCCTGGTAAGCATCATGGCCGCCAACAACGAAATCGGAGTAGTGCAGCCCATCGCGGAAATCGGCAAGCTTTGTCGCGAGCGCGGCATTATCTTCCACACCGACGCCACGCAGGCCATCGGCAAGATTCCCATTGATGTGAACAAACAAAATATCGACGTGATGTCGATCTCCGCCCATAAAATGTACGGCCCCAAAGGTGTCGGCGCCTTGTATGTTCGCCGCAAGAACCCGCGGGTGCAGATTTCCGCCATCATCGACGGTGGCGGCCACGAGCGCGGCATGCGCTCCGGCACGCTCAACGTCGCCGGTATCGTTGGCTTGGGCAAGGCTTGCGCAATCGCCTCGGAAGAAATGTCCCGCGAGGCAGTCCAGTTGGCCAGCCTGCGCGATCGCCTGCGCGACCGCATCATGAACCGTCTCGACGAAACTTACATCAACGGTTCCGTGGAGCATCGCCTCCCCGGCAACCTGAATATCAGCTTTGCCTATGTCGAAGGCGAATCGCTGCTGATGGGCATCAACGACATCGCAGTTTCGAGCGGTTCGGCGTGCACCTCCGCGACGCTTGAACCATCTTATGTATTGAAGGCTCTCGGCACCGGCGACGACCTGGCACACAGCTCGATCCGTTTCGGCATCGGCCGCTTCAACACTGCTGCCGAAGTCGATTACGTGGCCGACCGCGTCATCGAAACCGTCGAGCGCCTCCGCGAGCTTTCTCCGCTCTACGAAATGGCAAAGGAAGGCATCAATCTGAAGGACGTGAAGTGGGCAGGAGAGTAAAAGCAGGGTTCAAGGTTTCAGAGTTTCAGGCTTCAAAGTCCTTGAAGCTCTGGAGCCTGAATCATTGAAACCTTGAAGCGTTGAAACATTGAAACCTGGAGAAAAAAATGTCATACAGCGATAAAGTAATCGA
>JBAUYE010000008.1:0-1782 GCA_049584615.1 Candidatus Sulfotelmatobacter sp.
TAGGCGTTGGTCTCGCTCAGAATCGCGGTGTTGATGCCAATCACTTCGCCGTTCATGTTGACCAGCGGTCCGCCGGAATTCCCGGGATTAATCGCCGCATCGGTTTGAATGAACACCTGGAACTGCCGGCCCGGCACAATGTCCCTGCCCTTGGCGGAAACAATGCCAGCCGTCACCGTACCCACTTGCCCAAACGGGCTGCCGATAGCCAGCACCCAGTCGCCCACTTGCATGCCATCAGAATTGCCCATCTTCGCCGAAGGCACCGGCCGGTCCAAGTCAATCTTGATGACCGCCAGATCGGTCTCCTGGTCTTCCCCAATCACCTTGGCGTCGTGCTGCACGCCCGGCGGATCGTCCTGTAGCCGCACCCGGATCCTGTCCGCCTTCTCCACCACGTGCCGGTTGGTAACGATGTAGCCTTTCGGATCTACGATGACGCCCGAACCCAGCGAGCGCTCACGTATCTCGCCGTCACCGCCACCTGCGCCGCCTTGCCCGCCCGGGCCGCCGAAGAAGTGGTTGAAGAAGTCATCCATGCCGCCACCGCCGCCATTATCGTCGTCATCGGGATTCTGCTCGCCCCGGCGCCGGTGCGGCGTCTTGATGGTCGATTCGGTGTTGATGTTGACCACGCACGGCCCCAACTGTTTGGCGATTTGCGAGAACGTATTGGAAAGCTGCTGCGGCGCGGGAACCGAGAGCGGGCTCGCATCCGAGGACTTCTGCTCCTTGCCCTTCACTCCGGAGGAAACCACCGTGCCAATCAAGATACCCAGAGCCAGCGTAGCCACAATGCTGAACGAATAAACCCACCGATGCGTCTTCAAACGCAGCCA
This sequence comes from Candidatus Sulfotelmatobacter sp., assembly GCA_049584615.1. Classification (GTDB taxonomy): domain Bacteria; phylum Acidobacteriota; class Terriglobia; order Terriglobales; family Acidobacteriaceae; genus Sulfotelmatobacter. The sequence continues at coordinate 840 of JBAUYE010000008.1, forward strand.
AATCGCCTGCGAATCCATATGCCTGAATTCCTCCGAAAACTGTACGAATTCCTAATTATACCCGTTTGCCGAAGCCGCAGTGCCACTCGTAAGTCCTCGGGATTAAGCAAATCCGGTCCAGAGGTCACAGGGGATTAGACGCATGAATCCGGCTTTCTGTTTTATGCAATGGAAGGAAATGACTATGCGGGAAGGATTGATATAAGATTTGATTCGGCTGCGATTTACTCCCCCAGTGACTTCGCCTCGTACACCCTCTTCCCGCCCACCACGGTCAGCAGCACCTTGGTCGCCAACTCCTTTTCTGCGGACGCCGCAGTGATGTCGCGATCGAGCACCACAAAATCCGCCAGCATCCCCGGCGCCATCTCACCCTTCTCTTTCTCCTCGAATTCGGCGAAGGCCGAGCCGGTAGTGTAAGCCGCAATGGCCTGATCCATGGTCAGCTTCTGCTCGGGAAAATATTCCTGCTTGCCGTTCTCGCTCTTGCGCGTGACGGCCGCGTACAGCCCGCGGAACGGCGATACCGGCTCTACCGGATAGTCCGTGCCAAAGGCCAGCGTCACACCTTTGTTCAGGAATGACGCCCACGCGTAGGAGTTCGCGGCCCGCTTCGCCCCCAGCCGGTCCTCTGCCCAGCGCATATCACTGAGCAACTGGCTGGGTTGCATGGACGCAATCACCTTCAACTCCTTGAAGCGTGCGATCTGTGCCGGCGTGGTGATCTGCGCATGTTCGATGCGCAAACGGAAATCGCTGCCACCGTTTGGGGCCTTCACTTTCTGCTCGCGCGCGGCCTTTTCGGCTTCGGCAAACGCATCCAGCGCCATCTGCACGCCCTCGTCGCCGATCGCATGAAACCCTAGTTGGAAGCCCGCCAGCACCCGCTCTTTAGCCATTTCATTCAGCTTCGCCTGCTCGTAGCGCGGCAAGCCGGAATTCT
>JBAUYE010000009.1:0-4803 GCA_049584615.1 Candidatus Sulfotelmatobacter sp.
TTCTCGCGTCCTTGGCGAGGAGTGGGGTTTCTTCGTTGCGTTGCTCTTCAGAATCGGGAGACGTCGGTCCAGAGGAGTTTACCCCGGTGTTTGCGAGACACTCCAAGTTGTTCTCGCCCATCGACTGACTTCGCCGCGCTCAATCGTTGACCGGGCTCATGCAGTAAGGAAAGGGAAATCTATGTTCATCGAACTGATGCCACTCATCGAAAAGCGAGCCATAACCATCACAGTGGCTGCTCTCAAAGACGGGCATGTCCGGGTCAACGTCGTACCCGCGGCATGAAGGCCAGATGGGACTTCGTCAGCTTGAGCCGTGCTGCGTCCGCGAGATTACTTTTCTATTGGAAATCTGGCGTGTCGAACATGCTGAAAGTCTGATCCATTGATTCCATCCGATCGATCTCGCTTGGGAGCTTGTCCAACTCCATCGAATCCGGCGTCATGAGTCCACCTTCAAGCAGAAATCCGCTCAGAGCGACGCTGCTAGTTCAGGAATGTTCCAGGGCATCGATGTAACCCGTCTCATTCTCGTAAAGCATGCGTTGCAGATTGAGTACGCGAATGAACGAAGCGTTCATTTCACCGTACTGCGCAGTCATGAGCCCATAAGCAAACGCTCACTATTGGGTCTTGCACTATGAAGAAACGGTCAGCTGCGGGGTTGCCGTTTGCCTCACAAGCTATTCCGTGAATGCCGCGCATGCCGATAACTCGTCAGCGTGAAGATCTGTATATTTCGTCATGCCGACCATGGTAAAAACCTTCCTAAAATGATCGGATAGACCGAAAGTTTGGACCGACTGCCCGGTGTTGCGTGCTTCCATCAGCACCTGAATGATCAGCGCGATCCCACTCGAATTCATGTACTCCACCTTCGAGAGATCCAACAGGATACGCTTCACCTCGGGTGGCAGACCCTGATAGGTGCCAAGCACCGTCTCTTTGGACGTGCTGGTGATATCTCCTGAAAAGCGCAAAACCGTTATGGCCTTGCCGGAAGGTCCTGCTGTCTCGCTCACTCTGACGCTGGTTGTCCTATTCTGCATTTACTCCCCCTCCGGCTTCTCCAAATGGATCACCAAGCGCGCGCAACTGCCAGTCGGCTGAGAGTTGATCCACTCCACTTCATCCATCAACGCTTGGATCAGAAACTTTCCCATGCCGCGAGGGTTCTCCTCACCACCCATCTTTGAATCAATGTCCGGGGTGGGAGTCTTCGCACCCGGACCGCTTCCCTGATCGCAGACCCTGATTTCCAGCGTCGTCGCAGTCATCGAAAGGATTATTCCCACTTTCAAAGACTCATCCATCCGGTTACCGTGCTCGATCGAGTTAATGCAGGCTTCCGCGACCGCGGTCTTCAAATCCTCAATGCGGTCCTCAGAGAATCCCATTAGCTTGGCTACGCTCGCTGCCGTGCTCATAGCCACCTTTTCGTGACCGAGCTTCGACGGCAGGCTCAACACGAAAACCTCGAGCGCGTCTTTATCCATATGTTCGTCTCATCCATTCCGCAAAAGCACCAGCGCAGTCATATCGTCTCTCTGCTCGGGCTCTGTCGTGAATGCTTCAAGTGTATTCCAGATGTGGTCGAGTGCGGCTTCTGCGTCCAACGGACCAGCACGAAATGTATCGATCAAGCGGTCTAAGCCAAACTCCTCGCCACCCCGGAACACTTCTGTCAGCCCGTCTGTGTAGGCAAGCAGCCGGGCTCCTTCTTCCAGTTCATATTTTTCGCTCGCATACTCAGCCGAAGGCTGCACACCGATCGGAGTCCCGCTGGCTCCTAGCAATAGCGGACCGTGCGCCGGTGCAGTCCATAGCAAGGCCGGATTGTGACCAGCATTCACAACTTCCAGTGAGTTGGCTTCTGGATCCAGACGAAAAAGTACCGCCGTCACATACCGGCTCCGTGCTTCCGGTCCTTCCGCATAAGACAACGCGTTCAACTGCTGGGCGACCTCGACGAGCGGTAGACCTGCCATAATCATTGCGCGAAAGGCCGCCCGGAATGAACTCGCAATCATCGCGGACGTCAGCCCTTTGCCGGCCACATCGGCCACAATCATAATCTGCGCACCTGACGGAGCCCGCAACGAATCAAGATAATCTCCACCGACCTCATAGGATGAAATCGAACGGATCGCGGTTTCATAGCCGACCACTGCATGCACCGACGACGGCAGCAGACTACGTTGAATGGCTCTTGCACTGGCCAAGTCCTGCTCAACCCGTTGCAAATGTATGATCCGCTCGTGATTTCGAGCATTCTCAATGGCAATTGCGATTTGCAGAGTGAGCTGCTCAAGGAAATCTGACTCTTCAAGTGTCAGTGGCATACCTTCGCGCGGGATTACGACCAGCTCCGTCAACAGCTCGCCGGCTTTGTCCCGAAGTGCAAAACGAAAACTTCCGCCGCCCAGTTCGGAACCGTTCGGATTCAGGAGACTATGCGGCGGAATACGGCCTTCAGAAAATGGAAAGGAGGTGAAATATGCGCCCTCCATCTCCAGTTCAAGCACTACGATCTCCAGAGCAACACGCAACACCTCGTCAAGTTGTATGGTTGCGTGGATGCGCCGGCTCACTTCGAGCAGTGCTTGCAGGCGTGCGACTTTCTGTTGAAGATCAAGCGTCTCGTTAACGTCCATGACTTTCACCGCAAATCGATAGAGGAAATCCGTGCTGTTGCATGGGTAACGGACAATCCAGCGAGACCGCACCCAATGCCTACTTTCTAAATCAAAGTTGGCAGCGGTTGTAATTCCACGCTTAGCACAGTAATGTCGTCTTCCTGCCCGAAACGTTGCGCCGCCATAGCAATCAGGTCGGCAGGTTCGATGCTGATGGCGCCAAAGCGCTTGAAGCCATAGAGTTCGCCGGACTTGCTACGCGCTTCGACGACACCGTCGGAGAGGAATACCACGCGATCACCGGGCCCGAGACTAAAGTCAACTTGGTCGTAGGTCGTGTCGGGGGCTATACCCAAGGGTAATGCACCCGGGGTCTCAAGTTCGTGTCCATGGCAGTACGGAGAAAGATGGCCCGCATTCGCGATCCGCAAATGACCGTCCGGCTTTATCAAGGCGCAGCAACAGGTCGCAAACAAGCCACCAGTGTGCCCAGAGAGCGAAGTGTTCAAGTCGCTAAGGATGCCGCTAGGCTCGCGCGTGATCTCAACGATCTTCTGCAGCAGCCCGACGATGAGGCTTACGAGCATAGCGGCCTTAACGCCCTTGCCGCTGACGTCACCGATGACGACGAGGAGAGATTCATCCGCGCCCGGGAACAGCCGGAAGAAATCGCCGCCAACTTCCTGTGCCGGTATGTAAAAAGCCTCAATTGCGAAGCCAGGTGTCGAACTAATTTGTTGGGGCAGCATCACCTCTTGCATGTTGCGGGCGGCCTCCAACTCCGCTTGAGCCCGCTCCTGGTCACGGCTGGTTTTGTGGAAGCGATGCAAGAGCACAGCGGCGATGCTCAGAACGAACAGCAGTCCATCAATTTGGCCAATATTGATTGGAATTGGGCCTAATTGGAAAGTGGGAACGAAGTCCGCGTCGGTGTCCCGTAGCCTGAGTTCATAAAGCAGCCATGCCAGACTATTCAAGATTCCGTTTAGATTAACGAGAAGGAGAGGAATAACAAGGAATCCGGCTTCTTTAAGTCCGCGAATATACCGCCAAAACAGGAGAACAGGAATTACAAGGGCATAGGGTAGCCCCCAGAGCAACACGGTCAAGTCAGAGGCACTCAGACTGATTAAGCCGGCGAAATACGCCGCAACCGCCAGAGGAAGCCCCAACAGCGATAGCTGATAGGTGCGCAACCAGAGTGGAATAGACTGACGTAGAAATGCAAAAACGAACTGTAGCAGAAACACTTCACTAATAGCCATCAGGCCAACGTCGAGATACTTTATGGCTTGAATCGAGATGGGGGATATCGACTGGAAATCGTTGACGAAGACCCAACCGGTTATCGAGGCGAAGTAGGCCGTTATCCAGAGGTACTCGCTCTGCTTACGCTGAGTTCGGTAGAGAAGGAGCAAGCCGGCTGCCAGCAGAATCGATAGGAACCCTACGCTAAAATCCGGCAACCACTCATAGCGCATTTGGCTTTGCCACGCACGGTATTCGTCATTTATGGCATGCGTAGTGCCCAGCACCAAGCCACGCTCTCCAACAATTCCGCCCCAGATATAACGCGACTCCCATCGCCACCAGCACAGGAAGCGGATAGCAATGGTAATGTCATCGCTTGCGGCCGAGGGAGGAATTTCGAGAACGCGGACCAAAGCTCCATCCACTCTCTCATCAGGCGGTAAACGGCCAAAACGTCCGACTAACTGGCCATTGACGTAAACTTCGTATGGAAAGGCCGAATAGCCGAACAAGAGACTCAAGGGAGCGTGCTGAAGCGGTAATCTCACATGCAGGCGGTACCAAAAGAAGTCGCGAGGCCGGCTTACTCCTTGGTCTTGCCACGACTGTTGCGTGGAGATGATGCGCCAATGTGAGTCATCGAAATCCGGGCGGGACCACCGGGAGTCGTCGCCTGGTTGAAAGGCCCAATCGCCCGAGAGGTTGATTGAGTCTCCCAGATCTACGGCATCCACATAGGCTCTCGGATGCACGCCACTGGCGGCTTGCCCCTGGCTTGCCAACGATACCAGCAACATCAGCGCCGTCGAAGCGAAAAGCCGCGAACCTAATCGCATATTGATCTGGAAGCGGAACCATCCACCTAGGCTGGATGTTCAGGAATTTCTTTTTCTCTCTCAGACGTTAGAGTCAAGGG
>JBAUYE010000010.1:0-2769 GCA_049584615.1 Candidatus Sulfotelmatobacter sp.
ACCTTAGGCTTGGCCCACAACTTCGCCGCCAGTTCGATTGCTCCGGGCAACTCGGTCATGGACTATCCCCATCCCTGGATCACGCTCGATCCGAGCGGCAAGCCTGACCTGTCGCACGCCTACGCCACAGGGATCGGCTCCTGGGATAAGGTGTCGATCCAATACGGCTATTCACAATTCGCTGCGGGAACCGATGAGCGCGCGGCTCTCGACAACATCCTGAACACCGCCCAGGCCAGCGGCCTTTATTTCATCACCGACCAGGATGCCCGGCCCCTTGGCAGCGCCCATCCTCATGCCCACCTCTGGGACAATGGCCCGGACCCGGCGGCCGAACTCAATCGCATTCTCAAGGTTCGAGCCGCAGCCCTGGCCCGCTTCGGCGAAGACGCGATTCAGCCCGACGCGCCTTTTTCCGAGCTCGAAGACACTCTGGTTCCTCTTTATTTGCTGCATCGCTACCAGACCGAGGCCGCAGCCAAAGAAATCGGAGGTCTCGACTACCGCTACGCGCTCCGCGGCGACGGCGAGCTAGTGACCAAAATCGTCGACCCGGCGAACCAGCAAAAGGCGCTCGACGCTGTACTGAAAACTCTCGCACCGGAGACGCTCACCCTCCCCGAATCGCTGCTGCGGATTCTTCCGCCGCGCGCTTTCGGCTATCCCAGAACCGTCGAATCGTTCGAAGGACACACCGGCCTCACATTTGATCCGGCCGGCGCGGCAGAATCGGCCGCTGATCTCACCCTCACGCTCCTGTTTGATCCCCAGCGCGCTTCGCGGCTAGTCGAATATCACGCCCGCAATGCCGCGAATCCCAGTCTCAGTCAAGTCATCGAGGCAGTATTCCAGGCTACGTGGAAAGCGCTGCCCGCCAGCGGTCTGGGAGCTGAGACGCAGCGCGTCACCCAAGCTTCAACGGTGGAACATCTACTTGCGTTGGCAGCGAACCCCAGTGCTTCCCCGGTAGCTCGCGATCAGGCCCGCGCCGAGGCGTTGTCTCTTCGGTCGTGGATGTCCGCTAAGGTGACTAAGGCACCAGAATCTCCCGAAGAAAAAGCCGTGCGAACCGCAGCCATCGCACGCATCGATGCTTTCGAGAAAGATCCGGCGAAGTTTGTGCCGGCAATCGATGTCGCCGCCCCGCCCGGACAGCCGATCGGAGACGATGAGCAGGAATAGCCGTGCACGAGTAAAATCTTGCCCATGAACTATCTTCTTAAGACCGAACCCACGGTATATTCCTTCGCCGATCTGCAGCGCGACAGTACAACGCTCTGGGACGGAGTTACCAATCCCGTTGCCGTCAAGAACCTGCGTGGAATGAAGCCGGGTGACTCACTGGTCATCTATCACACCGGGGACGAGAAGAGCGCAGTGGGCACCGCCACCGTCGTATCGGTCGACGACAGCGACGCCAGGAACCCTCAAGTGAAGATCAAAGCCGGCAAGCCCATCGCCAAGCCGGTGACGCTGGCCGAGGTGAAGGCGAACAAGCTTTTCGCCGATTCCCCGCTCGTGCGCCAAGGACGGCTGAGCGTCGTTCCCCTGAACGACGCTCAGCTAAAGTTTCTCACCGGCCATTAAATGTGCTTGCCCGCCGGACGCTTCAGTGGGCTTTCGCGTCCCGCCGAATCAGCGCGTGATCCACAAAGAAGCCGATCCCGACCGCTAGCGGAATTACGCCAAATGTGGCGGCGATCATCGCGTCAGGTTCCACGCGGCCGATAAGAACGAAGGTCACGATATAGCCGATCGCACCGGCCACCAGCAGAATCCCCGACCGCCGCGAACGTGCCGCTTCCGATAGTTCCGCTTGCATCGGCACTTCCATGCCGCGCGCAATCGCCGCCAACCGCTCCTCGCTGCGCAGCTTGCGCACCCGGAAAAACGTGTACATCGCCGCCATCGGGATCCCAAAGATCATGACCACCGCCGCCAGTCCTACGATGTTTCCGTCCATAAACGACCTCCTGAGAGTCCATACGGCGCTGGTTTCAGCATGGCGCCCTGTCATCCCTAGTTACGCAGCCTCGAAGAGAAAGTTCCGCCCTTCCGAGTTCATTCGCTTACAAAACTTTGCAAATCTCTTGTCCTCCACTTAGCAACCCGAGCTTAAACTACTGGTTCTTAGGATTGGCGGACCGGCCCGTGCAGCTTAGGAACATGAAGCCTGGAACATGAACCTCAGAAGGGGTTACTCGCAAGATGAGGCCTGAAAGAACAAGAACCAAATTGCACTGGTGGTTCTTGCTGCGCCGGATATGCGTCACCGTCTGCCTCTCTGCGCTGCCGTTCGCGCCTCATTTGCGGGCACAGGATGTCCAGGAAAAGATCGAGGTCGACAACCTTTCCCGCAATTTCGTGGTGCATCTACCCAGGGGCTACGACTCAAAGCAGCACTATCCCGTAGTCGTTCTTTTGCCGGGTCAAAACCAGGAACCCGATGACATGCAGCGGCTCACTCACTTTGACCAGCTCGTCGCCGATAAGAACGGCATCATCACGGTCTATCCCAACGCCACGCGCGGCAGGTGGAATATTGGAGTGCACCAGGAGCAGCCGGCAATGGCGCCCCGCCGCGGCTATGGGCGTCACGGAGGCATGGGCGGCGGAGGCTATCCCGGTGGTGGCTATCCGGGAGGTGGCGGCGGTTACCCCGGCGGAGGTGGCGGAGGCGGACAAAGCGGAGGACAGAATCCCGATGAGAACCGGAACAGGGCTGAGCCTGCGGACGACGTAGCTTTTCTTAACCAGATGCTCGACCAG
>JBAUYE010000011.1:0-4648 GCA_049584615.1 Candidatus Sulfotelmatobacter sp.
CTTGCTGGCACCTTTGGGGGCTTGATTTTCGGTCGCTGGATGTCCGAGGGCGATTTCTTCCCCCTGCTTGCCGGGGTCGGCGAACTTCACTCCCGTACCGCAAATATAACCCTGCAGTTCGTCGTCGCGTTATTCATCGGCGCCACCTTCGGGATGCTCTTCCAGCGTGACATCCGCGGGTACGGCTCTTCGATGGGCTGGGGGCTCGGCTACGGGATCTTCTGTTGGTTTCTCGGGCCGCTGACTCTTCTACCCATCGCCGCCAGAATACCGCTCGATTGGTCGGCGGAACACGGCAGTGAACTCTTCGGTTCGCTTGTTGGGCATATCCTCTATGGGTTGATCTTGGGCGTCGTCTATGCCACCTTGGACCGCGTGTGGGTTCGGCTGTTCATTCAGAGCGATCCGCTCAATCGGGAAGCCGAAGGACCCGGCATTCATATCCTGCATTCGGTCGGCTGGGGAACTCTAGCTGGCCTCGTCGGAGGTTTGATCTCGAGTCCGGTGATGCTTGCCACCGGAATACTGCCGAAAATTGCAGGACTAGGCAGCGGCTTTTCCCTTTTTGGGGGTCTGTTGATCCATCTGTTCGTCAGCGCCTTGATCGGCATGAGTTATGGACTGCTCTTTCGAAATGAGGCTTCGAGTCTTGGTCTGGGCTTGGGCTGGGGCTGGCTGTTTGGTCTGATCTGGTGGTATCTCGGACCCATGACCTTTTTGCCTCTTATGCTTACCGGTGTCTGCGACTGGAGCACCGATGCAGCTTCGGCGCTTTTGCCGTCCCTCGTGGGCCACTTGATTTATGGGGGTGCGACCGCCTTGATCTTTCTTTTGCTCGAGCGCCGATACACCCGCTGGCTTGTCCTCGATCCGAAATTTGCGGCTCGCGAACTGCGCCGGATCCGTCCGGTAGGAACGCCGGCGCCGCCGTTGTGGTTTTTCGCTCTGGTCCTGGGAGTACTCTTGCCTGTCCTACTTGGGTAGAACTCGCATCGATCTCGGGTCCGAGAAAGCAATCTTTGGCGCGTGGTCTGACACAATCATGGGCGTCTCAGTGTCACGTTGCACCGATCAGGAGATTGACTCGTAACTTTTGATGGCGCTTTGCATCTACCAGATTTAATGCGGCGCATGGATTACACATCTACTCTAGCTGCGAACGGAATCGAGACAGTCTTGGGGGACTATGCGATTACTCCTGGTAGGCGTCATCTTTCTTGGAATCGGATTCAGTGCTGCAGCTCAGGACATGCCGGGCGTTGCGGTGGGCAAGTCCGCCCCGACATTTCAGGCGCGAGATCAGTTTGGCAAAGAGCAAACCATTTCGTCTCTAATGGGGCGCAACGGTCTGGTGCTGGTTTTCTTTCGTTCGGCGGATTGGTGACCCTTCTGCAAGCAGCAACTGGTCCAGTTGCAGAATGCACGAGAAAAGTTCCAGCGGCAGGGCCTCGGGCTGGCGGCACTCAGCTACGACTCGGAGGCGATCTTGGAAGATTTTACTCAACGGCACAGCATTGAGTATCCGTTAATCGCAGATCCGAAGTCCGAAATCATTCGGCGTTATGGGGTATTGAACGCAAACGCGCCCGGATTTACCAAAAATATGGCGTACCCGGGATACTTTTACGTAACGCCAAATGGGACTATCAAGGAGAAGTTCTTCGAGGCGGCGTACACCGACCGCGAAACCGGAACCAGCCTGCTCCTTAAATTGTTTCCTGACCTGATAGAAGGCAACGGTCGTGAAGTGGCGGCACCTAATATCAAACTCGCGCTCTTGCAATCCGACGAGATCGTAGGTCCCGGCAGCCGTTTCACAGTATCGGCCGAAATCTCCCTCCCTCCAGGAACCCACGTTTACGCTCCTGGAGTTCATGGCTACAAGCCGATCCAACTAACGATGGAACCCTCGCCAGATTTCAAGTTGCTGCCGCTCCGCTACCCCGATCCAAGAGTACTATTTCTTCCGGTAATCAATGAGGCGGTGCCGGTATATGAAGGCAAATTTCGCGTTCAACAGGACGTGGTGGTTTCGGCCGACCGTGCGTTTATCAGTTCTATCGCACAGCCAAAGACAGTCACTTTGAAGGGTATATTCTTCTATCAGGCCTGCGACAGCGTGAAATGCTATTTACCGCAGAAGTCTGAACTTTCTTGGGATGTGCGAGTAATGCCGCTCGATCGAGAGCGTTCTCCGGAACCGATTCAGCATAAGTAAGAACCACCGCCGGCGCACCGAATGCAATTATGACGCTGGCGGGGTTGAACCTGATCTGGTGCCGGCACTTTGACAGACAGGACGGAGTGGCGGATGGCAAACGTACTTCAAGCAGGGGAGAGCGTGCCGTTTTCAGGCGTTTACAAGGTTGTCCATTCAGGGCGGCGGCACAGTGAAGCCCATTACGCCTTGGCCTTACGCGGAGCGACTTCTCCTGCGATGCTCCGATCAGGCCAAGTTCCAGTTGGCTCTTTCGGCGGTTTATGTGGTAACGCACCCTTTCTTTCATTCCGAGCAACGCGTCACAATTGGTGAAGAGTATTCATCGTGATGAGAACACAAAAAGAGGGGAATCACGCTCCCCAAATGGACCCTTTACGATTTGCGCGACTCGCCGCAGAGGAACAATTGCGGCAGGCCTCGCGCTTCTTCCAAGTCATGAGCACGAGGCGCACCGTACGGTCGTTCTCCCCCGAACCCGTGCCGTTCGAGCTAATTGAGACAGCGATTAAGGCGGCGACTACCGCGCCCTCCGGCGCCAATCAGCAGCCTTGGCGGTTTGTTGTAGTCTCAAATCCAGAGGTGAAGCGTCAGATCCGGGAAGCGGCAGAAGCCGAAGAAAAAGAGTTTTATCACCGGCGCGCTCCTCGCGAGTGGCTTGAGGCACTGCAGCCACTAGGCACAGACTGGCACAAGCCGTTTCTCGAGATCGCGCCGTACCTGATTGTCATTTTTCGGCTTGATTATGGTTTGAGTCGAGGTGCAGAGGGGCAGGAGATCAAGACAAAGCATTATTACGTGATGGAGTCGGTGGGAATTGCGGCGGGCATATTGCTTACTGCTTTACATATGGCTGGCTTGGCCACGTTAACTCACACGCCCAGCCCCATGGGATTTCTGGGCAAGATTCTGAACCGACCCAAGAACGAGAAGCCGTACCTATTGATTCCAGCCGGGTACCCGTCCGCCGATGCTGCGGTGCCTCGAATTACAAAGAAGCCCTTGGCTGAAGTTTTGGAAGTGGTGTCTTAAAGACCAAAACGATAAGTGCGTAAGGCTGCGCTCTAGTTTCCCGGAGAATCGAAAGATGACAAAACCCCGCAAGCTCAAAGCCAAGAGCGGAAGTCAGAGCGACCGGATCGAGACACGAGATTTCAGGGTTGCAATTGCGCAGTTCGCTCCGGTTTATCTGGACAAAGCCGCCAGCGTGCTCCGGGCGATTCAAATCATTCAAGATGCGAAGAAGGGAGGGGCCGAACTGGAAGCATTCGGAGAGACGTGGCTGCCAGGCTATCCCGCGTGGCTCGATTTATGTCCAAACATTGCGCTATGGGAGCATCCGGCCACCAAGCAAGTGTTCGCGCGCTTAAGGCAGAACAGCGTAACTGTTCCTGGGCCCGAAATCGCAGCTTTGTGTGAAGCAGCCGGCGACCTGAAAATTGACATTGTGATGGGAGTAAACGAGCGGGTTGAAGCGGGTCCGGGAAATGGAACACTCTACAACAGTTTGCTGATGATCTCATCCGAGGCAAAGTTGGCGAATCATCATCGCAAGCTGGTGCCCACCTATACGGAGCGCATGGTATGGGGTAACGGCGACGGGCGTGGACTGAGCGCGGTGAAGACGAAAAGCGCCCGCATCGGAGGATTGATCTGCTGGGAGCACTGGATGCCGCTCGCCCGGATGGCCATGCACAATTCCGGCGAACACATTCACGTCGCAGTGTGGCCCACGGTGCACGACCTTCATCAATTGTGCAGCCGGCACTATGCCTTTGAAGGGCGTTGCTTCGTTTTGGCCGTTGGCTTAATGATGCCCGCTCGGGATCTCCCGACGGAGTTGATGAATGACGGCGAGACACAGAGGCAAATCGGAGATTGGCTGGAGCATGGAGGCAGCGCGATAATCGGGCCCGACACTCGCTATGTCGTCGAACCCGTATTGGATCGCGAAGAGCTAATCGTTGCCGATCTCAACCTGAACGAAATTGACCAGGAGTTCATGACTTTCGATGCTTCCGGGCATTACTCGCGACCCGATGTGTTCACGTTCGAAACGAAATCAGAACAAGCCGCACGTACATAGCAGTCCGGAGGCGACACTAATCGGCTATCGGGCAATGACCGATACTTACTTGAACTCAGAAGCTCGATTAAGAGCGCGCTAGCTATCTGAACGCTGCCCGCGCGGTTAAATGTTTTGTGACGTTGGATAAGTAGTAATTGGCTATTGGCTGAACGAAAAAGCTGAGTGCCTGGAGAAAACATGGATAAGTTGTCAATTCTGGTACAACTCGAAGCAAAACCCGGCAAGGAGGATGAAGTTGAAAAGTTCCTAAAGTCGGCACTACCATTGGTGCAGGCTGAAACCGGAACCACAACCTGGTACGCACTGAAGATGGGTCCATCGAAGTTCGGCATCTTCGACAC
>JBAUYE010000012.1:0-5395 GCA_049584615.1 Candidatus Sulfotelmatobacter sp.
AGGAAATGCCAACCGCGAGCTTTGGGGCAGGTACGCTGTTGCAGGCTAACACAGAAGGATATTTATTCAGTACGGCGCGACACGTGCTGGATGGTCCGGCCTGGAACGCGGCTAAATCGGGATCGCGAGCGCTGATCGCGATGGCTTCGGGAACGTGGGGAACAGCAGACGTAGTGGCGCGCCACCGGAGTCTGGATCTGCTGCTGCTTTGGGTGCCAAGAGAAAAAGGGAGTGGGACATTCGTGCAGCCGCTGGCTAAGGCTACGCCTCCAAGCGAGGGAGAGAACATTTTCGTGATTGGACATCCAGAGGGTCTCAGGTTCACGTTGAGTACTGGAATTATTTCTCGCATGAATGGCAGCACGATCCAGATGTCCGCGCCGGTGAGTCCGGGGAACAGCGGCGGACCGGTGTTTGATGACCGGGGAAACCTGGTGGCGATTGTTACTTCGATGGTCGACAAGCATGGTGATCCCAACGCTGAGAACCTGAATTTTGCGGTCCGTGCGGACGCTCTGCTCGAAGACTCCGCCTGGGACTTTGAAAGCTTTGGCCGCAGACGATTGACCGACTACGTTACGCATGACGAAGCTTTGGAAAGAACTGTGCCAACGGGAGGACAGCAGTGAACCTCATACAGGATGGACACGACAGGAATGCCTAACATCAATGTTACCGTCTACGACTCGACCGAAAATAAACGCGTGCCGGTGGAGCTGCCCGACGATGCCCCTTGCAACAAGATTGTTGCGGTGCTGGTGCAGAAGCTGCGGCTGCCGACGAATGGCCCAGATGGAGCGCCGCTGAGCTACAAATTCCATCATAAGAATTCAGGGCGACAGATTCAGGATACGCAAACCCTCTCGGAGGCACAGGTGCAGGACGGAGACATCCTGCGGCTGCAGCCCGAGATCACTGCTGGTTCGTGAGCATCCCATGGCACGCGTGTTTGACAGCGAGGTAGGCGAGGACCGCTTCAGCCGGGTGCGGTTGATCTCCTGGTGGGACCAGGAAAAAATCGCAAAGTGTCGGCTGCTTGTGGTCGGAGCGGGAGCTCTGGGCAACGAAATCTTGAAGAACGCTCCACTGCTGGGATTCACGCAGGTCGTGGTGGTGGATCTGGACCGGATCGAGGAGTCGAACCTCTCGCGAGCCGTCCTTTATCGATCCGAAGATGTTGGGAAGTTCAAGGCGGACGCGGCTGCCTGCGCCTACCGGTCGCTTGCACCGGATGCAAGGGTGCACCCTCTAGTGGCAAATATTGTGCACGGGTGCGGCCTGGGTCTGTTCGAGTGGAGCGACGTGATTGTGGCGGGACTCGACAATCGCGAAGCCAGATTGTGGATCAATCGCTCGGCGTGGAAGGTCAATCGCCCGTGGATCGACGGGGCGATTGAAGGGATCAATGGCGTGGTGCGGGTATTTCTGCCGGGAGTCGCTCCTTGCTACGAATGCACGCTGGGAGAGGTGGACTGGGCGCTCTTGGAGAAGCGGATGTCGTGCAACCTGCTGGTGTTAGAGCAGACGGTGAAAGGGAAAATTCCAACGACCCCCACGATCTCTTCGATTATTGCGGGTGTGCAAGTGCAAGAGGCAGTGAAGCTGATTCATGGCCTGCCGATCCTGGCGAGCAAAGGCTATGTTTTTGAGGGGATGAATCACTCTTCGTATGTGGTCGAGTACACACAGAATGCGGATTGCATGAGTCACTACACGCTGCCGCAGATTGTCCATTTACGGGAGAGCTCGGACGATCTCACTCTGGCGTCGCTTCGCGAACGAGCGCGGTCGGATTTGAGATCTTCCGATGTCGTGATTGAGTTCAGCCGCGATGTGGTACAGAAGTTTGTCTGTCCTGCCTGCAAGAAAGAAGAGGAACTCTATCAGCCGGTCGGAAGTGTTCCTTTTGCGCGGGCAAAATGTAACAACGATGGGCAGTTGCGTTCGGTGATTTCATTGCATTCGTATTCGGGCGAAAGGGAATTGGGCGGCAGGTCGTTAAGCAGTTTGGGATTGCCCCTGCTTGACGCCTTCACGGCGCGTACTGCCGAGCGGGAGATCGCCTACATTCCGTACGGCGATGCGCCGCGTGTTCTAGGTCCGCTCGCGTCCGAGTAGGTTGATCTTGATCCATACAGCTGGAGCCATGAGGGCAAAAGCCAAACCGTCGATCCCGCAACCGATTCTGGTCGTCGACAGTGAAGTTGTGCGCCAGATCCGGCAGCATGCTCGTTCAAGCAGTAAGACCGAGGTCTGCGGTGTGCTGATCGGACAGGATCGCGATCACCGTATCGAGGTTGCGGCGTGCATTGAGGGCCAGAACGCCGAAGAGGCCGGCGCTCATGTCACCTTCACTCAGGATACCTGGGAGCACATTTATGCGATCAAGGATCAGAAGTATCCAGGGGAAAGGATTGTGGGTTGGTATCACTCGCATCCAGGATTTGGCGTGTTTCTTTCTGAGCACGACACATTCATTCACCGGAATTTCTTTTCCTCGCCGGGGCAGGTGGCGTGGGTTTTCGATCCACACTCGGATGAAGAAGGCTGCTTCGGATGGGTGGATGGCCGTATCGAGCGGCTGAGGCGAATCGCGATTGTCGACCCCCGCGGCGGCGAACTCATGGAGGAAGGCGGCCGGCCTGAGCCAGTGGCCGCGGCCGGCCCGGACTCTAATGCCACTGTCGTGCGACGTAAAGAACGGGGAGCCAGCCCGGTCAGAATTCGACGCTTGGATGCTGACGAAGCCCGGGAGGGTAAAGAATCGTCGTTAGAGACGCTGGTTGCCACCGTCTTTCTTTATCTGTTTGCGTTGGCGCTTGGATTTGCGATCTGCTGGTATCTTTTTCCGCACCTGGTGGTCGTGCCGGTGATGCTTGATCCGCGAACCGGCCAGCTGATTGATGCACAAACGGGCGAGGTCGTCGCCGAGCCGAAAAGCGCAAGCGATGCTGCTGCGGCCTCCGCCAAACCTGACCCCAGCAAATCCAGCCAGCCTTCCTCAGCCGATCCAGGCAAATCGAATCCAAGCACGTCGACCCCAAGCACGTCGAACCCAGGGGGCAAGAAGGGGGACGATGCCAAATCCAAGTGACCGAGAAGCAATCAAGATCACGGCGGAAGACCTGGCCAGCGTCGCCATTCCGCAGTCCGCGGTAGTCTCCCCCGGAGCACAATCTCCCGGCGCCAAAGTGTACGGGACCATCAACGAGGCAGCGGAGCAGTTTGTGTCTGTACCGGCAGAGCGCGGCAGCATCTTGTTGCAGGGTTGGTTTTATCTTGGCCTCGCGGGATTGTTGGGCGCGTTGGCGGGCTGGGGAATCGCGGAGCCGGGCTTTGCGGACGGACCGGGTGCCCAGTCTAGTGTTCATTGGGGAAATTTAATAGTCATTCCACTGATCATTACTTTGATGTGTATGGGATTCGGCATTTCCGAAAGCATCGTCGAACGGTCGGTGCGCAAGGCACTTTTGCGCGGAGCTTTGGCGTTGCCTTTGGGTATACTGCTCGGCTTCATCTTCAGCATGATGGCGGAGACCGTTTATGGATTGGGGATCCGGATCTCGTTCGAAGCCGGAGCTCAAACCATGCGCAACCCCGCGCTCTGGATTGTTCGAGGCGTGGCTTGGTCCGTTTTTGGCGCCGCCGGCGGAGTCGTGTACGGGATCGTGGGGCAATCGACGAAGAAAGGAACGTACGGAGTGCTAGGCGGAGCTCTCGGAGCAGGACTCGGTGGAGTGATCTTCAATCCGATTGCGCTGGCAACTCACGGAGGAGGGGTAAGCAGGGCCGTCGGTTTCGCATTGGTCGGCCTGGCTACCGGCGTCGGCATAGGCTTGGTTGAAAGCGCGCTGAAAGACCGCTGGCTCTATGTGGTCGCCGGTCCACTCGCGGGGAAACAGTTCATCCTTTATAAGTCTGAGACGAGCATCGGAAGCCGGCAGGAATCCGACATCTATCTTTTCAAGGATCCCAACATTCTTCCGCGGCATGCGGCCATCAGCATCAGCGGCGTGCGGGTCACGCTGCAGGCGATGGGTTCGGTGCTTTGGGCGGGTCAACCCGTGCACACTCGGGTGCTTCAGGATGGCGACTTGTTGCAAATTGGGCGGTATGCGTTTCGCTACAAGGAGAAGCATCGGTCATGACAGCTGAAGTGTGCCCGTACTGCAGAACGAAGATCGGCGCAGAAGACGGGACCATGGTGTGCGAGGGCTGCGGGACGGCACATCATGCCGATTGCTACGCGGAAAATCGCGGCTGCACGATTTTTGGATGTAGCAAGGCTCCCGGAGACGAACCGAAGGTGAGCGTGTCCACTCCAGAACTGGTCGTGGCAGTGGTGCCCTCGGCGGTGGCGGAGAATCGGTTCCCGCCGCCTCCTCCTCCCGTTGTTCTTCCGGCAGCCACCACGCAGGATCTGCGCCAGGTGGCGAATCAAGTCGTGCCTTCCATGTTCGGAGGGTTTTCAGCTTACGCTGACGCCGCGCCGGTCCAGGAAGCCGCAGTGCAACTGCCGAAGAATCGTACCAGCTTCATTATCCTGGGAGCGCTGCTGGGTGCTTTTGGAGCGCACAATTTTTATGCGGGATACCACAAGAAGGCGGGAATACAGCTGGCGATCACTGTACTGACGTTGGGCTTTGGCAGTCCGATGAGCTGGATGTGGGCGGTGATCGACATCTGCACAATCGACCGCGACGGCCGGGGAGTGCAGTTCGAATCGTAGAAAAGAGTGTCCATGGAATACTTCGTGAGACGTGGTGAGCAACGTTTCGGCCCCTGCAGCCTGTCTGATCTCCAGAAGTATGTTCAATCCGGAAATCTGATCGCCAGCGATCTCGCACAAAGTGAAGGCATGGCGGATTGGGTGCCCTTGACACAAGTGCTGGGCAACATTCCGGCGATGGCAGTGGGCAATGGAGGTGCTGCTGCGGCGGCTGTGGCCGCGCAGCCACAATTAGTTGAACTGCCGCCGAATCTCCACTGGTCGATCGTGCTCATTCTGGGGGTGATAACGCGCCAACTGTTTAACCTGGTCTGGGCACTGGTGCAGGCTAACTGGGCCCGGAAGCTGATTGGCGATAATAAGCCAATGGTCCTGGTTGCGATGTATCCCGCCGGTATGGTCGCGGGTGCCGTGACGATTGCGCTGTTTGGAACCGCGAGCCCCGCGATGAATCTTCTCGGTTTTCTTTTCATCATTGCGGGAGCGATTGTTTATCTTTTTGGAGTGTTCAGCATCAAGGCAGCGATGGAGGAGTATTACAACTCCACCGAGAACATCGGCCTGCGGATGAGTGGCGTGATGACATTCTTTTTCAGTACGGTTTATCTGCAATATCACATCAACAGTATTGCCCGCTGGAAGAAGACCGGGGTGCTGAAATAGCCG
>JBAUYE010000013.1:0-11931 GCA_049584615.1 Candidatus Sulfotelmatobacter sp.
AAACTGGCGGAGAGAGTGGGATTCGAACCCACGTTACCCTTTCGAGTAAACACGCTTTCCAAGCGTGCGCCTTCAGCCACTCGGCCATCTCTCCGGCGAAAACCTGCGCAGGACGATAGCTCTCCGGAAGGCTATCGGGGCACGCCGAGTTGGCCGGAATTATCGCCAACTTAACGTTCGTTTCATTCTATGGTCAGAGGCGTACTAGAGCAAATCGGCAGTACTGCAGGAACAGCAGGCTCAATTACAAATAAGGATTGGTAGAAAACAGAAAACCCTAAGAGAGCTTCTGCGGTGGGGTTTGGTTGGGAGCGTCTGAATTCGAAGGCTTCGCAGGCGTACCCGAAGTAGCCGCACCCGCGGCCGCGGCGGCGGCAGCACCGTTCACTCCATCAACATTCTGAGGAGCGGTTGGTGGAATCGGAGGCGGCTTGACTCCATCGACTACGTGATGGCTCAGGCAATAGAGCGCGAGTTCTAGCCGGTCGGCGACGCCCAGCTTGTCATACACCTTGCGCAGGTAGTTCTTTACGACCTGCTCGGTCGTGCCGACGCGAACTGCAATTTCTTTGTTCTTCATGCCCTGTGTGACGCAGGAAACGATCAGCGTTTCCTTGGGCGTGAGTTGAACTTTCGGGCGGGCTCCGGAGGGCCGCAAGTTGTGGCCACGGTACGCTTCCATCACCCAATGAATCGCTTGACTATCGAGCCAGGGTTCGCCGGCGGCAACCTTGCGCAGGCAATCGACCAGGATCTCCGGCTCCACTTCGCGGGAAAGGATGCCATGCGCTCCGCGGCGGAACAATTCAAGTGTGAGTTGTTCGTCGGAAGCGGGCGTGACCACCACGATCTTTAGTTGTGGCGCCTGGCGCAGGAGTTCGGCCACCGCTTCGACCGGATTCGGCGCCAACGCGGACTCAAAAATCAGAATGTCAGCAGAAAACTTGGTCACGGCAGATTGCGTCTGGGGCAAAGTCTCGGCCTGGCCCACCACGCGGATATCGTCCTCGAGCGCGAAGATTTTGCGCAGTCCGGCGCGGAAAATAGCCTGAGTATCGGCCAGGATCACGCGAATGAACTGGCCGGTGCCGCCATTCTCGGGAACGCCGTTATTTTCTCCCACGCTGACCGAAGTGCTCGCCATCAGTTTCTTTGCACCTATGCCCGCTCGAAATGGTATTCGTCAATCACTACGCCAACGCCGCGCCGGCCCTGGTCTTCAAAGCTGCGAACCACACGGCCATGGCAATCGATCTGCACATCGCGACGCGAACCTACAACCTCTCCCGGAAGCAGGATTGTGAAGTCCACCACCGAACCTACGGGGACGTCGCGATCCATCGCGAACAGGACGCCGTTGGCGGAGATATTTTGTGTCTCCGCGGAACACGCGCCGCCCGGCGAGTTCACCTCTACGGGCAGATGCAGCGGAAACCGCGGAGCACTCTGCATGGAGGCATAGTGCTTAATCGCAGTTTGCTGTGACTGCGGGTCCACCGTCAGTTGCTCCTCTGCCGCTTCATCGGACACGGTTTCTAACCAGCCTTTTTCCAGTGCGCTGAGGCCGCTGGGCGCATCCGGATTTTTGCGGAACTTATGGGCAGCCTACACCCAGGAATCAGGTGTGCAAAGTTACCGAAGTCATGGAACAAAAGGGTGCTAACTGCTTGTGGATGAGCGAATTAGAGGGATTTTACCGAGGATAACTTGGGTTGCGCATAATTGAGGAGGGGCAGATAAGTGCAAGTGCTTTGCACGCTAGGGGTCAAACGCTGCCAGCCGGCCGAATGCCAGTGGGCTCTAGAACTTGGTCACTTCCGTGGAATTAAAATCGCGGACCTTCATGGCGGGCACAACCATGTCGAATGACTCCTCGCCGCAGGACCGAACGGGCACACTCATAGCGTCGACTCCGGAGAGCATGTGGATCAAACTCTGGTTGAAGCGAAAGTTGCGCAGCCCCTGTCTGACCTTCCCGTTTTCCACCAGGAAGGTGCCGTCGCGGGTCATGCCGGTGACGATCTTCTCATAGGGATCGACTTCGCGGATGTACCACAGCCGCGTGACCAGTACGCCGCGCTCGGTGGAGGCGATCATCTGATCGAGAGTTTGCGGATTCTGCGGAGCGGCGAACACGATGTTGAGTGGCATCTCGCCGATTTCGTTGGGCAGCGCGAATCCGTGGCCAGTGGGTTCGACCGGTCCAACCTTGCTTTTAAATTCCGAGTTCTTCATGCGCTCAGCTGTTCCCCGAGCGTAGACAACTCGCTTCACCACTCCGTTCTCAACCAGCGGCAAAGTCAACCGCCGCATACCTTCGCCGTCAAAGGGAGAGCCGGTCTGCAGCGGATGGGTGACATCGTCCCAGATCGTAATGTTCTCTCCGAAAAGCTGGCTGCCGATGCGGCCGCTGAGAAATGAGCGCTCATCGAGGATCGCTGTCCCGGAGTAATCCCAGAACATGAAGCCGACAATATCGAGTACGGCAGCCGGCTCAAGAATAACCGTGTACTTCCCTGCTGGAATCTCCGCGGGATGTGCGGAGTCGAGCGCCTTCTGCGCCGCAATCTCGGCCAGAGCAAGCGGGTCAAGTTTGGCCGCATCGGGTGAGTTGGCCTTCTGCCAGCCGGAGGAGTCGGCGCCCAGCATGGTGATGGAAACTTCGGCCAAGGTTTGGGTGTGCCAGTCGCTCAGGCCACGCGAATTGAAAATACCCTCGACCGATTCAGAACTGGAAAAGATGCCGGCGGTGGTGAGTTTGTGCTTCTGTGCCACTTCGACGATCTTCTTTACGCCAGCGGCGCGGAGCTGGGGAGTGATCGCCGCAGTTTGTTCGAAGTAGCGGGATGGAGGTTTGGTGGCCCGGTCACTTCTGCTCCCGCTGCCGATAGCTTCGGTCGAATCAGGCATGGGCAAAAGGTCCGGGTCAGCATGTTGCACCTTCGCCAGAGCCTCTGAAGACTCAACCACCCGCCGCAAACTGTTGTCATCAAACTTGTTGGTGGAGGCGCGAGCGGTGCGTCCACCAAAAACTGTACGCACTGAGACGAGATGGTTTTCGTCTGCAACATTTTGATGGATGGCATTGTTCGCGAAACGCGTAAGCGCAAAGTTGCTGCCGGAGAAGAGAACCTCAGTCTCATCAGCGGACGAGAATTTCTTGATGCGGTCGAAGATTTCGGCGGCTTGTTCCCTGGTTAGCATTAAGACTGATCTTGGCTTTTCTCTGTGACTCTGTGCCTCTGTGGTGAACTAGCTTCCCTTGTAAGCGCTTCCCACTTTGATTCCGCGAAATCTCGACGGCGCTGCCCCATGTCCCGTGCCCATCACCTGCTGTGGCTGCCCTTTGCCGCAGTTCGGAGTACCCCAGAGCGTCCATTCATCTCGGGAGCAGATCGCATCCAGCGAATTCCAGAACTCGGTTGTGATGCCGGAATACGAAGGGTTCTTCACCATGCGCACACGCTTGCCGTGCTTGATCTCCCAGCCAATCTCGCAGCCAAATTGAAAGTTGTAGCGGCGGTCGTCAATCGACCACGAACGATTGGTCTGCATCAGGATGCCATGATCGGTGGAAGCGATGAGTTGCTCAAGCGTCAGCGGCTTTTCGCCGGGCAAGAGGCTGATGTTGGTCATGCGAATCATAGGCAAACGGTTCCAGCCCTCGGCGCGCAGCGTTCCGCCGGAGCGATTCTCGCCGATGGTGTGCGCCGTCTCACGCGAGCTGAGGTAGCCGGTGAACAGTCCATTCGCGATGATCGGTGTGCACTGCGCCGGAACGCCCTCGTCGTCGAAACCAAAAGTTCCCAGGCCTGGGCCGTGCTCCTGCCGCGCGTCCGCGACCACATTCACCATCTCGCTGCCATAGCGTAGCGTGCGCAATTTGTCGAGAGTCAGGAATGAAGTACCGGCGAAATTCGCCTCCATGCCGAGCACGCGATCGAGCTCGATAGGATGCCCGATCGATTCATGAATCTGCAGCCCCAGCTGGGAGCTGTCGAGAATGATGTCGAACGTGCCTTCCGGGCATTGCTCCGCGTGATGCAGCGCAACCGCCTCTTCTGCGATGCGGCGTGCGTTCTCGATCAGCTTCAGCTCATCGATCAGCTCGTAGCCCTTGTTCTGCCACTGTCCACCGTAAGAATTCGGATAAGACCGTTTCTGAATCTCGTTGTCTGCAAACGCATACGCTGCGTATCCAGCGCCTGCGGAATACTTTGTCTGATGGATGTCGGTTCCCTCCGACGATACGAACCATTGCTCTTCACGATTGAAGTTGAGATTGCTTTCGGCAAGGGTAATGCCGGCAACGGCACGCAGTTCGGAGTCGATACTCAGCAGCAGTGCAATGTTCTGCTCAACAGAAATCGAGAATGGATCGATCACATGCGGCGTGGTCCACTCCGCAGTGACGGGCTTTTCGGGAGCGAGGAGGACATTTTTCTGCTTCACTTGCGCCGATGCACGGGCAATTTCAACGGCGCGAGCTGCGGTAGCTTCAACCCCAGTGCGCGACAGGTCTTCGGAAGCGGCAAATCCCCACGCGCCGTCGGCAATCACGCGCACGCTCATCCCGGCGGACTCGGCGTCAGACGCGCTGCCGACCTTGCCATTCTTCGTGGTGAGCGCGCGGCTTCTCTGGCTGACAATGCGCGCATCGGCATAACTCGCGCCGCGCATCGTGGCAACATTCAAAGCCCAGCTGGCAATTTCCTTCATGCGGAACTTCAAATCTACCACGGGGGAGGGATCATGTGGCGCGGGCCTCCTTGCCTGCGAAATCTAACCACGAAGCCGGGTCGACGACGCCCTACGGCGCAGCCCGCGCCACATCCAGCGCCTTCCTCACCGCGAGCAGCTCTTTCAACACTTCGCGCAGCTTGGTGGACTCCAGCGCATTGGCTCCGTCGGACTTCGCCTCTTTGGGTCGGTCGTGCACTTCCAGAAAGACGCCATCGACGCCGGCGGCGACCGCCGCACGCGCCAGCACCGGGATGAACTCAGGCTGTCCGCCGCTAACAGCGACCGCGGCGTTGCCATCGTCGGCTCGAGCAGAAGGCAGCTGGACGGAATGCGTCGCGTCGAACACCACCGGCGCAAACTTACGCATGATCGAGAGCGAGCGCATGTCGACGACCAGGTTGTTATAACCAAAGCTGGTGCCGCGCTCCGTGAGAAAGACTTGCGGGTTGCCCGCCTCGCGACATTTTTCTACCGCATGCCGCATATCCCAGGGCGAAACGAATTGTCCCTTCTTGATGTTCACCGCGCGGCCGCTGAGCGCCGCCGCCACTACGAGATCGGTTTGGCGACACAGAAACGCGGGAATTTGCAGCACGTCGACGACTTCCGCAACCTTGGCCACATCCGCCACTTCGTGAACGTCAGTCAGCACCGGCAGCTGAAGGTCGTCTTTGATCTTTCTCAGAATGCGAAGACCTTCCTTGATTCCAGGCCCGCGATAGCTGCGAATCGAAGTGCGATTGGCTTTGTCGTAACTGGCTTTGAAGATGAAAGGAAAACCGAGCGCCCGCGTCACGCCCTTGATGATCTCGGCCATGCGAATCGCGTGCTCTTCGCTCTCAATCACGCAGGGGCCAGCAATGAGGAAGAGATTCCCCGAGCCGATGTGGACATCGCCGACTTGGAAGGAGGAAATCAAGAGCGAAAGTTTTGTTTACCGGCGCGTCACTTTCTCCGGACGATGAAACATTTCGACGGCCGCAGTTTCTTTCTGCGCCCGCCGCTTCGAGCCGTGCTCATACGCCGCCGCAATAAACGTGCTGAACAAAGGATGCGGCTCCAGCGGCTTCGATTTGAACTCGGGATGGAACTGGCAGCCGATGAAATGTGGATGGTCCGGCAGTTCGATCATCTCGACGTAAGTACCGTCAGGAGTCGAGCCCGAGATGCGCAGCCCCCCGGCCACCATGGGCTCCTCGTATTCGCGATTGAATTCGTAGCGATGGCGGTGACGCTCGCTGATTTCAAGCTTGCCGTAGATCTTGTGGGCCAGCGTTCCCGGTTCAATCTTGCAAGTCCAAGCGCCCAACCGCATGGTGCCGCCAAGTTCTTCCACGCCGCGCAACTCGCGCAGCTTGTATATCACGCGATGCGGAGTCGCCTGATCGAACTCGCTCGAATTAGCATCCGCCAGTCCCACAACGTTGCGGGCAAACTCCACGCAAGCGGTCTGCATTCCCAGGCAAATGCCAAAGTAAGGAACTTTATTCTCGCGGGCATAGCGAATCGCGATCAGCATCCCTTCAATCCCACGCTTGCCAAAACCGCCCGGAACCAGCAACCCGTCATAGCCCTCGAGCTGGGCTTCGATGCTGCTCTGGTCGCTGGTCTCCAGACCCTCGGCCTCAATCCAGTTCAACTGAAGTTTCAGATTGTGCGCCAGTGCCCCATGCACCAGCGCTTCCTTCAGAGACTTATAAGAATCCTCATACTCGACATACTTGCCCACAATCCCTATCGTGACCGTGTCTTTGGGGTTGTAGACGCGATGCACAATGTCTTCCCACTTGGAAAGATCGCGATCCTTCGCTTCCATCCGCAGATATTTGAGGGCCAGCGTGTCCACGCCTTCGTTTGCGAACACCAGCGGCACTTCGTACACCGAAGCCACGTCTTTGGCCGTGATCACGGCTTCTTCCTGCACGTTGCAGAAGAGCGCGATCTTCGACTTCAGTTCTTTGGCGAGAAATCGGTCGGTACGGCAAAGCAAAATGTCAGGCTGAATTCCGATACTGAGCAGTTCTTTTACCGAGTGTTGCGTAGGCTTGGTCTTCAGTTCTTGCGCCGCGGCGATGAACGGCACCAGCGTCACGTGGACGAACAGCGTATCCTCGCGCCCCAGTTCCTGCCGCATCTGGCGAATCGCTTCCATGAACGGCAGCGACTCAATGTCTCCCACCGTGCCGCCGATTTCCACGATCGCCACATCCACGTCCTGCGCCACCTTCTTCATTGCCGCCTTGATTTCATTGGTCACGTGCGGAATCACCTGCACCGTCTTGCCCAGATAATCCCCGCGACGTTCCTTCGCGATGATCTGCTCATAGAGCCGGCCCGTGGTCCAGTTGTTGTCGCGAGAAAGCTTGGCGTGGGTGAAGCGCTCGTAATGGCCGAGGTCGAGATCGGTTTCCGCGCCGTCGTCGGTCACGAACACCTCGCCATGCTGAAATGGCGACATCGTCCCCGGATCGACGTTGAGATAAGGATCAAACTTCATCAAGTTGACCTTCAGCCCGCGGCTTTCCAGCAGGCAGCCGATGGAGGCCGCCGCCAGTCCCTTGCCCAGGGAAGACACAACTCCGCCCGTTACAAAGATGTACTTCGCTGGCATCTGTTCCTCGCTCTAAATTGTGTTTGAAAAATTGTGCAGGTGGGGTGCACGATCAATTATGCCAGAACCTGCCTGTGGAAACAAACAGAAGAATCCGCACGCGTTGACTATCCCGGTAATGTGGGCGAAAATGATTTGAGTACTTCCCTTGATCCCGATTTATCGGGCTGTCGGCTTTTTGTCTTCAATCTTGGGCCTGTGGCGCAGCTGGGAGCGCGCTTCCATGGCATGGAAGAGGTCGTCGGTTCGATCCCGACCAGGTCCACCAAATTTTTCAACAACTTAGACGGGGCGGGTGCCAGGAACCACTGCATTTGTGTCATGGTTTGTGTCATAACCCGCTGTTCTAGTGCTCACGGCAAGGGCTTCCATCGCTGTCCGCTTCGCTTCCATCCTCACGTGACTGTACCGTTCCAACATGCGATGGCTGACGTGTCCAGCAATCGCCATGATCGTTGAATCGGACGTACCGTTCTCTGCAAGCTGAGTGATGGCGCAGTGCCGCAGATCGTGGAACCGGAAACCCGGCAGACCCGCTTTCCTCGTCAGCGTCCTCCATGCTGTCCGCCAGCTTTTCACGTGCCGCGTCGGCTCGAAACCACTGACGTTGTAATCGACTACTCGCTTGCCACTGAACGTGAACTTGGGAACGAAGGCGGCGAAGACGAAGTGTGACGGCTCCACTTTGCCAAAGCCTTCCGCCCTCCGACGAAGCCTAGCAAGAGCCGAAGCTGCTACGCCTGTGAGAGGGATCACTCTTTCACCCGCAGCCGTCTTGGACTTCCGAATCGTCAGAGTGCGGGCGAATAGGTCTACGTCGCACCATTGCAGCCCTTTCAACTCGCAGCCTCTTGCAGTGGTGTTCAGGCAGAGGATCGCAGCAAGGTAAGCCGTTTCCCACTCAGGGCGCATTACAGCCATTTTGAGAAGTCGCTGTTTTTCTTCCTCAGTGATCGCCCGCCCGATGGTGCTCGGCTCTCTGAGAGGCCTTATATCGTCAGCTACACGTGCCCAGAGCTTCGCTCGCTTCAAGATGCGTCGGAGAATGCCCAACTCGGCGTTTAGTGTGGCGGGGCCGACCTTCTGTTGCGCCCTCCAATCCCGATAATCGGTGATCCGCTTTACAGTGACAGCTTTGAGCGGTTCCTGTTTGAAGTACACCCGCAGTTGCACCAAGAGTTGTTTTTCTTTCGCTTGGCTGGCGGATGCCAACTCCAGCTTCCTTGCGCTGACGTACTCATCCGCCGCCTGTCCGAAGGGCAACCGGGCGAGAGTGGTAGAGTTATGCGTCAGCTTCCCTTCGGAAGCCTCTGCGATGAGTTGTTTTTCCTTGGACTGCGCTTCTCTCCAGTCCTTGGTTCCGAGCGACTGGCGGAAACGCTGTCCGTTGACGACGAAGTGGGTGTGCCAAGTCCTACCGCGCTTTACGAGTGACATTCTGTCTCCCTTTCTTTTTTCTCTGTTTTGTCTTTGCTGCCCTCCATCGCGCCACGCGGTGGGCTTCACGGTGCGCAACAGAGCAATAGTCTTGGTCTGGGCGCTTCTGAACAAATGGTTCGCCACAATGAGGGCAAATGCGAAGACCCTTTCCCCCCACAGCGCTTAGCAGCGCCCGAACGTAGAAAGCGGTCTTCATTTCATCACACCAAATGGCCGGAGTGAAACGAACTCCTGTCCACCACAGCACCAGCTGTGACGAAGTGCTTAGGCCTTCGGATACTGCATAGGAAAGCATCCAGCGTGGGTCCGAGGCTGCACGTGGGCCAGGGCGCTTGCGGTCAAGAATTTCGACTGCTTCTTGAGGGGGGGCACCGATTGCCCGCCCGAGGGCTATTGCGAAGTCTTCACCTAATTCTGCGAAAGAGTTCGGCTCGGTCCGACGAAGCCTATAAGCCTCTTCAAAGGCAACATTCGCGTTCCGTAAGGCAATTGTGTCGGACGGATTTTGAAGTGCGCGGGTTAACGCAACTACCGCATGGAAATGTTGCGCGTCGCCTGCTGTCATATGCTTTGCCGCGTCCTTCAGATCGGAATCCTTGAAGCGGCGTACCGGAGCGGGTGCACCTAACTCCTGCTGAAAGGTCGCCGCGCCCTCTTGCTGCGCAGCTGTCGCGGGGATCAGTATGGGCAAGCTGAATTGCTGTGTTACGGTGTCGTACTTACCACGTTGCATATATAGTACTGTAAGCAGTAGCATCAGCATTGTCAAGGAGCAACTGCAATGAAAAACGAAAGTGAAATAAGCGCGATTGAAGCGGCGCGCAGGCTTGGAGTGGGACTGGATTACCTTTACTCGCTTCTCTGGACCGGAAAGCTCCAAGGTCGCAAGGCGGGCAAACAGTGGCGCATTCCAACCGAGGCAGTTGAGGCCCGGCTAAGGCAGCGAGGTGAGTGATGGCGGAGTCGATTCCTCAATTGCTCACTCTAGTGGAGCTTGCTGAGAGGCTCAGAGTTTCCCCGCACACCGTCCGCTCTTGGGTTCGCAAGGGCAAGTTACGGCCTGTCCGCCTGTGCCGCAGGCTTCTGTTTCATCCTGACGAGGTTTGCCGGTTCTTGGCGGCGGGGAACTAAGACTCTCCAAGTGTTCCTAGCCCGCGACGATGGAGCATCTCGGAAGGGAGAACCCCGCTTGACTGTAATGATTGATTCCTTTTTCGGTATTCACCCTTGGGTTGTTCGATCTGGTCTCTGGGCCGAGCTGAAGCCGGGCGAAGTCAACCTGTACATCTACCTGCTTGAGGAAAGTGAGCGACGGTGCACGCGCCGGATCACAGCCACGGACACACAGATAGGAAAGGCGGTGGGAACCGCCTCTCGGACCCTCTGCAATGCACGGAAGAAGCTTCAAGAGTACGGATTGATCGAGTGCGAACGAGGACTGGGAAACAAATACGACTACACAATCTGTAATCCAAAGACAGGACAGCCATATCCCGGAAATCCGTGCGAACCGATGGTGGTGCCTAAACGCTCTAAGAGCCAAGTCACGGACTCAGTAACGGCCACTACGGCCTCGCCAGTGACGGTAGCGCCAGCGCCGCAACCTCCCTCCGTCAATCCACAGGCCGGAAACCAGCCGAGGGGACTGCCGTTGGAGAGCCACGGGCTGCCCGGCGTGTTCCCCTAATCCGGGGCCAGCAAAATTTGCTGCACCTGCCGCAAACTTTGCTACTCAGAGCAGCAAGTTTTGCAACGCTCTTAGCCGCATACCGCTGCAACCTTTGGGCTTCGCTTCGTTGCTGCATTCCTACAAAACATTCCTACTAAGAAGAAATTCCTACTGGGGGCATTTGCCTTTCTGGTAACAGGCGTGGAGTGACTCTTAGATTCGGGAAAGCAGTTGAGACACTGTTACCTCGAAACCCTGTGCGATGACTTCTAGGGTTCGTAAACACGGTTCCCGCTTCCCGCGCTCCAGGTCAGATAGGAAGCTTCGATCCATGCCGAGGTGGACGGCAACGTCCGTTTGCGTCCAGTTCCGTTGCAAACGCAACTTGCGTAGTTTCTGACCAAACCGGACGCAGATGTCACGCGGTTCGCTGGACACCCCTCAATCATCGCTGTAGGATTTGACCGACGTGTCGGGCATACCCTACATTCGACGAAAGATGGTTCAGTGAAGACCGCCTTGAAATCAATAGCCTCGTGGCTTCTTTGTGTGAGCCTTTGTTGTTGTACTGCAGCCGCCGCTAAAGTTCCACCGAAGGTGTCGAAGGTAAAGATCGAAGCAACCGAACTCGACCGAAAGATGCTGTTGCGGCAGCTCAATTCCAATGGCACAAAGTTCGGTCACGAAATGAAGTTTGAACTGGTTGAGTCCGATACTGACTACGATTACCGGATCGTTTTTGCCACTAGCCAGGGCACGACTCAGACCTCATTCGGTGAGATGAATACGAGCGGCGCCGGTGCCGACGTATTCGACAGCAATGGGACTGAGCTTTTCTGGTTTGAACGGAAAGGACGTTGGACGGACAAAGGTGCAGCCGACGCGGTTGCCTACGAGATCATAAAACGCATCCTCCAGCTAAACAAGTTGAACTCCCGGAAAGACTAGCATTGGGTGCAGGGACAATCATGGGGTCCTCTACAAACTGATGTTCTAACTGTCGCCCTTGGGGGGCTTTTTTCAAATTCCGGTCAGGTCCGCGTGACCGATGCGCGACCCGTGCCCGTACTGCTGGGAGAATTTCCTCGCCTCTCGGTTGGCGTGGATCACTGCCCGCCCTTCCGCTCCCGGTACACGTCCCTGATTCCACATAGATGCGTGGGCCGCCCTTGCCCCCCGGATGCAGCGCATACGCTTACCCTCTCCGGATGTCATGCGCTCACGAACTGCAGCATATCGCGCGCGTTTTTGCTCTGGCCATAGCATGGTCGGCATTGTAACGCTGTCTGGGGTCGGGGGAATCGGGTATCTGTCCCGCAACCAAGGCGCGGATGGCAGGAAACGGGTCAATGAGTTCTATAAAAAGGGATGTCAAGAAAAAAGTTCTGCCTCGACCGGAGGCGCGATTTGTTTCTCGAGATCCAGCCCACTGAAGTTTCGCTTCTCTGGAGAAGCTTGGCTGATTGCC
>JBAUYE010000014.1:0-2740 GCA_049584615.1 Candidatus Sulfotelmatobacter sp.
GTTTGACAAGATTTCTTCGACCTCTTTGCTGGTCAAAGTCGGGGCATCGGGGCCGGCACTGAAAGCAGGCAGTCCAGTCGCAGGATCGGTTACGATCTTCACCCGGTGGCGACGCTTGTTACCAGGCGTCAACACAATTCGGCCGGCTTCGATGTTCGCCTCAAGGGCGTCACCGGCGCGGATCCCGAGCCGACGGCGAAGGGGACCGGGAAGAACAACTTGCCCCTTGGTGGATACTTTGGTCTGCATGGTAAGACAATCTTACCTCACTTGGCGCCCGATTCTCAAGTTCCGAAAGCCACGCGCAAACAGCAATTCATCAGGTCAGCTGTACATTCACGGGAGGCAGCACCGGCTCGCCCTTACGGCGTCGCTGCAGGCGCTCGAGTCGATCCAAAGCGCGATTAAGGCTGCGCTCGATCGCGGCCTCATAAGGAAGAATCCGGTCGAGCACATCGCGACTGGGAATCGGCTCTTCTTTGCGTGCAACTGCAAAAAAGGACTCTTTGAAGCTCCGGACTGAATCGAAATATATCTCCGCCTGTATTAGAGTGAATATGGCGCGAGCTCTTTCATACTCTGGGCTGAAGGGGATGCTACGATTGAACCACTGAGTCGTCTCGACAGAGTACTTGGGAAACTTTACCTCATCGAGCATTCGCTCTGCGTCATTTGTAACAAATTCCACCGACATTTATTTTCCGTTAGCGTGGCAAACCTTTCCTGAAGATCCGAAGAGAGCCCAGACCTTTTGACTTCGTCGATCAGGCTACGCACTCCAAGGGAATTCGCTACTGCTTTTTGCTCGATGCCCTTGCAATAGGTTTCGATCTGAGCGGATCGCGTAAGAGTGCCGTCCTTCGAAATGTGATTTACAGAATTCTCAAAACGCCACACGCGCATGAGCCTCCACCAACAAACCGCGATGCGTTCAACCTCCAATCCCTCGACTCTACCGACGGGCTGGTACTGTTGACAAACTCTTTAGCAAGTCGCCGTATTCCGCCTTAGTTTCGCCCAGTTTCTCAAAGTCTTCCACCTGTTTGGCGAACAGTCCGTGCCTGAGTGCGTTCCTTCGGCTGTACGACTTGCCTCTGGGGGTTGTGGGGCCGAGAGACTTCAGGGAATTTTCCCGACTGGCTTTCCGCTTGCGTTGCGAAGTCTTTTTTTGATCTGTCGCCGCTGGTAGCGCGTCGATCGTGATTGGCTGGTTATCTGATGGGTTCATTGTGTTCGTTCTCCTAGTTTCGCGGCTTACCTGCCGCGAATCATTCCGAGGACGGATTTAGGCCATTCTCAGTGATACATACTGCTAAAGCCGAAAGATTTCCAACAGGAATGCGCAATCTTTGGTAACCAGCCAGAAATCGTTGGTAACAAATATCAGAGGAAGTCCGGCGTCG
Source organism: Candidatus Sulfotelmatobacter sp. (assembly GCA_049584615.1). Classification (GTDB taxonomy): domain Bacteria; phylum Acidobacteriota; class Terriglobia; order Terriglobales; family Acidobacteriaceae; genus Sulfotelmatobacter. Next base: position 1,404 of record JBAUYE010000014.1, read on the forward strand.
GTGCGCTCTATGCCAAGGAGCAAGACCACACCTCATTACGCTGCTGTTTACTGACAACTGCGTAACCGGCGTCCGGCCATCTGTGAAGGACTTGGCCTTCTCCGGTGAAGTGTGGTCTTGCTATTCTGGGTAAGAGTAAGGGAAAATACGGGAGTAAGGACGTAGTCCATAGTAAGGATAATTACGATGCTCCATTCGACAGTAACGAGTAAGGGACAGACGACCATTCCCCAGAAGATTCGAAAGGCGTTGCGCATCAAGCCTGGTGACAAGCTGGAATACAGGGTAGAAGGAGACCGGGCAACCATTCGCGTGCATCCGGGCATTCGGTCACTCAAGGGCGTGCTCGCCAGCAACAAGGGAAAGGGAATGTCTTTCTCTGAAATCCGCGCGGCCGCCGCTGAGGCCGCGCGCCTTGAGGGTAGCCGGTGAGCAAGCGAAGACTCGTTGACACCAATTTGATTGTCCGCTATTTGGTACAGGACCATGACAAGCATGCCCGAGTAGCTGGAAAGCTATTCGACGCCTGCGATCGTGGCGAGGCTGTAATTGTGGTGTTGCCAGTCGTTCTGGCAGAGTGCGTATTTGTACTCGATTCTTTCTATGGACTTTCGCGTGCGGACATTGCCTCCGCACTTGAGCGTCTCATTTCCAGTCCCGGCGTCGAGATCGGCGAGGTCACGGTTCAGCTCGACGCACTGAAGGGCTACAAAACTACAAGCGTTCATTTTGTGGACTGCCTCATCGCGGCCACTGCTGCCGCTGAGAACACGCCGGTGGCCACCTTCGACCGAGACTTCCGTAAGTTTGGCGACGTTCGCGTTGAAAACTGAACAGCTTCACACGAAGCCTATTGCGGATCTGGGCATTCCGGACGCGCAACGCTGGGCTTTTGAGGCTAACGTTGTCAGAATCAGGACCTGTCGTGGTTTTGTTGGCCAATGGTCGATGGGGGTTCTAATCTGGCTACGCGGTGCCTGGCCTCTTGGATTGCTTCGCCAACTTCTCGATGCTTTGCCCCGCAGACGTCTGAGGGAGCCAGTGAAGAGCGCCCGACGCGTCCAGGATCATCGCGCCGCGCGCTCCTCTCGTACCAGGTGGGCGGTATCGATCGGAGCCGAAACCGGCTTACGTTTGTGCAGGCGCTCCCGTAACTCTGCGAGCGTTGGCCTCTCCGCGAGTTCGTTGATCTCCGCTAACACATAGTCCGAAAGCGACAGACCTGCCAGGGCGGCGCGAGCTTTCAGCCTACGATGTAGGGCATTGGGTACATTACGAAGCTGAATCATCTTGGACATGTTCAGAACATACTTCATGTCAGTCACATGTCAATGCCG
>JBAUYE010000015.1:0-6206 GCA_049584615.1 Candidatus Sulfotelmatobacter sp.
CGGAGTATCTGGGGAAGATTGAAGTGATGGGCGGGATGCTGAAGGCGATTGAACGCGGATTTGTGCAGCAGGAGATTCAGAACGCGGCGTACGAATATCAGCAGGCCGTGGATGTTGGGGATGCGGTGGTGGTGGGAGTAAACCGGTTTGAGGTGGAAGAGGAGAAAGCGATTCCGATTCAGAAGATTGATCCGGGGCTGGAGGAGAAGCAAATCGCGCGGGTGCGGGCGTTGCGGGCGCGGCGGGACGCGGGTCCGTGGCGCGCTGCGTTGACGGGCGTGGAGGATGCGGCGCGAACGGGAGCGAATTTGATGCCCCGGATTCTGGCTGCGGTTGAGGCTTACGCGACTGTGGGCGAGATTTCAGATGCGATGCGGCGGGTATTTGGGGAGTACAAGGAAGCGGTTGTGATTTAAGGCCTTAGTCGGAGGTTTTGTAGTCGCAGGCAACGCGGCACGGCTCGCAGTACATGAGGCCGTCCTGACAGACGCGGACATCGAGTACGGTCTGGCAGAGGCAGCAGTACTTGTCGCACTCGCACTCATTCTCTGCTTTTTCGCATTGGGCGCAGCGAAATTTGCCGTAACCGACTCCGGTAGACATAGGAATAATGTAGCGCTGAGCGGAGAGGTGGGGAACGTTCCGTTGGTAACCTGCGTGTGGGGCTACTGGTTCAAGAACTCGAACGAATTCGAGTTTGCCTCAGCGGCTGAAGCCTCTTCTATTTTTCCGGCCTTACGGCACGACTGAAGTCCTGCCCTTCCCGAACCGCCCTCTACTGCCGGTGCCATATAATTCTGGGCAATGACCTTCCAACAGGTGCTGGATGGAGCGGAAGTTCTCGCGCACAGCGGGGATCCGGGTGTGAGTGGTGTGGAGTATGACTCGCGGCGGGTGAAGCCGGGGGGCTTGTTTGTGGCCATGCGCGGCGAGTCGAGCGACGGCAACCGATTTATTGATCAGGCGATCTCGGCGGGTGCAGTGGCTGTGGTTACGGATTCGGCGGCGGAGAAGCCGCGTCCTGGAGTGGCCTGGGCGGTGGTGCCAAACGGGCGGCGGGCGCTGGCGCGGGTTAGCGCGAACTTCTACAAGAAGCCGGCGGAGCGGATTGCGATTACAGGCATTACGGGAACGAATGGAAAGAGCACGACGGCGTTTCTGCTGGAATCGATTCTGACGGCGGCGGGGCGGAAGAGTGCGTTGATCGGAACGATTGAATATCACGTGGCCGGGACGATTTTGCCGGCGCCGCATACTACTCCGGAGGCGCTGGAGCTGAATCGCATTTTCAGTGAAGCGCTCGGCAACGGGGCAACTGACGCGGTGATGGAGGTTTCCTCGCACGCTTTGGCGCAGGAACGCGTGTTTGGAGTGCCATTCGATGTGGCAGTTTTTACCAATCTGACGCGCGATCATCTGGATTATCACAAGACCATGGAAGAGTACTTCGCAGCCAAGCGGGTGTTGTTTGAGGGCTGCGGTACGGATCCGCCGCGGGCCGTGGTGACGAACGTGGATGATGAATACGGAGCGAAGCTGGCCGAGTTCAGCCGGAAGCGCAGTTCGGTGGTGTTGAAATATGGATGGGAGCGCGGTGATCTACATGCGGGGAAAGTGGAAATCACGACGCGGGGGACGCGGTTCGATCTGGTGATGCCGGAGGTAAAGATTGCGGTGTTCTCGGCTCTGATTGGGCGGGTTAATGTGTACAACATTCTCGCTGCGGCGGGAGCCGGCTATGCGCGTGGGTGTTCGGCGGCAGCGATCGCGGCGGGGATCGACCAGCTGGCTTGCGTTCCGGGAAGGTTTGAGCGGGTGGATTGCGGGCAGCCGTTCACCGTGGTCGTGGACTACGCGCACACTGACGATGCGTTGCGGAATCTGACGGCTTTGGCGCGAGAGCTGGTTTCGGCTGCGAAGGGACGAGTGTTGACGGTGTTTGGATGCGGAGGAGATCGCGACCGGAAGAAGCGTCCGCTGATGGGTGAGGCGGCGGGGCGGGGAAGTGATTTCGTAGTGCTGACGTCGGACAATCCTCGCAGTGAGGATCCGGTTGCGATTATTAATGATGCGGTGGTGGGACTGCAGAAGACTGGCGTCAAGTACAGCGTGGAACCGGACCGGCGCAAGGCAATTGCGCTGGCGATTGGCGAGGCGCGGCCGGGAGATATTGTGCTGCTGGCGGGCAAGGGGCATGAGAAGGTGCAGGTCGTGCGGGAGGGGCCTGTTCCGTTTGATGATTTGGAAGTGGCGCGCGAAGCGCTGCGGGCGGCGGGATTTGAGTGCAAGACGGATTCGAAATCCTTCCGGCAAGAAGCTAGAAGCGGAGCAGGGTAGAAACGCCTTGCAGAGCCGATTACGCTGTCGGCGAGAAAGAGGTCCTTCGACTGCGTAAATGCTTCGCTTTTCGCGAAGCATTTACTTCGCTCAGGATGACAGAGTTGTGAAGTTTGCGAACTGAATGAGAATTTGATGAGGCTATCGCTTTCTAGAATCGCCGATTTCGTTTCCGCAGCGGGGTCGTTTGATCCCGAACACCTGGCGCGGGGGTGCTCGATCGACTCGCGGACCGTGGGACCGGGCCAGCTTTTTCTTGCGGTGAAAGGTGAGCGGCTGGATGGGCACGACTTCGTGGAGCAGGCGCTCGAGAAAGGTGCGGTTGCAGCGGTTGTGCGTAAGGATCAGTTGAGTCGATATCCGCGGGAGACGCGGTTGTTGGCGGTGGAAGACACGCTGGTGGCGCTTCAGACTCTGGCCACTGCGGTGCGGAAGCTTTGGGGCAAGCCGCTGATCGCGGTGACGGGGTCGGCGGGAAAAACGACCACGAAAGAAGCGATTGCGCATGTGCTGAGCACGCGCTTTCGGGTGCTGAAGTCGGAAGGGAACTTCAATAATCATTTCGGCTTGCCGCTCATGCTGTTGAAGCTGGAGCCGGAGTACGACGTAGCCGTGGTTGAGATGGGGATGTCGCACGCGGGAGAGATTCGGGCCTTGGCGAAGATCGCCCGGCCGGAGATTGGAGTGGTGACCAACGTCGCGCCGGTGCATCTGGAGTTTTTCGATTCGCTGGCGGGGATTGCGCGGGCGAAATATGAGCTGGTGGAATCGCTTCCCGCGAATGGCGTGGCGGTGTTGAATGCCGATGACGAGTATGTTTCGCAGTTTGGGCGCGACTTCAAGGGCAAAGTTGTGATGTATGGCACGGGGGCGGCGGCGGACGTGCGCGCGGAGAATGTCCACGCGAAAGGGACGGGCGGCGTGGAGTTCGATGTGGTTATCGGAAGGGTTCGCGAACATGCGACGCTGCCGCTGGTCGGGGAGCATAACGTTCTGAACGCGCTGGCCGCGGTGGCGGTGGGGCTGGAGCGCGGGCTCGAGCCTACCGAGGCAGTTGGGGCGCTGGCTACGCTGGCTCCGGCAGACAAGCGCGGGCAGGTTCTCCAAGTGGGTAACATCACGGTGATCAACGATTGCTACAATTCGAATCCGAAGGCGCTGGAAGCGATGGTGGACGCGCTGGCCACAATGGCGGCTAAGCGGCGCATCGTGGTGGCGGGCGAGATGCTGGAGTTGGGACCGGCGGGCGAAGAGATGCACCGGCAGGCGGGCGAACACATCGCGGAGAAGAAGATAGATGTCCTGATCGGAGTGCGCGGGCTGGCGCAGATGATGGTCGAAGGCGCGCGGAAGGCGGGAACTCCGGCTGAGTTTGTTGCAACGCCCGAGGAAGCTGGAGAATGGTTGGCGCGCGAGGCGCGGGATGGAGACGTTGTCTTGTTGAAGGCTTCGCGCGGCGTGAAGCTGGAGAAGGCGCTGGAGACCTGGAAGGCGCGGCGGGACAGGCTGTAATCTCTTGCCACGGGGTTGCGCGGATATTCACGGATTTTTCAAGGCATTGTTTTAATCCGTGTGATCCGTGGAAATCCGTGGCCATGGTACGGAGGCTGATTGCTCTACTGGCTGTTGTTCTTGAAGCTGCAACATTATTTTCCGCCGTTCCGCATCTTCCGCTACCTGACGTTCCGCACTGCGTTTGCCAGTCTTACTGCTCTGTTTACTGCGCTCATCGTGGGTCCGCTGGTGATCAACCGGCTGCGGGAATTCCAGATTGGACAATACATTCGGGAAGAAGGTCCGAAGGCTCATCAGAAAAAAGCCGGGACGCCGACCATGGGTGGGTTGCTGATTGCAATCGCCGTCGTGGTGCCTACCCTCTTGTGGGCGGATCTGAGCAACCGGTTCGTTTGGATTGCGGTGTTTGCCACATGCGCGTTTGCGGCGATTGGATTCACGGACGATTACACCAAGGTGGCGCGGCGGCGGAATCTGGGGTTAACTGCGCGAGCCAAGCTTGGATTGCAGATTGCGACCAGCATAGTCATCGCGGTGATGCTGATCACCATGCAGACCTATGGGATGTATTCGACCAAGCTGATTGTGCCTTTCCTCAAGCAGTTTCATCCCGATCTGGTAGTGGAGACTCTGGAGCGTAATCCGCACCTGTGGGGGCTGGCGTTCGTGCCCTTCATCGCATTCGTGGTACTGGTGATTGTGGGTTCGAGCAACGCAGTGAATCTTACGGATGGGCTGGACGGGTTGGCGATTGGCTGTACGGTGATCGCCGCAGGCGCGCTGACTGTGCTCACTTATGTAAGCGGGCACGCAACTTTTGCCACGTACCTGGAAATCCCGCGCATGCCGCAGGTGGGCGAGCTTACTATTTTTTGCGGGGCAATGGTCGGATCATCCATCGGATTTCTTTGGTACAACGCGCATCCCGCGGAAGTTTTCATGGGCGATGTGGGATCGCTGGCGCTGGGCGGGGCGATTGGGACGGTCGCAGTGATCATCAAACAGGAACTGCTGCTCCCGTTTATTGGCGGAGTGTTCGTGATCGAGGCGCTGTCGGTGATTATGCAGGTGGGATCGTACAAGCTGCGCAAGAAGCGGATTTTCAAGATGGCGCCGCTGCATCATCATTTTGAGCTAATGGGATGGTCGGAGTCGAAGATTATTGTGCGGTTCTGGATTGCGTCTCTGGTGTTTGCGCTGTTCGCGCTGACGACGCTGAAGCTACGGTAAGAACTAATTCACCACAGAGTCACAGAGACACAGAGAAGACAAGACAAGGAAAAATCTCCCGATGACAGCCGCCAAAAGACGACCCTGCCTGCACCCTAAGGGAAAAGACATGGTGTTGGTTTTCTCTGTGTCTCTGTGACTCTGTGGTGAAATGAACGTGATGGAACTTAAAGGCAAACGCGTACTGGTCGTTGGACTCGGCAAGTCCGGGGTGGCTTCGGCGCTTTTTTTGAAAGCGCAGGGGGCGCGGGTTACTGTTTCCGATACCAAGAGCGGAGACGAACTGCGCAATGAAATTCCCGCGTTGCTCGATCATGGGATTACGGTTGAGACGGGCGGGCATGGCGAGCGCACGTTTCGCGGGCAGGATTTGATTGTGGTCAGTCCTGGCGTTCCCGTGGATGCGCCGATGCTGGTGCAGGCGCGCGCCATGGGCGAGGCAGTGATCGGCGAGATTGAACTGGCGGCGCAGTTTCTGCCGGGACCGATTGTGGCCATTACCGGGTCGAACGGGAAAACTACGACCACGACATTGACAGGCGAGATTCTGACGGCGGGCGGAATCCCGACGTTGGTCGGCGGGAACATTGGTACTCCGGCGATTTCTCTGGCCGAGCGCGCGGCGCGGGAGACGGTGATCGTGCTGGAGGTTTCCAGTTTTCAGTTGGAGACGATTCAGACATTCCATCCCAAGGTTGCGGTGGTGTTGAATGTTACGCCTGATCATCTGGACCGGCACCGGACGTTCGAGGCTTATGTACATGCCAAGGCCCGCATTTTCGAAAATCAGCGGGGCGATGACTTTGCAGTGCTCAACGAGGACGATCCGACCTGCGTAACCATGGCGGCGCGGACAAAGGCGCAGGTGTTCTGGTTCAGCCGGCAGAAGGAAGTGAAGCTAGGTGCGTGGGTGCGCGAGGGGAATATTCTGTTCCGCGATGGCCGCGGACAACGCGAGATCATGCTGGTTTCCGAGATTCCGCTGAAGGGTGCGCATAACCTGGAGAATGTGCTGGCGGCGGTGTGCGCGGGGGCGCTGATGGGATGCGCTCCAGAGAAAATCCGGCAGGCAGTGCGCGACTTCAAGGCGGTCGAGCACCGGCTGGAGTTTGTGGCTACGATTC
>JBAUYE010000016.1:0-2308 GCA_049584615.1 Candidatus Sulfotelmatobacter sp.
GATCTTGATTCGGTTGCTGACTCTGATCCTGGGTTGTCTGGGCGGAAGGCTGCGGAGTCTGATCCTGTGCCTGAGCGCAAAGACCGCAGCTCAACCCGAAAAGCAGAACAACCGCGAAAAGCGGCCCAAGAGACCTCGTGCGCAGCAGCTTGACGGTATCCATTAGGAACGAGTCTACCCTGTTTGCCTATACTCTCTTCAAGGACAAACATGACTCCAAACATAACAACGAATTCCCCCGTCAACCTCTGGAGTTCCGACGGCCACGTTCAAGACTATCTGGAACGAGCCGATTCGATCCCGCACCGCACGGAAGGCGAATCCGTGCTTCTGGAGTTTATTCCGAGGACGGCACGGCGCGTCCTGGACCTCGGCACCGGCAACGGGCGACTGCTGGCCCTGGTCAAGTCCCGGCTAGACGCTGCTGGCGTGGAATCTGTGGCTATCGACTTCTCGCCTGCCATGCTGCAAGCCGTGGCTGAGCGTTTCGATGGAGACTCCTCGGTCAACGTGGTTACCCACAATCTTGACCAGCCACTACCGGCGCTGCGGAAGTTCGACGCTGTGGTATCCAGCTTCGCCATTCATCACGTCGTGCACGAGCGTAAGCGCGCGCTTTATGGGGAAGTTTTCAGCTTGCTCAACCCCGGAGGCGTTTTCTGCAACCTGGAACATGTTGCCTCGCCCACCCCTCGCCTGCATGAGGAGTTTCTTCACCACATCGGCTACACCGTCGAAACTGAAGACCCCTCGAACAAGCTTTTGGATTTGGAAACGCAGCTGCAGTGGCTGCGCGAGATCGGCTTTGTGGACGTGGATTGTCAGTGGAAGTGGAGAGAGCTGGCGCTGTTGGTGGGCAGGAAGGCCTAAGGCTTATCCGCAACCAACACGTTCGCCACCCAGTCGCCTACTTCCCTCGTTCCGAGGGTTCCACCGATGTCCTGCGTGGTCTTTTTCTGGCGCACGGCTTGGAGCACTGTGGCTTCCATCTTCCCGGCTTCTTTCGTCAACCCCAAATGCGCCAGCATCATTGCCGTCGTCAGAATCGCGCCGAAAGGATTCGCCACGTTCTTCCCCGCAATCGGCGGCGCTGAGCCGTGTACCGGCTCGAACATCGACGTCTTCCCTGGATGAATATTGCCGCTGGCCGCCATGCCTAGCCCGCCCTGCAGTCCCGCGGCGAGGTCGGTGATGATGTCGCCAAACATGTTGTTGGTCACGATTACATCGAACCCGCGCGGATCGCGGACCATCTGCAGGCAGAGCGCATCCACATACATGTGCTGTGCCGCGATTTGCGGATGCTCGCCGCTTACCTCCTTGAAGACGCGCTGCCACAAGCCGCCCGCGTGGGTCATGGCATTCGATTTGTCGCACATCAGAACGCGCTTGCGCGGCGAACCATCGAGCTTGGTGTGGCGCTCGCAATATTCGAAGGCGTAGCGGATGATGCGCTCCACGCCTTTGCGCGTGTTGATGTCCTCCTGAATCGCGATCTCATCCGGCGTGCCCTGTTTGAAGACTCCGCCGGCATCGGTATACACGCCCTCGGTGTTTTCGCGGATCACGACGAAATCCACATCCTTGGGCTCGATGCCCTTGAGTGGGCACAAGGCCGCATCCAGCAGACGCACCGGCCGCACGTTGGCGTAGAGGTCCATCTTGAAGCGCATGCCCAGGAGGATCTCCCGGGCATGGATGTTTGTGGGGACCCGGGGATCACCGAAGGCGCCAGCCAGAATTGCGTCGAAGTCGCGCTCGAGCATGGCGAAGCCGTCGGGAGGGACGGTCATGCCGTCGCGGAGATAACGGTCCGCGCCCCAGTCAAACTCGGTGAGCTGCACGTCGGCGCGCGACGCCCGGATGACCTTCAGGGCTTGCAGGATTACCTCCTGGCCGATCCCGTCTCCGGGGATCACGGCGATGCGTTTTCGGGAAGGCGTTTGCGGGTGCTCAGTAATACGGTCCACGGCAGAAAAGCTAACACAAGCCGAGCAGAATGAGTAGGTTGTCAGCGGGCCGCCGATGAATCGCAGGGCCGTTCGCTATAATCAATACTTCGATGTTCACTACTCCGCTACAAGACGCACTACAGGCTCAGCCGGGGAATCAAGTGCGACCGCTCGCTCTCACAGAATACAGCGGGGCCAGGACAGCAGCGCGGTTTGCCGATCCTCAAGTGGAGTTTGCCGCTCTGCTTCGTGGTTGCGGAGCTTATGACCTCGGCTTCCGCGCCCGGATTTCGCTCAGCGGAGGAGATCGCGTGCGCTGGCTGAACGGCATGGTCACGAACAACATTCGCGATCTC
>JBAUYE010000017.1:0-2140 GCA_049584615.1 Candidatus Sulfotelmatobacter sp.
CCGAACTTCAGTGGCACCCTAGCGGCTGAACACAGTTCTGACGATCCGATGTACCGCGACACCGACCAAGGACTGCGTTCGCTGCGGAACAAAGGCGGCGAGCGCGTTCTAGTGGACCAGAGTGCGAAGCGCGTCAATGCTCTGGTCGCCGGCGCGATGTACGGAGGCACGTTTAACTTTCCTATTCCGTTCCTCGGCATCAGCATAGTGGATTTTGATTTTCACCACACCGGCGCGCAGCTTTCAACCTTCTTTGCCGGACCCATCCTGATTTCCGACCTCTCGAAGCAGTTCCGGCCCAAGTTTCGCCTGGCGCTGGATTTGTCGCTGAACGGGCTGCCCGGCGAGAATCGCATCTACGGCAATAACACGGAACTGGTGCAAGGAGAGGTATGGACATGGGAGCAAACCACCGGCTTGCGCGCCTCGTGGCAAGCCACCACTCATCTCAGCGTGACATCCTCCAGTTACTTCGCGTATGACAACTTCCTGCGGACCAGCCAGGCGGATGAGCAATACGAAATGCCGCGCAACGGATTGAATGTGCTTCCGGGTCTCGAAATAAAATACAACCGCGATGGTTATGTATTCGACGCGCAGGGGACACGGGGCGAACGCATCAATTGGAGGCCGTTCGGATGTGCTTCGCTGGCCCCACCTCCCGCTGGTTGCGGGTTTTCATCGTCTAACCCGCCGCCGCAAAACGCTCTGCTAGTGGAGCGTCCGCAAAATGCGTTCACGCTCTACAACGCCGATTTGAACAAGGATTACTACCTCGGTAGGTTCACCAAGGGCGGATGGGATCTTTCTTACTGGGGGGGAGATCAGCTGGATCGCTTCTCGCGTTACTTCCCCTCGTTTCTTGCGTCGCCGCGTCTCCACGGCATTCCGCCCGGCACAGATTCTTTTGACGCCATTGCCATGGCGAACGTGCACTACGGTTTCAACGTGATGGACTTCATGAAAGTCGATGGGATGTACGCATATGCGCGCGCGCGGAATCTGGATGAATCGCTCCAATTCAGAAAATTCGATGGCCTGGAGGTGAACTTCAACACCCCTGGTCCTTTGGGCACGCTGGTGCAAGGCACGGTTTCTTATGCGCTGGACGGGAATATCGCACGTTACAATTCCCGTTGGGCTGCGTATATTTTGATTTTCAAGCCGTTGCACTAAATTCGAGAATATGGCAGAAACAAGGCTGGGTGATCGCACCACCGATCGGAGGGTCGCCTTAGTCACAGGCGCCTCGGGGACGATCGGCGCCGCCATCGCGCAAGCTCTGGGAAGCGCGGGTTTCCGCGTAGCCGTGCACTATCGTCACGGGAAAGAGTCCGCGGATGAGGTGGTCCAGCGCATTCTTGCAGCTGGCGGAGAGGCGTCGGCAGTGGAAGCCGATCTCTCCCACCAGGAGAGTGTTGCACGCATGTTCGATCGCATCGAACAGCAATTTGGTCCGGTCGATTACCTGGTAAACAACGCCGGCATCAACCGCGATGTGCTGTTGGCCTTTATGTCGGAGGAGCAGTGGGATGAAGTGATCGACACCAATCTCCGAGGAACGTATTTGTGCTCTCGGTTGGCCCTGCCCGGCATGATGCGCCGGGGAAGCGGAGCCATCTGCAACGTGGTGTCGCCCGCCGGAGTTCGCGGCCAGAGCGGCCAGTGCAATTACTCGGCATCCAAAGGCGGTGTTATTGCATTCACCAAGGCACTCTGTCGCGAGGTGGGGCCATTTCACATTCGGGTGAATGCCATTTGCCCGGGCGTGATTCCGAGCCCTATGTCGGCCAAATACATTGAGAAAGAGGAGAAGCGATTGCTTTCCCAAATCCCGCTGGGGCGCTTTGGCAAGCCCGAAGAAATGGCACCGCTGGTTGCATTTCTGGGGTCCGAACAGGCAAGTTACATCACCGGACAGGTGATCGCTGTGGATGGAGGACTGCTGTAGTTTGTGGGTTGATGATGGAGAAAACAATAATCCCAAAGGCCACGAAATCACACGAAGTGCAGCTTCCGGAAAGCCTTTCGGGACGCGGCTCGTGCCGAATTCCACGGGCGAGCTTTGTGGTATCCTCTGGTGTTGTTAGTGAGCGATATGGCGAGCGTTAAGGAGCAACTCAAACCCATTATATTGAAG
>JBAUYE010000018.1:0-15781 GCA_049584615.1 Candidatus Sulfotelmatobacter sp.
ATTGGACCGGTGGGCGTGCCGGGCAAGAACGAACTGTTTGCCCGAGCCCGAGCTCTACTGCACCTGAACACCATCCCGGAGCGATTCGGACTTGTTCTGGTCGAAGCCAATGCCGCTGGCGTGCCCGTCATCGCGATGGACCTAGGCTCTTGCCGTGAGGTGATCAAGGACGGGCAGACCGGTTTTCTGGTTGACAACGTCACTGAAGCAGTTCGGGCCCTTGGACGAATTTCTGAAATCGATCGTCGTGCCTGCCGCAACCGTGTCCGGCAATACTTTTCGATCGATACCATGGTGGAGGGATACGAACGGGTTTACTCGACGATTTTTGATCTGGAAGCGAAGAGACGACCTTGAAGCCGGACATTGTCAGACGGTACCGCCACAACCCCATCCTCACCAAGGCCGAAATCCCCTACCCAGTGGAAACCGTTCACAACGCGGCGGTTGTGAAGCATGAGAACGAATACATCATGCTTTTCCGCTCCCATCTCCGCACGGGACGGTCCATCATTGGTTTGGCACGCAGTCCCGACGGATTCCATTTCGCCGCCGATCCAGAGCCCTTTCTGATTCCTGCGCAGGACAGCCCTTTTGCCGCCTATGAAGAGTTCGGCGTAGAGGATCCACGCGTGACCCGGCTGGAGGGGGAGTACATCATCACCTACAGCGCCTACTCGCGAAATGGAGTGCGGATCGCCATGGCCAAGACGAAGGACTTCAGTCAGGTGGAAAGGGTCTCCCTCATCACGGAGGCGGATTATCGGAATGTGGTGATCTTTCCCGAGAAGTTTAATGGACTCTATGCCCGACTTGACCGTCCCCATTCGGAAATCGCCCCCTGGTCAATCTGGATTTCCTATTCTCCGGATCTATACTATTGGGGCCAATCCCAGCTCATCATGAGGCCCGAACTATATCACTGGGATGAAATGAAGATCGGTCCCGGCGCGCCGCCGATCAAAACGGACCAAGGATGGCTTTCCATCTATCACGGAGTTTTCCGCACTATGGATGGATCGGTCTATCGTTTGGGGGTTGCTCTTCATGACCTCGAGAACCCGGCAAAGGTCATCGGGGTGGGCGACTCGTGGATTTTGCAACCGGAAGATCCTTGGGAAATAACTGGATATGTCCACAACGTGGTCTTCACCTGTGGTGCCGTTCTGGAGTCCGATGGAACCGTGAAAATCTATTGGGGGGGCGCAGACACGGTCATGTGCGTGGGCGAAGCGAATGTCTCGGATCTGGTCGCACTATGCCTCCATCACGGCAGACCGGCAAGGTAAGCATGGCATTTCAAGAGTCCTATATACCCCTGAATGGTACTTAATCCCCAAGGCAGCGTTCGCCTTGATGCCCCTCCCGCTTGTGATCCAATATCGCGTCAAGGCATGAAAACTCACGATCTGTCCATCCCAACGAATCTATGTCCCGGCTTCCCGCCCTTGCCTGAATAAAGTCCCATTCCAGTTGGTCCAACTCTTCGCAAACCATAAAACTAACTCCTACGTTGATCGCACTTTTAATGCCAGGAGGAAAGCAAACTAGGACACTCCCAGATTTTGGTAGTTGCCTCGTAAAGCGTGCAAAGTGTACATCACGTCGTCCAGAGCCTCTGTCTCTTCGCCGTTATCGCCGGCTGCCTGAAACAATTCCCGCGCCCGTAGCACAACCGCCTTCTCGACTTCTGCAATGCGCTCCGGTAGTTTGCTCTTATCAATCTCAGAGAGTGCAGCTCTGTACAGCTGCCTCCAATATCTGCTGTCCGGAGACTTGGAAATACCGGTACTCAATAATGCGTCTCCTCGTTTTCGCATGCTGGCGAAATGTTGTGGTTTCAAGACCAGAAATGCCCGGGCTGGTCGCGTACGATGACGGTTGATGTGTACCGCCACCTTGCCCCAACACTGGACCAGAAAGGGGTTTCCTTTATAAGGCCAACAATCGCGTTCAGGATCAGAAGCGCGAATACTATCCGAATGACGATACACTTTTGCTCCGTTGCATCTTTTCACCATCGGTACACCGCTGGAAACGATTTCCCACACTCTAGGCAAAATTCTTTCGAGCGTGACGTGATCAACCCGCAAGACGGGCACATCCTTTGTGACCCGAAACCAGCGATCTGTGGTTTCAGCCTAATACGGCGCGCCGATGCCTTGAAGTTCCTTAATGGACGAGTGACAAAGGTCGGCAGTGTACGAAAACGAGGACAGAACGGACGGAAAACGGGTTCCATGAATGAACCCTCATTTCTGTCGGTTGCGCAGGGGACCGTCGCGGAAGGCGTGAACGTCTAGAGAGCGACGGAATGATGCGTAAGGGGACCTCTTAAGTCTAGGCTCCCGCAGTAGAAAAGCAATGAAATTCGCATAAACGGGGTGTCCTTGGCTTGGCTATGTGGGGCAGCCGCAAACTGTGCATTGCAATGTTCACATATTCCGCGCAACGGAACGTCCCCGCCCGCTTCACGATCCTAGGATTAGAAGGAATTTAAGGCCGATTCGTCGTCTGTTTCAAAAGGAAATGGCTTCGTCTTCGTCTATTTGGCAATGGACGCGCTACTCAGACTAGAGTACTTGGGCCGACCCCTTCAGCCCCGAAAAGCCACAACCACTGGGCCGACAGAATGTGGGGCTCTCTGTGCCAAGCATCGTAGGCTCGTAGGCTGCGCTATCGGCGAAGTCCGCTGGGAGTCCCAGTCAGCGTCCCGAGCCAGGATTCGTTTCTTGATATGCGCCCAATAGCGCCCACTGAGAGCTCCGATAAGTGCTTTAGAAGTTGGCGGGGAGAGAGAATTTGAACCTTGACCTCCTGGTTCTTGCGCTAGGGGTTCATTTCAATTCCTAAGTCATTGATTGTGAACAGCTGCTGGCCGGAAAAATAGGACCTGGAACCGTCGAACAAGACGTCTGACGCGTATCTCACAAACACCGCAATTGATTGATTGCAAAATAGTTGGTCGGGGAGAGAGGATTTGAACCTCCGACCCCCTGGTCCCGAACCAGGTGCTCTACCAGGCTGAGCCACTCCCCGACAGTAACGCGGGCGGCAACAAGGAAGGCCATTCACCCGCGTGATTTGCTGCTCGATGGGCTTCACCATTATAACATCGCAAGTGCAGACGATTCCCTCCGCTCGCCCGATCCATCTTTCGCGCTACACTTGATGACGCACTGTCATTGAACCGGCAAGGCTTTAAGGGCAGTTGATGCGAAAGCAATATGATCGTCCTCTCCGCTAATCGCCTCTATACGCCACAAGAAGAAATAAAAGACCCGCTCCTCTTTATTGAGGACGGCCTCATCTCCGCCGTCTCCTCGCGCGCTGAGCGGGAAATTCCGAAGAATGCGAGGGTGATCGATCTTACTAACGGCGCCCTCGCCGAGTCCATCCTGGCGCCTGGTTTCGTCGACATTCACATGCACGGCGGCGCCGGCGTCGATCTCATGCGAGCTGCGCCCGGCGAGTTACCACGTCTGAACAAGTTCCTGACCAGCCACGGCGTCACTGGATACTTTCCCACCACCGTCGCCGCGCCGCTCGATCAGACCTGCGCCACGCTGGAGCGGCTAGCCGACGCCATCGAAGCCGCAGAAGGTCCGCATGGTCAGGCCGACGCGATCCAGGCTCGACCGCTCGGGATCCATCTGGAAGGTCCGTTTCTCAGCCACAAGCGCCGCGGCGTGCATCCCCCGGAATACCTCGTCGTGCCCACGCTGGAAGTCTTTGAGCGTCTTTGGCAGGCCGCGCGCGGCCACGTGCGCATGATGACCATCGCACCGGAGCTTCCCGGCGCTCTCGAGGTCATCGCCGAAGCGGCCCGGCGCAAGGTTTGCGTGAGCATCGGCCACTCTGACGCGGTGCTCGAAGCCGCTCGCGCCGGAGTCCGCGCCGGCGCCCATCACGCCACCCACACTTTCAACGCCCTGCGGCCGCTCGATCATCGCGATCCCGGCATTCTGGGCGAAGTGCTTACCGACCGCCAACTGAGCGCCGATATTATCGCGGATGGAATTCACGTTGCGCCCGAAGTCATTCAGATTTTTCTGCGATCGCTAGGCTTTGAACGCTCGGTGCTGATCACCGACGCCATGGCCGCGGCAGGAATGTCCGACGGCACCTACCAGCTCGGCCCCATTCAGGTGGAAGTGAAAGATGGAAAGTGCACGAGTAACGGAAGCCTAGCGGGCAGCGTCCTGACCATGGACCGCGCCGTTCGCAACATAACCCGCTTCTCTCGCTGGACCCTGCGCGAAGCAGTACGCGCCGCAACCCTCAACGCCACGCGCGCCGTCGGCCTCGCGCAACACGGCAAGCTCGCGCCCGGCGCGGAAGCCAACATTATTGTGTTGAGTCCAGACGGCGAAGTGCGCAGAACGATCGTCCGCGGCCACTGCTGACCCCGCACATCAAGAAGAAGATATTTTGTCTTTAGATCCGCGTGAATCCGCGTAGATCCGTGGTAAATGGTTTCTTATTAATTAGGCTTGCGTTCCTTTGCGTCCACCAGGTAGCGCAGCAGCACGGCCTCATCGGCCCGCGTGAGCTGATCGAGAAAGGAGGTATCCACCTTGCTCTCTTCCACGGTTTTCGCGGCGTTCGACTGGCGGAGCTTATCACCCAGCTCGGGTTCGTTGCTCATCACCTGGGTGTAGAACCACAGGAAGTGCCGCATCTGGTCCAGCGCCTTGCACAGAATCTGGATAGCTTCGGTCTCGGGCAGCGCACTCAGGGCTTCCATCAATTCCGGATCGCTGGGCGCCTGCATGGCCGCGTAGTTCAGCTCTCGCTGAATCGCCCGCAAATCTTCCGTAACTCGCGCCATCCGCGTGTGAAGATCGTCCATCTGAGTGTCGTTCCCCATAGGTCGAAGCGACTTTCGAAGCGATGTCCCGAGCGACGTTCGTGTGCCTTTCAACATCGCATCGCGAGCGCCTAGCGGATAGATGTCCCACGATCATGCGCTTTCGTAATTCAAGCCATTACTTTGGTCGGGAGACTCATGCCCAGCGTTCGATCACACCGAACCCCGCTACTGGCAAGGCTTTTCGCGTTATCAAGGCGCACAACGCGCTGCACAACAATTCATTTCCGCTCGTCGATTCTTCCGTTGCTCCAAAGTTACCACCCATAGTTACTGAAGCCATCGTTACGGGAAATTCAACGGGAAATTCCCTGTCGCGAAATCAACGAGATGTGATACAAACGCGCGGATGGAACCGCCTCCGGCAGACCCGCCTCGCCATGATCTCATCCGCGCCATCGGCCGCTGGAGCCTGGTTGCGCTGGTAGTGAACTCCATCATCGGCAGCGGAGTCTTTGGTCTGCCCTCTACCGTGGCCGCTCTCATCGGCAACTACAGCCCCTATGCTGTGCTCGCGGCCGGGGCCGGAATGAGCGTGATCATGGGCTGCTTTGCCGAGGTTGCTTCGCGCTTTCAGCAAGCCGGCGGTCCTTATCTTTACGCCCGCGTTGCCTTCGGCCGCCTGATGGGCATTCAGACCGCCTGGATGCTCTGGCTGGGGCAAGTGGCCGCTCCCGCGGCGAACGCCAACCTGTTTGTGATTTACGTGGGAGAGTTCTTTCCCCACGCCAAAGATCCCGTGCCCCGCGCCATCATTCTCACCGCGCTGGTGGGCTTGTTGACCTTCATCAACATTCGCGGCGTGCGCGCCGGAGCGCAGGTGAGCAATTTCTTCACAGCAGCGAAGCTGGTGCCGCTGTTCGCAGTGATTGTCCTGGGTTTGGTTGTGCTTCAACATCACCACTGGGCCATCGCCTCTGCGCCCGTCGCATCTGTCAGCACCAACCAGTGGCTGAAAGCCATGCTGCTTCTGGTCTTTGCCTATGGCGGATTCGAGACTGCGCTGGCCCCGATGAGCGAAGCGAAAAATCCCCGCCGCGACGCCCCCTTCGCGCTCTTCACGGCTCTTCTGCTCTGCACCGCAATCTACGCGCTAATCCAGTGGGTGGTCGTCGGAGTCCTGCCCGACGCCGCGCACAGCCAGCGCCCCTTAGCGGACGTCGCTCGGCTGGCGGCCGGGCCCGTGGGCGCAGGCCTGGTTGCGATCGGCGCGCTGATTTCTTTCTACGGATACCTCAGCGCAAAAATTCTAGCCATGCCCCGCGTTCCATTCGCCTTAGCCGAGCAAGGGGATTTCCCCAAGGCCTTCGCAGCAGTCCATCGCCGCTTTCACACGCCGTACGTCTCGATCCTCGTCTTCGCGGCCATGATCTGGGGATTAGCGCTGATCGGCGACTTCAAATGGAATGTAACGCTCTCCGCCGTGGCCCGGCTTCTCTACTACGGCGTAGCCTGCGCCGCCCTACTCATCCTTCGCCGCAAACAGCCGGAAGGAGCGGGCGCGATGTTCCACTTGCCCGCGGGAAATTTCTTCGCGGTACTGGGAATCATCCTGTGCGCGGTCCTGGTAACGCGCGTGGATTTTGGCCAGTCCCTAATTCTGGTCGCAACGATCGCGCTGGCGTTGGTGAACTGGGCTGTTGTAGCGCGCAAGAGGGTCGCCAGTTGATCGTCGTTCCGGGCTTCGACCGCTCTTCTTGCTTTTCCAAACAGCGCACCGACGACTTCGGTTTGTAACCAGAGGTTCATCCACCGCTGCTCCCATTTTCTCGGCGCGGCCTTTCTCTGCCTGATTGTGCGGCGGCGATTTCGGGGAGCGCTTTTCTGATTTGAGCGGTGACCTGCTTTCTGACTTCATCCATGCTCACGTTGGCTGAGGGGCGCTTGGCGGGTGGTTGCGCGGGTGGTGTGGCTGGGAGGACGGCGCGTCCGGCTGGAGTTACGGCTGACGCGGGACTTGTTTCTTTGGAGGCGGCTGCTGCGCGTTCTTCTGCTTCCAGCTTGCGCTCGGCCTGGCGTTCGGCTTCACGCTGGCGGGCGCCGATGGCGGCTAGGCGGTTGGCTTCGGCTTCCGCCCAGCGGTCAAGTTCGGTCTTCTTTCTGGCTCTGCGCTGGGCTTCTTCGAGGGCTTGCACGCGCATGGCTTCTTCATCGTCATCGTCTTGGTCCTGGGCGCTCTCGAAATCGGAGTCTTCCCAGATGTGGGCGCTTAGCGGGGTTTCGTTGACCGTTTTCGGGTCGAGAACTACGTCGTGGATGAAGGGGTCGAAGCGCAGGCGTGGGAGATTGGCGCTGGCGGTTTGCAGGGCGTAGAGGAGGAGTCCGGCGGTTTTGCCGTCGATCTGGCCGGCTACGATGAGGCGCATGATCTGCATGGGCGAGACCTGGATGGAGTTGGCGTCTTCGAGGACGGGGAGATCGATGGTGACGGGGCGGTTGCGGCGGGCGCTCTTTGCGCGATCAAGATTAAGCTCTACTCTTTCTTCGTGGTGGAGTTTGTGGAAGTAGCAGAAGCGGTTGCGGCGCAGGGCGGGCGATCCGCACTGGGTGCCGTTTACCTTGAGGTGCTGACACCGATTTGGGAAGTTTGGCATTGTGGTCTCCTACCCCCCTCCCCCACGGTCTATTGGAATCTTGGGTTTGGCGGGATTTTTTGATTTGATCTCTTGGTTGCTATGGGTTAGGGGCAAAATCTTGAGCCCGAGCGGGTTAGGGGAGTGGGGGTGCATTTTGTGGCTATGCAGGCAGTATTTGATATTGCGGCGAGGTAGTAAAGGTTAGGTGAACAGTGGGGGTGTGGAAAACGCCCCAAGGGAGGGTCACGGGCCGGCCTAGTGGACGTTAATTCTGGCTTGCTTCACTTCCAAGACTGAAAAGGGTTGGTTCGACCATACGGAAATGAACAATGGTCTCTCGGGCGTCGCAGGTGTGCCCTCAAAGTATGCGAAACCCATTTTGTGGTTGTCTCGGTCTGTGCCGGTGCGTGGCATTAGTCTCATGTAGGCGCCTTCCATACCAACGTCGACCTCTTCTATCTCGGCGTCGCACACGAATCCCAACGAGACGGGGGTGTAGGTTCCGTTCACCATTACCGTAATTTGCTTTTCAAATTTGAATTCATGCTTATCTTCGGGCAAGGCAGGGGGAATAACGTCACGCTGTTGCCACTTTATCTCGGTGGCAGCTGCGCCGCAGTTTACGGTGTTGCTCGCGCCAATGATGTTAGGGGAGCAATCGCCCGTGCTTCTCTGATCGACTGTGGCTCCGCCGTCAATGTGGACCGAATTGTCTTGCGATGGTTTTTCTGCTGCGGTCGTTTTGGCGTCCTGCTTGGGTAGTGCTTCGCGGAGCGAAGCCTGCTGTGCAGGCTCCGCAGTCGGTGTAGCTCCTGGCTTCTTGCGTTGCTTTTGCGTGGTGGGGATTTGCGCAGAGGTCGAGCCTTGCTCCCCTTCGCTGGGTGTGCGCTGCTGAGTCGTAACGCTCTGGGGTGCGGACCTGGATTGCGTTTCGTTCTTGGGTTCTTCGGAGGGATAGGCGTGCTTGCGGAATAGGTAGCCGCACCCAATGACGACGATCACGACAGCTGCCAGTGCGACTCCTCGAACTGTGGGATTAAGTAGTGGAGGGTTTAGCAGCTCATCCAGCGGTTCCTTCAATTCCGGATTTATGCTGAATTCTCCAGAGAAACTTCCGAGCAGGAACGGAGTCTTGCTGCGTACTTTGTCGATGATTCCATCGGCGTCGGCGAATCCATGGGTCGCCAGGTGTGATGCGACCTGTTGAGGCAATATATGCCCATTCAACTTCACATACTTTACTGCCTCTTTTTCCGCTGCTGATAGCCCTAGGAACTGTTCGCGAGTGTGCTGCCTTTTCTCCGATTCTTCGTCGAGGGCCTGGCGCCTGTTCTTGCTTGCTATCAACCTTTCGAGGAAAGAAGTTGTTTTCTTTTGGAATACGATCCATATCGCGGCGCCGCCAAATAGGCAGGCGACGCCCGCGGTCGGGCTCACGAATCCGGATATCGCCAGGCCAATTGCCATCAGGACACCGGCCAATGTTAAGGCCATCGCTCGCACGTCACGCCTCTCGATCTAAACTGGAAGTATACACCTTGCCTCGTGTCAGCCGCCCAATAACGCTGACATGTTGCTTGTTTTCTTGTGCTTGCGGGTTATCGAAGCGCGGCAAGTTCGGCGAAGGTGTGGCGAACAGGCGCTTCGCTTCGGATAGCGTTCCACCTCCGCCGCTGAAGCCAGGTTTTTTTCTTTGGCTGCTTGCGGCACGACTGAAGTCGTGCCCTTCCCGGTCTCTTTCCTGGGCTGATTCCCAGTCTGCGGACATGCGGGACGCGCTGGTGCGGCTTCCGACGGGAAGCAGATTCCTCCTGTCTCGCTTCGCTCGCGCGTCGGAATGACAACGATCTTAGGCGGATTTCTTGTCGCTGCAGGCATTCGCGGGCCGGGGCGCCCGCGCCACATTTACGGCATTAGGACTCCTAGAGTCCCCGCCGTTCGATCTCCAGCAGGGCCTTCTTGCGCTCCACGCCCCAACGATAACCGCTGGCGTCGCCATCCTTGCGCACTACGCGATGACACGGAATCGCGACTGCGACTGGGTTTGTGGCACAGGCCCGTGCCACGGCGCGGCTGGCGCTGGGCTGGCCAATCGCTTTGGCCACCTGGCTGTAAGACTGCGTCGCGCCGAACGGGATCGACTGCAAATAAGTCCACACGCGACGCTGAAATGCAGTGGCGCGAATGTCCAAAGGCAGCGCGATGTTCAACTCCTGGCCGGTCATCGTCAAGAGCAATGTTTCAACCCAGGCTTGCAATCCGCCCTGGTCGGGCTTGCGCACGGCAAAGGGAAATTCGCGCTTGAGGCCTTCAATCAATTCACCATCCGATCTTGCGAACTGGATGGCGCAAACGCCCTTGTCGGTGGCCGCGACCAGCATGCGCCCCAGCGGCGAATCGGCGATCGCATAGCGCACCGTGGCAGCGATGGCGCCACGGCGATATTTGTCGGGCGTCATACCGAGTTGCGACGCAGTCTTTTCATATAGGCGGCTGCTCGATCCGTAACCGGCGTCATACATGGCGCGGGTCACGTTGTCTCCTGCCTGCAGATTGCGTTTGAGCTGGCGCAGGCGGCAGGAATCGCCGTACTCGCGGGGAGTGATTCCGAGCGCGGCTTTGAAGCGCCGCTGCAAGTGGAAAGGGCTCTGCCGAAACACCTTGCCCAGGCGCTCCAGAGTGACCGGTTCATCGAGATGCTGCTCGATATAGCGGCACACCTCTTTCGCCCAGTCGGACTGCGGATTGCCGCTGACCGACCGCGGCCGGCAACGCAGGCAGGCGCGAAAGCCGGCTTTCTCCGCCTGCTCAGGTCGGGAAAAGAATGCCACATTCTCGCGCCGCGGACGGCGTGCCGCACACGAGGGCCGGCAATAGACTCCCGTGCTGGAGACGGCGAAAACGAACTCGCCATCGTGCGCGGCATTGCGCGCGACAACTGCTTTCCAGCGCTGGTCATCACCCGAGCCTGATTGGGCTTGGCTGAGCTTCATCGAATTGGAGCGCGCGGCTGGCATTTTGCTCAAGGTTTCCTTTGTGAGTATGGCATTCGCGGTCAGCATTGGGAAAGTCAGGTTTGTGGAAGTCATGATAGGAACAGCGTAGGGCGAAGACGATGAGCGGACTATCCGGATCTTGCGGGCAAAGCGAAATCGTCGCCAGTCCTGCTGGTCGCTCGGCCTTAATTACCTCGCGGATGGAAAGGGCCGAGCACGCTGGAAACTCCAGAGCGTTTGCGTAATTCGCTGAGCAGCGCACTGGCTGCGTTGGTGTAGGTCTTGCTGGGATCGGAGGGATCAGCCCAGACCGCGTCGTAAATGATCTGCGCCGCTTCTTTCAGATCCATGTGCAGTGCGCCTTCGAAAACATCGACGCGCTCCTGCAGACGCGTGTAACACGCTTTGCAAATCGAGGCTGGCTCGTCGTCTTGAGCGCGGTGATTTTCCAGACTGCAAATGGCAATCGAGCTGGCGAGTACCTCAGGGATCGCGGAAATTTTCGACTCAAGCTCTTTCAGGAATGCCTCTCTCTCCCGCTCGACGACAGCACTGTCGGGCGTGGATTCGGCAGCAACCTGCACCTTCGGAATGGAAGGAACAGCGCGGGCTGAGACACGCACTCGGCTGTTGCAGGCAGGGCATGCGTCAAGGTTGGCGGGATAATAAAGGCGGCAGTTGGAACAAGGGAGGCCAAAGCCGGAGGGCTGTTGGGCCTTGGCATCATGACGGACGGCGTTCCGCAGATCGTTCCGGACGTTACTCTGCACGTTACTGTGAATATCCTTCCGAAGGTCGTTCCGGACACTGCTTTCCGGCGGCGGGGTGGTCTGTGCCAGCTTAGCGGCGGCCGGTGTGGATCTTGTCAAGTCCATGATCGATCACCGAAAAATGCTTGAGAGCGCGTAGCTTCATCGTTTCGCATGAGCCTGCAGCCCTTGCATTCCAGTGTAAGCAGTCTCGCGCCCGGACGAACATGCCGGGAGTACACTTCCAGGTACTGTCCCTGCGGAGCTATTACCGGGAGTTCGTGTCCTTCATCTGCATTAGTTTCAGAACTTCGTCGCGGCGGGCGCGATAGAGTTGACGCTCGGGATCGAGCCGCGCCGCCGTCTCCAGTTCCGACAAAGCTTCCTCATAGCGGTCCATGGTCATAAGGCAAGCCGCAAGGGCGTAGTGGTTGTCGGGGGATGCGTTGAGGCGCAGGGCCTCGCGGAATTCCTTTTCTGCGGCCTGTAGCTGCCGCTGCTGGAACAGCGCCGTGCCGAGAAGGTGGTGAGCCGAGTCGGAGTCGGGATTGAGCGCAACCGCAAGGCGCAATTCGCGAACGCCGTCTTCCAGCTTGTCATCCAGCAACAGGGCTTCGCCGAGGACGCGGTGTTCGGCGGATCCGGTGGGGTTCTCGCGAACTGCCAGCTCCAATTCATTAATGGCGTTGGCGTAATCTTTCTTCGCCATATAGGCGCGGGCCAGGCAACCGTGTCCCTGCTCCCACTCGGGATGCTGGCGGTAAAGCTCGCGCAGTTCGACCGTGGCAGCGGCGAAGTCGCCTTTATCGCAATAAGTGTTGCCCAGGTTGTTTCGCACCGAAGCTTCTTCAGGCGCGAGCTTCTTGGCTTCGCGATATTCGGCAATGGCTTCATCCAGTTTGTCTTGCTCGTGCAAGATCAGCGCCAGATTGGAGTGAGCCTGCCAGAAACGCGAGTTCAAACCAATCGCGTGGCGATAGGCGGCAATCGCGGCGGGCAGGTTTCCATCGGCGTGCAGAGTGATGCCCAAATCGTAGTAGGTATCAGGGTTATCGGCGTCGCGGGCAAGCGACTCAGCGAAAGCGTGAACCGATGCGCCATATTGTCCGTCGGAGAAAAAGGCGAGACCAAGGAACTGATAGGCCTCGGCGTTCTGCGGATCCATGCTGAGTGCAGTGCGCGCCTCCGCGATCGAGTCGGAAGGATCATCCAGGCGATAGAAGATATACGCCAGGTTGCTGTGGTTCTCAGGGAGATCCGGCATAAGCTGCGCGGAGAGCGTGATCTCGTCGATCGCGTCGTCCCAGAGTTCCTGCTGCCGCAACATTGTGCCCAGGGCGAAGTGCAACGCGGCATTTTGAGGATCGGCGGTTAACGCCTGGCGCAGAGCGAGTTCGGCTTCGTGGAAACGCTGAGCCCGGGCATAGGTGGCGGCCTGCACCAGGGCCGCGGGAATCTCAGAGGCTGAAGAATCAGCGGCCGCGGACCGCTTCAAGTTCTTCAGGGTGTGCATCAGATTGGCATCCGCGCCGGCGGCTCCAAGTTGGCGAATCAGTTCTTTGCTGGGGACATTGGCAATTCCCCGTTCCTGAACGATGCGGACGAGTCGATTGCCGGGCACACCAGCCGTCAGCCAAGCCATCAACTGGGTAGAGTTCACCGGCTGACTCTGGCTGGACTGGGCAGTCGAAACCGCTCTTATTGAAACAACCCCAAGAAGCAATAAAAGAACTGACAGGCCCTTGCACTTCACTCGACTCTCCGGTGACGATCTGGCTTGCTGGTGGCGCTGATTGCGGCGCGGGGCAAGGTGTTTGGCCCGAACCTTACATTCCACTCTAGCCCCCGGGAAGAACCGAAGGTAAGGTCACGGAAGTAATGGGCAGGGTCGCCAGGGGGCGGGCCCTAATTTCGCCGCGCGTTGCAGAACTAAAGTGGCGCCGGCATCCTTGCCGGCTGTCGCGAGGGCGTCCTCGCCCTCGGCTCGGCGGGCGAGACGCCCGCCGGACAGCCGCCGGGACGGCGGCGCTACAATCGCGGCCACGGAAGTTAGGACTTTGGAGGGGCGTGGTTTGACTTCCCCCTACCCCTCCGGTAACGTATAGGGGAACAGGTTTTTGCAGCATTTTCTGAGGAGGTTCCCGTGGAAGGTTTGTTCCAACCGTGGCACCTGATCATCATTTTTGCCCTAGCCTTGCTGATTTTCGGTCCTAAGAAGTTGCCCGAGCTGGGTAAAGGGCTGGGCGAAGGATATCGTGCCCTGAAGGAGGGGATGAAGGATACCCCTGCACCCCCGGCTTCGACTGAAGCCAATAAGACCGCCGAATCCAAGGAAACCAAGGCCTGACCGAGTTCCCTTCGCGGGCAGTAATCCTCTTTGTTTCCACCGCCGCTTTGTTGCCGTTTTCTGTCCCGTTCCGCGTAGTTCCGGGCCCTCGATAGCATTTGAGTTGTGAAATTGACTCTAAACTCTGGAGGTAGGTAGTGTTGCGCAAAGTGGAAGTTGTCGCCCTCATCCTGTTCGTGGGATTAGCCCCCGCAGTTTTCGCCGATCAGATCACATTGAAGAATGGTGACCGTCTGACCGGTACGGTCGTGAAGTCTGACGGCAAAGTACTGGTACTGCATACCGAGTTCGCGGGGGACGTTACCGTGCAGTTTGCCGCGATCACGCAGATCACGACCGAGAAGGCGATGCACGTTGCTTTGAAGAACGGCCAGACCGTCGTGGGACCGATCACCACCAGCGACGGCAATCTGAAGGTTGCGGGTAAGAACGGGGCTCCGGTGGAGGCTCCAAAAGATACCGTGGTGGCGATTCGGAACGATGCTGATCAACTGGCTTATGAGAAGGCGCTGCATCCCAGCCTGTTGGAGGGCTGGAACGGTGCAGCGAATGTGGGCTTCTCATTGACTCGCGGCAACAGCCAGACTGAAAATCTTTCGCTCGCTTTCACCGCTGCGCGCGCCACCAAGAACGACAAGCTCAGCCTTTATACGAATGCAGTGTATGGGACGAACCAACTCGCCACGCCCAGCACGACGGCCAACACCGAGAACGGCGGCATTCGCTACGACCGCAATATCAATCCGCGGGCGTTTGGGTTTGTGAGCGCTGACTTCTCGAGCAATGCGCTGCAAGACCTGAATCTACGCTCGGTAGGTAGCGTCGGTTTTGGCGACCATGCGATTAAGAACGACCGAACGACGCTGGACCTTCTTGCGGGCGGCAACTTCACGGACGAGAACTATTCGGAACCGGCGGACCTTACAGCGACTCCGCCAACCCCGGCGATGAAGGTTATTCACAATTACGGCGCTCTTACTCTGGGCGAGGAGTTGACCCACAAGTTGGGCAAGAGCACGGTTCTGACCGAGAAGCTGTATTTTTATCCGAACCTGTCGGAGACGGGCGAGTACCGGGGAACGTTTGACCTGGGCTGGGTGACGAAGGTCAACAAGTGGCTGGGCTGGCAGAACGCGTTCAGCGATATCTACGTCTCGAACCCGCCCGAGGGTACAAAACAGAACGATATCGTCATTACGACCGGGCTGAATGTCACGTTCACTCACTGAGGGTCTTTAGACATGTGAATACCCAACCGCTCGCGAGAGCGGCTTTTTTTATCTCCGGAAAGCCTGATCCAGATTGATCTCCCGATCGTTTCCCGCTCACCAAAGCTTGAAAGATGCGTCTACTACCGGGTACAGTACTGTTTCTCGATTTCCGGGTTCTTAAAAGTCCCACATCAACAGGAGTCTGCTCGATGCGTCACGCCTTGACTTTGCTGATTACTGTCTGCTGCTTCGGTGTATTTTCCTACTCGCAAACCGCGGACGAACTGATTGCCAAGAACATCGAAGCCCGGGGTGGGATCGAGAAGATGAAGGCCATCAAGAACCTCCGTGTCACGGGCAAGTTCGACGGCGGCGACGGATTCACGGCGTCCGTGGGCCAGGAGAATGAGCGTCCCGACCTGGTTCGGGAAACGCTCACACTGCAGGGGATGACGGCGGTGCAGGCTTATGACGGCGCGACCGGCTGGCAGATTCAACCTTTTGGTGGGAAAAAGGATCCAGAGTTGATGGGCGAGGACGACATGCGCGACCTGCTGCTCGACGCTGACTTCGACGGACCTCTGGTCAACTACAAAGAAAAAGGCAGCACGGTGGAGTATCTGGGACACGACGTGGTCGATGGAGACGATGCGCTGCGGCTGAAGATCACGCTGAAAAATGGCGACATCATCTATGACTACCTCGATCCCGATACTTTTATCGAGATCCGCAAAGAGATCCAGCAGTTCATCCGGGGCTCGGTGCGCGATCGCGTGGTGGGCCTGGGGTCGTACAAGCCGGTGGCAGGGGTGATGTATCCCTTCTCGATCTCGCAAGGGCCGAAGAATAATCCCGACGCGCAGACGACCACGATACAGAAGATGGAAGCGAATGTGACCATCGATCCGGCGGACTTCATGCTGCCGGCTTCGTTGAAGACCGAGGAAAAGAAGTCGGGGCTGGTCGGGGTTCACTGATTCCCTCTGGAACAGGAGTTTGCATGCGACGTGCAGCTATGATTCTGGTTGTGAT
>JBAUYE010000019.1:0-8250 GCA_049584615.1 Candidatus Sulfotelmatobacter sp.
AAAGTGCTGCAGTTCAATGATTTCGGCTTGGTTGCTATCACCCGCAAACGGGTGAAGCAATCGCTTGAACGGACGATAGGCGCGCCTTGTCCCTATTGCCAGTCAACCGGCTACGTGAAGTCGCTGACCACGGTAGCGAACGAGATTTACGTGGAGATGCGCAAGATGGCGAAGCACCTTGTGCAGGAAGACGTAATGCTGCGCGTGCATCCCGATGTTGCGAAAGAATTGAAAGCCAACAACGGCCGCCTGCTGAACGAGATGGAAGAACTGACCAAGCGCACTATCATAGTGAAAAGCGATCCCGCGCTGCATCAGGAGCAGTTCGATATCAACTGAGCATCCATCTGCTAGCTTCGAAAAAGGGACGGGCTTGAATTGCCTGTCCCTTCTTTATTTAGAGGGGAGAGCACGGCCACCATCTTCCGCACCATATAAGATGGTAGTCGCTATGGTAAAATGAATGCCATGACAACTACCCTGACCATTGATCGGGCCGGACGGCTTGTTCTGCCCAAGCCCGTGCGGGAAGAGCTTCAATTGTCCGCGGGAGACTCCTTGGAACTGGAGAGTTCGGAGGATCAAATCGTTCTGCGACCAGTGCGAGGGGCCGCGACCATGCGGAAAAAACAGGGCGTCTGGGTAATGCGAACCGGGAAACCACTTTCCGCGGAAGTCGTAAACCAAGCCATCCGCAAAATTCGCAATGAACGTGGGCGCGTCGATGCCAGCTCCTTACGCTCCTCTCGTCACCGCGGTGAGAAAACCAGTTGAAATGGTTCTTTGATACCTCGGTGCTTATTCCAGCGTTTGTGGAAGACCACAAGGATCACGACCGCTGTCTGGCTGTTTACGCTCCGTCCAATAAACGAATCGCATGCTGTGCCGCTCACAGCCTCGCCGAGGTCTATGCTGGAGTGACGCGTTTGCCGGGCGTGTTTCGGGCGAGCCCCGGGCAAGCAATCCTTTTCCTTGGCGACATCGAAGATCACCTCACAATCGTCTCGCTCGATAGTGCCGAATACCTGACAGCCATTCGACAGGCGTCGGCCAACGGGATCGTGGGTGCGACGATCTACGATGCGCTCCTGGCTGCGTGTGCCATCAAAGCCAGGGCGGAGACTATCTATACCGACAACGAGAGGCACTTCAGCATGTTCGGCCCCGAAGTTGCCAGCCGAGTCAAGAGACCCTAGCCGCGAAATCCACCGCCCATGTGGAGACAGCCGCCTGTTCGCGATGGAAGCCAGGAGCTGGAAACAGAAAACCAGAAACGATGGTCACCTCAGGCTGGTGCCTTTCGTTTGGCGCGGATTACACCTTTGGAACGCGACAGGATGTGGAGGGTTGGGTTCTCCTTATAGGGAGCAGCACAGCTCCAGGAGGATCTATGCAGCGCGTGGCTTGGCGGGTCTTCTTTGTCGGACTATTACTGAATGCAGCCGCAATCGCGCAGTCTCAGGCCGGGGATTCGTTGGCCGACGTGGCCCGGGCCAACCGCGCGAAACAGCAGGAGCAGGAAGCAGCCGGAGCGCAGCCGAAAATAATTACCAATCAGGATCTTCCCTCGGCCCCGTCGGGAATCCCGGAGTCCCTGGAGCCGATGACAACGGTATCCGGCGTGAAGCGGTCCGTAGACAGCTTCTCGGAACAACGCGCGAATCAGCGACTGGTGGCCGAATACCGCGCCGGCGAGCAGTGGAAAGCGCGGATCCAGGATCAGGAAGCTCGGATTGCCGATCTCCAGACGCGCATCGATCGCGTAAACCAGGCGATGCATGCGGCGGTCGGCACGGCACAGTACGATACCCCGGTGAATCGCTATCAGTCGATTCAGATGGAACGCCTGGCCCACATGCAGGACATGCTGGACCAGCAGCAGCGAAGGCTCTCGATGATGCAAGACGCAGCCCGGCTCACGGGCATGGGACAGTAGCTCCCGGAAGAATTCCCGGCTGTCCCGAAATTCTTACAAACGCGAGCGCAACTCACCCCTAGTCTACCCTTCCCGTAACCCCGAATCGTAGAACGTCCGCAACGAGCGATCCGAGTTTCCTGCCTTCCAGACACCTGCTAGAATCACAGCTCTCTTGTCGACGTCTTGAATCTGGGACTTCTTGCTACAAACCCAGCCGAAATCTGATCAAACGATGAGCACGAGATAATTCTTGATGCAGCGTAGAGACTTTCTAAAAAGCACAGCCGCTGTTGCCGTAGCTGCACAACTTGGAATCGGTAAAGCGCAGGCCAAGGTTCCCGCCCACAACTGGGGCAGCTACGATTTCGGCTCCGGACCCTCAGTCACCGACCGCCTCAATCAGGGTCCGTTCCCGCAATACCCGCCTGATGCCGTGATTCCCACGGACGATGTGGTGATGACCACGACCGCTTCGCTAGACGTCGTGGCGAACTATGGCAAGGGACTGGTCACCTACATCACGGCCGACAGTGGGACGGAGGAAATCAAATCAGACAACGTTCCGCGGGCGATCGAAGACCTGGTTCGATTTCCCCTGGGCCAGCAGCTTTATATCCGTCCGACCTGGAGGGAAGTGCAGCCGCGGCCGGGACGCCTGGAACTGCCCGATTATGTGAAGCTGGTTTTTGAATTAGCGAAGAAGAACAACAAGCGCGTCGGATTGCGCGTTCAGATGTGCGCTCCGGACTATACCCACGAGGCGGCGTTGCCGGATTTCGTCCTCGACAAAGTTCCGAAAGTCGATCTGGTGGTTAGCGATCAGGAAGGCGCCGCTGAGGGGAAGAGATTCTTGCAGAATCCGCATTCGCGTTATCAGCCGCGCTATGACCATCCCTTTTTTCAGCAGTCATTCAAAGAATTGGTTGGCCTCTTAGCCGCGGAATTCGATGGCAATCCTCTCATCGAGTATATCGATACCTTCATGTATGGCTTTTGGGGCGAAGGGCACACCTGGCCATTTGCCAATAATCCTTTCCCTGATTACCAGACCGCGGAGCGAACATGGGTCAACATGCTCGAAGTGCAGCTCGAAAACTTTTCGAAGACTCCTCTACTGACCAATACTCAGCCGGATTACAGTCGTGTCGGCAATTCAGAACTGCTGGACCGCACGGTTCGCAGTAACAATTGGATTCGCAGCGACACCATCTTTATTGAAAACGAGCAGATTGAAGCGCTCAGCAATCGGCCGCCCTGGACCGCGGCATTGCTTGAGCAGGGGCTTCCGGGGAAGCCACCCAATCTGCAACTCGCGAATGAAGGGATATCCCCGGCAGAGAACATGATCGATCATGTGATCGATATCGGGGCGAATTACTGGTCGCTCTGGAACTTTCATCAGATCAACGCAAAAAATCTCATGAGCTACTACCAGGCTTATCCGGCAGCGTTCGACCGGATCAATCGCCGAATCGGCTATCGGGTGAGGCCGTCTTTCATCTGGAGCTACAAGGACGATGGTTCCACGGGGCTGATTGTCGGCTTCGCCAATGACGGAATCGCGGGTGTGCCAGGCGTATTGAGGGTGACCGTGGAGAGAGAGGACGGGAAGGAGCTCAAGAGCGGTTGTCTCGACGCCGGTTACCCGTTACCGGGCAAGATTCGGCAGGCGCAGTTTGTGCTTCCTAACGTCACCGATTGGAAAAGATTGAAACTTAGAGCTGAGATTGAGGTAAAGGGAATGCGCTATCCCGTGCGCTGGGCCTGTCACCAGAAGCTGAACGATGACGGCTCGCTCACGCTGCGTCCCAACCTGCGTCAGCAGGTCTAAGCTGCTGCTGGAAACTGAGAACTGAGAACTGAGAACTGAGAACTGCTCTAGCTTCCGGGATGCGCCAGAGCTTTCACAGCCAGATCAGAACGCTCCCGCAGCTTCTGCACGGTTTCGCGGATGGCTTTAGCGGATGCAGCCTCTTTGCCTTCGACTGTTTTGGCGACGCCCGCGGCCTCTTCCGTGGCGGTGCTGGCGACGTCGAGCAAGACTACCAGCGCGTCGGCGTGGAGCTTCCACAGCGAGGACATGCTCTGGCTGCGTTTGAGTTCTTCGAGTTCGGTGTTGACGCGGGCCACGCAAGAAACCAGGCGGATCAACGTGCGGGCAACGTCGGCGCGAAGGCTTTTCTCTTCGAGGAAGCTGGCGTTGTAGGCTTCGGCTTCGGGCGCGGTGAGCGTGAGATTAAAGAAGCGCATCGGCACGATCTGGCGATATTTGGGATCGGCCACGCGCACGAAAACGCGAATCGATTCCTCGACCCGCCGCAGCTTGCTTTCTTCGGCGGAGATCTGCTGGGCCGTAATCGCCGGAGGCTGGAATGCCTGAGCCGGTGCGGCCGCTTTGGCAGCGGCGATCCGGGCGGGCTTCGCCGCTGCGGCCGCTCCGCCGGAACTCCGCACTTTTTCTCCGGCAGCAGGCGCGAGCAGCGACCGGCGAATGGGTGGGCGGCGGTCTAATTCCTTTTTCAAGCGCGACACGCGGCGAAATTTCTCCAGCGCACCGTTGTAGTCGGCCTGCAGCATTTCCTTCTGCTCGATCGCGGCCACGTGCTCGACGGTTACTTCCACGCCGTCGACCGTGCTTAGAATGCTGCCTCCCATTTCATCCAGAGCCTGGGCGAATTGCTTGATCTCACCGAGGGCCTTGGCGAAGAGCTGGTCAAAGCGCGCGCCGAACGCGGCATTATGCGCGGCAACCGTGGCCAGCACGCCCGGATGATAAAACGAAGCATCCAGCCAGCGCTTCAGTTCGCGCACTCGCGAAACAATGCCGGAGTCGATTAACGAATTGAAATCGCGATAGCGGGCAATCTCTTCCCGCAAGGGATCGAAGTTACGCAGCAGCTGCACGTGTTCTTCCGGCAGCGAGGGCACATCGGTATCGGCGAGAATCTCGATCAGAGCGATTTCGAAAGGAGAAAGCGGCAACGCTCCATCCAGTCCGTAGCCGTGCTGCTGCCACTGACCCTGGACTCGAGGATGGCGGTAAAGGAATGTCGCAATCAGGTCGGTTTTATCACGGTTGACTTCGCTGGGCTCGCGGCGCCGCACGAAATAGCGAAGCAGAGCCTCGGCGACCTCAGAATCCGTGTCGGGAGTGAGCGCCTGGCGCAGCATGGCGGGCGTGATGGCCATGTCGAGCAGGTGCAGCCAGCGATACATGCGGGAAAGCGTTTCTGGCAGGTCGCCTTCGGAGTGGCGCAGCGAGACCTCATCGAGCCCGCTCGGAATAGGGACGTCTCCGCCGAGCGAGTCGCGTAACAGTTTTTGATAAAAACCCTGGACTGTCGCCAGGATCGCCAGCTCAAACTTAAGGTCCTCGGCCAAAGAGACGCTCCGCGAGCGAGATCCTCCCCGTCGATTGGGGGAATTCTTTACTGCTGTTCAAGTAAAGACGAAAGTCACTGGGTACCGCAAGTTACTACCGGAGCGGGACTACCACGCTGGTTTTCATTTTTCGGAAGTACATGGACTTCCGCGTGGGCGGGGGGCGGCGTCTCAAAACACTACAGTCTTATTGCCGTAAAGAAGCACACGGTTCTCAACGTGCCAGCGCACGGCGCGCGAGAGGACTACTTTCTCGAGGTCGCGGCCCTTGCGGATGAGGTCTTCGACAGTGTCGCGGTGGGAGACGCGGACTACGTCCTGTTCGATGATGGGACCGTCGTCGAGGATCTCGGTGACATAGTGGCTGGTTGCGCCGATCAGCTTGACGCCGCGCTCGAAGGCCTGATGGTAGGGCCGGGCTCCGACGAAGGCTGGGAGAAACGAATGGTGGATGTTGATGATGCGCTGCGGATAGCGGTTCACAAAGTCATTCGAGAGAATCTGCATGTAGCGGGCGAGGACAACGAAATCGGCTTTTTGGGTCTCGATCAGGGAGTGGATTTGATCTTCGGCTTGGCGCTTGTTGTCTTTTGTGATGGAGACGACGGCGTAGGGAATTTTGTAGAAGTCGGCGATGGGTTGATTGTCGGGGTGGTTGGAGATGATCAGCGGGATGTCGCAGGCTAGTTCGCCGCTCTGGTGACGATAGAGGAGATCGACGAGGCAGTGATCGTACTTCGAGACCAGGATGATCATTCGAGGGCGATGCAAAGACTGCGCCAGGCGCCAGCGCATCTGAAACTTTTCGGCGATGGGTGAAAAATGTTTGGCGAACTCGGCGAGGTTTTTGTCAGTGAGGTCAACGTCGAAATCTTTGGGATCGAATTCGACTCGCATCAGAAAAAGGCCGGATTCTTCGTCGGCGTGCTCGTCGGCGTGCAGGATGTTGCCGCCGTGGCGATAGACGAAGTCGGCGATGGTGGCGACTTCGCCTTTGGCGTCGGGGCAGGAGACGAGGAGGATGGCGGAGTTTTTCATTTTAGAGAATGCGCCATGCGGGCACGCCTTAGCTTGAACACTCTCCTTACAAGTGAAACGTCAGAAGCCAGGACGATCGCTAGCAACACAAGCGACGTCGTGACCCCTACGCGACCGCTGGTATCGAGGCGATGATCGCCGCGGTCCCGATACCAACCCAGAAAACCGCCGATGCTCCAGCCCATCAACGCATTGAGGACAATGGCAATAATCCATTCACTCCAGTTAACTGGGCGTGGTTCAGTTGGCGGCATAGCACGCCAGAAGCGGATCCTCTTAATGCTGTCGGCAGCGAGTTCCGCGCAGAACCAAATGAAAAGGATGGTCGCGGGCGGAAATGTGATCAACATTAATATGGGGGTTGAAGTGTAGGGGCCAGAGGAAAATGCATCTTGAAGAATCATTATGTCGTACAACATCAACACTGGGCCCAGCATGGCTGCTCCGACCCATACAAACCATCTCCCTGTAACAGGGGAACGGGGTTGAATAATTCCACCCACTGTCAAAAGAGCCGGATATAACAAGAAAAGGATGGGAAACAATGCAAGGGCAGATGCAACGCCCGTGGCAATCGCGAGCCAGCGTATTCTCTTGGAAAGGATGTCGACCTGTTCCATGGGAGAGTTACTTCTTGAAATGCCTAAGAACTTCCCGCGCCGCATTAGCGCCTGAGCCTCCGGTCAATCCTGCGCCGGGATGCGTGCCGCTGCCGCATAAATATAAATTGTCGATCGGTGTCTTGTAGCGTGCCCAGTCCAGCAGCGGACGCATGGTGAAGAACTGGTCGAGCGCGAGGTCGCCGTGGAAGATTTGGCCGCCGGTTAATCCGTAGACTTCCTCCAGATCAACTGGCGTGATGATTTGGTGCGTCAGGATCATCTCGGGCAAGTTGGGCGCATATTGTGCGAGCGTCTGCACGACCGTTTGTCCGAGCGCCTTGCGTTGCTCTTCCCAGTCGCCCTTTAGTTTGTAGGGCGCGTACTGCATGTAGATCGACATCACGTGCTTGCCTGCGGGCGCTAGAGTGGGATCGGTCAGCGATGCGATGGTGGCTTCGAGATAGGGCTGGCGGGAGAAATTGCCGTACTTGGATTCGTCGAAGGCGCGCTCGAGATAATCGATTTCGGGGCCGATGTGAATGCGTCCCTTAAGCGCGCCGCCATCCCCGTTTTTCAAAGCAGTGAAATTAGGCAAGCCGGAGAGTGCAAGATTAACTTTGGCTACCGTGCCGTTGCCGCGGTAATGTTGCAACTTCTGCACGAAGTCTGGGGAAAGATGTGTGGGATCGGTGAGCTTGAGCAGAGTGCGCTTGGGGTCGGCATTGGAGATCACGGTACTGGCGTTGATTTCTTCGCCAGTCGAGAGCAGCACGCCGGTGGCCGCGCCGTCTTTCACGCGAATCTCGATGACCTCGGCCGCGGTGCGAATCTCGGCTCCGGCAGCCTTTGCGGCGGAAGCCATGGCTTCGGTGAGTGCGCCCATGCCGCCGGCGGCGAAGAACGCCGAGCCGGCAGGATGAGAATCGCCGGCGGCGCGGATCAGCAGCTGCAAAGCGCTTCCGGCGGACCATGGTCCGAGGAAAGTTCCGAAGATTCCGCGAGCCGCGATCACCGCGCGCAGCAATTCGGTTTCGAAATATTCGGCCACGAGATCAGCTACGGCCATCGGTCCCCAGCGCAGGACGCGGTACATATCGCGCTTGCCGAGGTTGCGGAGGGCGCGGCCGGTTTTGAGCATGCTCCAGAGATCGCCGCCGCTGGGGTGGTCGATATCCGGCGGAGTCGTAGCGAGCGCTTCCGCGATTACTTTGCTGATCTTTCCCAAAGATTTTTCGAACTCGGGATACTTCGCCGCGTCCTTTTGCGAGAAGGCGGCGATCGACTGCGCGGATTTGTTTTCGTCCTGGTAGA
>JBAUYE010000020.1:0-1802 GCA_049584615.1 Candidatus Sulfotelmatobacter sp.
GTTTTTGAGGGTGACGAGCGCTGGCGCGGCCTCAAAGTTCCCAAAGGCCAGACCTACGCCTGGGAAAAAGATTCCACCTACATCCGCCGCGCTCCCTATTTCGAAGGCATGAAGATCAAACCCTCGCCGGTCGAAGACATCAAGCGCGCCCGCGTCCTCGCCGTGCTCGGCGACAGCGTCACCACCGACCACATTTCTCCCGCCGGCTCCATCAAGAAAGACAGTCCTGCCGGAAAATATCTGCAGGAGCACGGGGTCAAGCCCGCCGACTTCAACTCCTACGGCTCGCGCCGCGGCAATCATGAAGTCATGGTTCGCGGAACCTTCGCCAACGTCCGCCTGCGCAACAAAATGGTAAACGCCGAAGGCGGATTCACCCGCCACCTTCCAACCAACGAGGAAATGTCGATCTTCGACGCTTCCCAGAAATATGTCGAGGAAGGCACGCCCCTTATTATTCTGGCAGGAAAAGAATACGGTTCCGGCTCCTCCCGCGACTGGGCCGCCAAAGGCCCACGCTTACTCGGCGTCGAAGCTGTGATCGCCGAAAGCTACGAACGCATCCACCGCTCGAACCTGGTCGGCATGGGAGTTCTTCCCCTGCAATTTCCCGCCGGACAAAACGCGGAATCGCTCAAGCTGACGGGCGAGGAAGTGTTCGACATCACCGGCATCCGCGACGTAGTAGAAAACTTCGCCGCCGGAAGCCAGGTAAAAGTCCGCGCCAAAGCGAAAGGGAAGACAGTCGAGTTTGACGCCCTGGTGCGCATCGATACGCCGCAGGAAGCACTCTACTACGCTAACGGCGGGATTTTGCAGTATGTGTTGAGGCAGTTGCTGGCGGGGAAACCGAGTGCGCAGACTGTGGAAGTCTGAGCGCTCGAGTTCGCTAGGCTCCCCGATGTCTCCCATTTCGGGAACCGGGACACGAAATCCGTAGATTCATCTTGACGCTTCATATCAATAGACATATTTATGTATAATGCAGTCAAGCCCGCGTCCTCTCGTGTGGATCGGCTCGACCCGAGGAGATGTGCGCGCATTTCCACGCGCGGTTCGGCGGCACCTGGGGCATGCCCTATACGCCGCGCAAGAAGGAGAAGTCGACCCGTCGGCTAAACCGTTGAGCGGATTCGGTGGAGCATCGGTATTGGAGATCGTTGCCCAGCATTGCGGAGGCACATGGCGGGCTGTCTACACGGTTCGCTATCCGGAAGCCGTATATGTTTTGCACGCGTTTCAAAAGAAATCCAAACGAGGCGTAGCAACGGTCAAGAAGGACATCGACCTTATTCGCCAGCGTCTAAATGAGGCCGAACGCCAGCACCGTCTGAGGCAAAATTGACGTGGCCAGAAGAACAATAAAGTCGAACAGTTTCAGCAAGAGGGCGGCGCGGCCGCTGCGTGTCAAGAAAAGCAGCGGAAACGTTTTCGCCGATCTCGGCCTGCCCCATCCAGGACAGGAACTGCTAAAGGCCCAGCTTACCCTGCAGATCTATCGTCTTATCCGGCAGCTTGGCATTACACAGGCGGAAGCCGGCAAGGTTCTCGGGATCAAGCAACCTCACGTTTCAGCGTTGATGCGTAATCGCGCAGGATCGTTCTCCGTGGAACGCCTGATCGAGTTTCTCACCGCCCTTGGACAGGACGTTGAAATAACCGTCCGGCCTGCCCGCAAGCCACAGGGGGCGGTTTCGGTAACGGCGTAAGGGACACCCGTCTGCTTGCGTTCGGGATACCCACCCTTGCAAAAGACGCAAGGGTGGGGCAGCCTTGGGTGAGGCGATCCTGACAGTTGAAGG
>JBAUYE010000021.1:0-12988 GCA_049584615.1 Candidatus Sulfotelmatobacter sp.
GTCCGATTGCGCCCGTGCCCGTTGCTGTCGCTTCATTACTGATTACTTGCTGAGCGTGAAATCGGCCTTGCCCCCACCGGCCACAGTCACCGGTTTGGACTGGTTCTTGGCGCCCTCATGCCAGACTGTCACGGTATAGCTGCCGTCCGGAACGTCTTTGATCTTGTAATTGCCACTGTCGTCCGTTTCGGCAAAATAAGGAGTTGGGCTGACGACGATATATCCCGCCATGTCCGGATGGACATTGCAGAGTACCGGGACGACTCCGGCCTTATCGAAGGTAAAGGCGCGCTTTTCACCCTTAGGCCACGTGCCGAGATTGTGTCCTGCTTTCTTATCGCCGCCGATGGCAGTCCAGAAGACGTTGTGTTGTACAGTGTCGCTATTCAGGAAGTCGACGGTTGTTCCCTGGAGTACGACCATAATGTGCGGCGCAAAGACCAGCCCTTTTTGATCCATCACTGGGTGCTCTTTGGGAGCGGGAAAAGTTTTGCCCGCAATGGCCTCGACGTAAACCACAGACTGGCCCTTCATTCCGGTGACCTTGCCCTCAACGTCGCCAGCCCATGCCGCGCTGCAAATCGCCACTACCAGGAACACCAGAACGAATGCTTTCGTGCTCTTCATATATCGTCTCCTTGAATAATGTCTTGCCCACTGTTGTTCCGGTCAGATGTTCAGATCAGAAAAGAAACTTGAAGTCGAGATACATCGTGTTATTGGCGCTGGCATTGCGGTTGGCGCTGTCGTAGTTAATGTTGCCGCCGTTGAAGCGCGTGTATGCCGTGTATTGCGCACCCAGTTGCAGGTTCTGCCAGGGCCAGTAGGAGAGGTTGGCGATATAACCCGTGCTGTGCGGATCGCCATTCAGATTTCCCGTCACCGGCGCTTGCGGGAACAAAAGCGGGTCGGAAGTTCCGGTCGTGGTGAACCATCCCAACGTGCCGGAAAGCTTGTTGCCATAGTGATATTCCGCGTTCGTCATTACCGTATTCAGCCGGTGCGATCCCTGCGTTGCTAACCCCTGGTACACGGCGCAGAGCAGGTCGTTATTTTCACGGATATACGTCGCGCGGAACGACAGGACGTCCTTACGGAACAGCGTCTGATCGATCTGCGTGTCGAAGCCAACATCGGTAAACGAATCCGTCGGAATGCTCGCTGACGTGACGGCATCGACGATCTCGTTGGGAGTCGACCGCATGTGCATGCCATACGTCCCGGCCTCAAACTGCGTCTTACCAGAGAGTTGCTGCCAGGCCAAGCGCCAGTAGGGAGCGACACCGCGAATGTTGTAGCCGAAGCCGGCTCCGTTGTTCGGCTGCGAGCTGCCGATATGCTCGGAGCGATACCCCGTGAGATCGAAATAAAGATGGCTGTCCCACATGGCATAGGCGCCGACTCCGGCCACGTCCTGTGCCAGCGGACCGTTGATGACTGCCGACGCATTCGGGGTCGGCGCCACGTCACTCGCGATCCAGGGAAATCCCCACGCCGGGGTGCTGTTCCACAGATCGTCCAGGGTCGGGTTATTGTTCATGTCCAAGCCATAGACGAGTTCTTTGCCACCCCATTTCGTCTTGTTGGCGTAACGGATGTCGGTGTTATCCATGCTGAAGTTATCGCCTTGCGACTCGTAGGTCGCCTGAAAGAAACTGCCGATGTGACTGGTCCACGCGCCCGCCAGGAACAGGGAGAAATCCTGCGGAAATTCAAAGCTGCCGTTTTGCGTCGCCGGCACTGGCGACTTGGTCGCAGTAAACGAAGCCTCGAACATCACCGACAATGGCAGCGAGGCCAGCAGATCAAGCGGGGCCGTCCGCTTGCTGCCATCGGCCTTGACGACTTTGGTGTCGTCGCCGCGATCAACGTAACCGGTCAATTTGAACCGGCGGCCTGCCGGGTTGAGTTCCGGCGGATTGTAGTGGCAGCCACTGCACGCCAGTCCCGTCTGCCGCGCATAGCTTGGAACCGCCGATACGCTGGGTGGATTCAGTGCCGCAAAATACAGCAGAACCACGATAGGAACTGTCACGAGCAAAAAGACTGCTACTTTTTTTATCTGGAATCTCATTCTCGTCTCCAAAAACAGCGCTGTTTGTTATCCGAGGATGTTGTAGTGTCCACTGCATAGATACATTTCGCTGTGACTGCGCACACTCTGTATGGTGATGCATGTCACAAAGCAATGGCCTTGCCGGTAGCTCCCATCCATGTCTGACCACTGACAGAGAGATCTCTTGTTGGGAGTTCTCATCTGATTAGGTCGATTCGATCATGACGAGATCAAGCCCGGCCCAACAAGCCCGAGAAGGAAGGGCTCACGCCGCCATCCACGACGTCCGAGTTGTTGAATGTGCAGGATAGCCGCCTGACAAGGCTGCGGTCCGCCATCGCGGTTCATCACGCAGCTATTACGAGCAAATGAACGAATGGGTTTTCGGACCGTGAATTATTCTCACAGGCGTCCGCATATCACCCGGCACGTTCAGATGCGCAACGGCTAGCGGGTTGTCGTCGATGCTGGTCAAACAAGGTACGCAAGTCGGGATGCTACGGCTGTTCAATATTGCACGCTTTCACGAATTAATGAGAGAGAGCCGTCTGATGCAGCACTCAGGTCAGGACGAAATCCAACTTTCTTGAAAATGCTTTGCATCGGTAAATTGTCCCCCCAACATTTCGAAAGCGAAGGATAGACTCACAAGAACGACTGTTAGAGTTACGAGAAATTGGCACACGCGGTTTTCATAATTTCTCTCGGGCTACGTCGCCTTTCGCTTCAAGCCGGCTGATCGTCGCCCGCAGCCACGTGCCGAGCGCTTCCTCAATCTCCTGTTGCGTCCCGGTTCGGTACAAGGAGTCGAGGGTCTCTCCACTCGGCGACAGCGGTATATGAATGCAAGGAGTTTGTTCTTTGCGGGCGTTCTCCGGCACGAATTGCATCAGGAGGCATTCGCTGCACGGTTCGCGGTCCTTGGAGTTGAAGTTCATGCAAGTAGGGGAATCCTCGAAAATAAACCGTGCCCGCCAGGATTCGCGCGGCAATCGCCCGTAGCCGCCTTGCTCAAGAAATTCCAGTTCGAACTTCAGCACGTCCATCAGGTTGCGATTATCCTTCGGCATAGACTCACCCTCACTATTATTGTGATCCTGCGAAGAAGGCGGCGCGGTGACGGGCATCACAGGGTGTGGTGAAGGCCATCACGCGGTCCGGGCGAAATCGGTCCGGGCGGTCACCTGCTGAGAAGAATCTCATAACAGGCAACCGTGACCGGGGTCACAGCACAGAGCGGCTCAAAAAGTTAAGAATTGAAGCATATTTGGATGTATTCTCGTTGCGATGTTGCGACGAAATTTCTACTGGAGCTTGAAGATGAAGAGAATCAACTTCAAATTGTTTTCCTTTGCAACAGTACTGGCTGTTGTTCTAAGCCTTTCCTTATCGGCGCACGCACAAAGCGCGGCAGACCTCTTCAAATCGAAGTGCGCCGGCTGCCATGGTACCGACGGGACGGGTTCGGCGATGGGCAAGAAGATGGGCGCGCACGACTTCACAACCGCCGACGTGCAGGGAATGTCGGACGCGCAGCTCACGGATATCATCACGAACGGGAAGAATAAGATGCCGAAGTATGCGTCCCTGAAGCCGGAAGACATCAAGGGGCTGGTGGCGTACATCCGCACGCTGAAGAAATAGTCCCGTTACTACGAGCGAGATTCTCAGGGAGATTGTTACAGGCGGTACGTGGTCCGCGTCAAGGGATAGAGTGTGTCTGCGCCGCGGACCATGAGAAGTAACAGTTTAGGACACTAAATAGAGAGTGGCGGTTCCAAATGAATCTGCGAGAGCGCATTCGAGA
Source organism: Candidatus Sulfotelmatobacter sp. (assembly GCA_049584615.1). GTDB lineage: Bacteria > Acidobacteriota > Terriglobia > Terriglobales > Acidobacteriaceae > Sulfotelmatobacter. Next base: position 3,864 of record JBAUYE010000021.1, read on the forward strand.
CTGGTCGCAGCCCATCTATTTCCTGGGGCAGAATCCCATCACGCTTACGGGCGCGGTAATCACGACGAGCACCGCGCTCACCACGATTGCCTTCTGGTTCTATGACGTCTTCATGCCGGGGCCGCCGCATCCCTATATCGGCCTTCTGGTCTTCCTGATTCTTCCAGGAATTTTTGTCCTGAGTCTGCTGCTGATTCCACTTGGCATCTGGCTCAGGCGGCGCAGTCTGCGCGGGAGCGGGAAGCTGCCGGGAGTCTACCCCGCCATCGATCTGCACCTGCCCGTGGTCCGGCGCACTTTTGAATGGGTCGCTTTCGCGACCGTGCTCAACCTTCTCATTCTTGGGACAGCCTCCTACCGTGGCGTGCAGTATATGGATTCGGCGAGTTTCTGTGGGACGACTTGTCACACCGTCATGGCCCCCGAGTATACGGCTTATCAGAACTCACCGCACTCGCGGGTTGAGTGCGTCGAGTGCCATATCGGGCCAGGAGCGGGGTGGTTTGTGCGATCGAAGCTCTCTGGCCTGCGGCAAGTGGCCGCAGTAACCTTTCATACCTATTCTCGCCCGATTCCTTCCCCGGTAAAGTACCTTCGCCCGGCGCGTGAAACCTGTGAGCAATGTCACTGGCCACAGCGCTTTACTGGCGACAAGTTCCTGGTGAACACCAGCTACAAAGAAGACGAGAAAAATACGCCGCAGACAGACGTCTTGCTACTAAAAGTAGGAGGACGCACATGGCAGGGCTCGGTCGGCATCCACGGGCACCACCTCGCTGACAACGCTCGCATCCGCTACATCTCAACCGATGCCGAGCGGCAGACGATCCCGGTCGTGTATTACACCGACGATGAGGGGAAGACAACCGAATTCATTTCCACCGATACGAAGCCAACCCAAGAACATTTGGACAAGGGAGAACACCGAACGATGGATTGCGTGGATTGCCACAACCGGCCTACGCATGAGTTCGACTTGCCCGAAAACGCAGTGGACAAGCAAATGTCTCTCGGGCACATCAGCCCAGACCTGCCCTACATCCGGAAGAAGGCGGTTGAGGTTCTCAAAGTTAATTATCCCACCCGCGACGTAGCGCGGCAGAACATCATCGCCGAACTCAACAACTTCTATCGCACGAATTATCCGCAGATCTATCAGACACGGCGCACGCTGGTGCAGCAAGCAGGCGACGAAGTGGCAGCGATCTACTTGCGCAACATCTTCCCCGACATGCGGGTGACCTGGGGCGTTCATCCGAACAATCTTGGGCACAACGATTCCCCGGGCTGCTTCCGTTGCCACGACGGCAGTCATACCAGCACGGATGGCCAGACCATCACCAATGACTGTTCTGCGTGCCACCAGGTTTTGGCAGCGGGAGAAGAAAATCCGAAGATACTGACCGACCTGGGAATGAAGTGAGCATCGGGCTGGGACAGAATCCAGGAATCTGCTGGGTTTCCCAACTGCGACCTTAATCACGAGTTAGGCTGATTAAGAAGTTCCCGTACGTACCCGCCTGCCTTCTAATCTTCCGGTTGCATGACTAACAAGCACAGGTGACGCGAGTCACAGAACTTTCTCCTCAAAGCCTTCAAGATTGCTATGGACGAAGTTCGCCTGCGAACTTTGGAGTCTGGGCTTGCGGGAAAAGATGCGGCGCACGGCACATACGACAGGACGATTCGGCCTCGTCTTGCTGGCCTTAATTTTCTTGGCCTGTCTTCTTCCACTCGGCTCCCCGGCGCACGCCCGCGCCGGGGCACAGGCGAAGTTAGCTCAACCACTTAAGCAGGACGAGGATTGCCTGGCTTGTCATGGCCAGGCGGGAATGAAGTCGGACAACGGGAAAAGCATCTCGATTAATTCCGCCAAGCACGCGGCCAGCGTCCACGGCATTTTGAGCTGCACCGACTGCCACACCACCATCAAGGACTACCCCCACCTCGCAAAAGTGGCGAAGGTTAAGTGCTCGACCTGCCACGCCGACGAAGCTTCGAATGTGCCTAAGAGTGTGCACAGCGCGCTCGGCGATGCGGCTTGCCAGTCCTGCCATGGTGATCACCACGAAGTGGCGCCTGCAGCCCAGTTGGCTCCGGCAAAGTGTGCCCAGTGCCACGCCGATGAAGTGAAGGAATTCCGGCAAAGCATCCACGGACAAGCCGCGGCGGCAGGCGATCCGGATGCCCCCAACTGCCTTTCCTGCCACGGCCCTGTGCATCAGATTCTGGCTTCGAGCGATACGGCTTCGAAGGTGGCGAAGAGGAATCTGCCTGACACGTGTGCTTCCTGTCACAGCAACCAACAGTTTCTCTCACGCCACAAGATTCCATTTGCACATCCCGTGGAACTGTACGAACAGAGCGTGCATGGACGAGCCGTCATCGACGGAGACGGTGCTGCCGCCACCTGTTCGGATTGTCACGGGAGCCACGGAATTCTCCCCTCGCGAGACGCGCGTTCCAAGGTCAACCACTTCAACATTCCGGCGACCTGTGGACAGTGCCATGCCGACATTGCCAAGACGTACCTCGAAAGCGTGCACGGAAAAGCCATGACGGCCGGCGAACAGGGTGCCCCGGTGTGCAGCGATTGCCACGGAGAGCACTTAATTCTGGGACCGAAAGATCAGGGATCACTGGTGAACTCGGCAATGGTCTCAATGGCCACCTGCGGGCGATGCCACAGCGATGAACGCCTGGCGTTGCGCTACAATCTGCCCGCGGATCGTGTTCCCTCCTATGCCGACAGCTACCACGGTCTGGCCTTGCGATCGGGATCCCAGAGTGTTGCCAATTGCGCTTCCTGTCATGGAGTGCACAACATCTTTCCTTCGACCGACGCACGCTCTACGGTGAATGCAGCGAATCTTTCAAGAACATGCGGAAGTTGTCACGCTGGGGCGGGCGACCATTTCGTCATTGGGCCGGTGCACGTCCGAATTACGACCGGAGCGGCGCATCCAGTAGTGAAGTGGATCCGTTGGACTTATTTGGTCCTGATTCCACTAACGCTTGGTTTCATGATCGTGCACAACCTGCTGGACTTTCTGGCCAAGCTCATCCGACGCAAACCGCGCCACGAAACCGGCGCGCAAGTCTCCCGAATGAATCGAAACTTCCGGATCGCCCACGCCGGCGTGATCCTCAGCTTCCCAACCCTGGCTTTCACAGGGTTCGCTCTGAAGTATCCGGAGGCATGGTGGGCACGTCCGCTATTGCTCTGGGAGGGCCACTTCGCGTTTCGCGGCGCAGTGCATCGTGCCGCGGCAGTTATACTCATCGCTTCCACGGTCTACCACGTGATTCACCTGTCCGTGAACCGGCGAGACCGCCTATTTTTGAAAGCAATGCTGCCCCAGATGAAAGATGCGACCGATCTGGTGCAAGTCCTTTCCTACAATCTGGGACTCACGAAAATCGAACCACGCTTCGCGAAATTCAACTACGCGGAGAAGATGGAATACTGGGCATTCCTGTGGGGCACGGCGGTGATGACGGTCTCCGGTCTCCTGCTGTGGTTCAATAATTTCACGCTGCGCTATTTACCCAAGTGGGTGTCGGACGCCGCCACCGCGGTGCATTACTACGAGGCACTGCTGGCGACTTTCTCGATCCTGCTGTGGCACTTCTACATGGTGATCTTCGACCCGCTGGTGTACCCGATGGATACCGCTTGGCTCAACGGCAAAGTTCCGGCTGATCATTACCGGCATTACCGTCCGGAATATTATCGCGCCCTGGAAGGAGCACACCTCGTCGAGTTGGCCACGGAGCCTGCCAATAGCGGCGAGGAGCAGGGGGCTGAAAATCCAAGCGCCCCCCCAACTAATCCTTAGAAGGAACCCGGCGGGTTGGGAGATCGGCCCTGATCGAGCAGCTTCCTCCGCGCGGTGACACCTCTATGCGGTGATAAGGGATTCCAAAGCAACGCGATTGGGGATCACCAACGTAGAGCCGCTCTGTTGGATAAGATGCTGCTTCTTGAATCCAGCAAAAAGCCGGCTCACGGTCTCGCGTGAAGTGCCAATCATTTGGCCGATTTCTTCATGTGTCAGAGCCAGCTTCATCTGGCTGGGGTTTCTGGATTCGGTGTTTTGGTCGAGCCATCCCACGAGCAATCTGGCAAGTTTTTCGCTGGCGGAGTCAGAAAGGATCAGGTCACGGATTTCGCGGCAAGTAGAGGCATAATCCTGGCTGATGTGCCGGGTCACCCACAGGGCAAGCTCGCCGTGAAGGCGCATGAGGCGCAGCAAATCGCATTGTCGCAGGAAGCTGATCTCGCTGGGTTCCTGAGTCTCAGCTGTTGCTTCATATTGGCGTCCGGAAACTACGGAAGCAACGCCCAATGGGCAACCAGTCTCGACCATCCGCAGAATCAGCGTTCTGCCATCGCTGCCACAAATGGAGAGCTTCACGCGGCCTCGCCGCACGATGAAGATTCCTCGTGGAGCTTGCCCTTCCGCAAACAAGACAGCCCCCGTTGGGTAAGTGGTTGTGACCGCTTCCTGCTCCAGGGCATCGGCCAAGGTGGGAGGAAAATCGCAAAAGGTCTTGTCTGCTGGTACAACTTTCTGAGCGCTGATTGCGATATGAGTTGCCATGAGTGCCTCCGTTTACAGGCTTACTTTGGCAAGTCCGTCACCAATCGCTTCCAGCATGTTACGTTTCGCGCGCGAAGCGCCAAGCAAAACAAACTAAACGGGTTACTTGGCTTTGGAAGAATACGTCCGCTCCTCACGGGAGATGATGAGTAAGGTCTAATGGGTGTTTTCCCACACTGATGTGTGATCCCCATCACCAGTCGATTGGTTGTAGGGCACCGGCGCCTGGCTGGCTGTGACTCTAGGAACCGTAGTCCTTCACCCCAACGTTGAATGGATCGTGTTCAGCAGCGCAGTTCGGCTGAAGGGCTTTTCGAGGAGAGTTACGCCGGGTTTCAACACTTCGCGATTTGCCATCAGCTCGCCAGTGTAGCCTGACATGTATACGACTTTCAGTGTCGGGTGAGAGGTGCTCAGGTGCTCGGCTAGTTCAGGACCACTCATGCGGCGCATCACCACATCGGTCAACAACAGATCAATCGGATCCGGATGCGAATTGACCCATTCGAGCGCGGACTTGCCGTCATCCGCCTCGACTACACTATACCCGTGTTCCTCGAGAAGTTTTCGAGTTAAGCTGCGCATGATCTCGTCGTCTTCTACTAGTAAGATCGTCGTCCCTTGCCGTTTGGGACTGACGGTCTCAGCTTCAACCTTGGACCCGACTCCAATCTTGTGTTCCGCGCTCGGGAGATAGATCTTGAACGTTGTCCCGTGGCCCGGTTCACTATAGACAAGTATGTGTCCCGCGCTTTGCTTCACAATGCCATATACGGTGGCCAGTCCCAAGCCAGTCCCTTTGCCCGCCTCTTTAGTGGTAAAGAAAGGCTCGAAGACGCGCGCCACGGTAGCCTCATCCATGCCGCTCCCAGTGTCACTGACCGCCAGCATGACGTATTTCCCTGGGGCCATCGATTGATCCTGTTCAGCGAAGCCCTCGTCCAATCTCACGACGCTGGTTTCGAGAATGAACTTGCCCCCTCGGGGCATGGCGTCGCGCGCGTTCACGGCGAGATTGACCACGATCTGGTCAATTTGGCCGGGGTCAGCCTCGACCACCGCTGAAGGCGTCTTGGGTACGATGAGAATCTCAACATCCTCCCCCAGCAGCGGGCGCAGGAGCTTGCTGATGTCCCTTAACCGCTCGTTCAAATCGAGGACGCGAGGTTGGATTGCCGACGTCCGGCTGAAGGCGAGCAATTGCTTAGTCAAAGACCGGCCACGCTCGATTGTCTTCCTGATGTTCTCGACGTAAATGGACGGCTCGGCAGCGGGATCGATGCGGTCGCGCAGAAATTCAGCGCAGGCATTGATGATGCCAAGGAGATTGTTGAAGTCGTGCGCCACTCCTCCTGCCAGCCGACCGATTGCTTGCATCTTCTGGGATTGACGAAGTTGGCCCTCAGCCCGTTTCTGGGCCGTTATGTCCCGCGCAATCGCTGATGCTCCCACGATGTCGCCGGCCGCATTGCGCAAAGGAGACACAGAAACGGAGACGTCCAGACGGCGTCCGGCCTTGGTTACGCGCACGGATTCATGCTGCTCGACCCTTTCCCCTCGCGCAATTTTCCGAAGAATCTCCGGAATTTCGTCAGGACGGTCGCTGGGAATTAGAAGCGATATGTGCTTCCCGACTACCTCTTCCGTCGTGTAACCATAGATGCGTTCCGCGCCCCTGTTCCAACTGGTAATAGTGCCGTTCAAATCCTTGCTGAGGATCGCGTCCTCTGATGAATCAATGATCGAGGCCAGCCTCGATCTGTATTCTCCAAGCTGCTCGGTCGTTCTGCGGTGCAGTTCTTCATTCGCTCTGCGCAGTTCTTCCGCGATTCTCTTGCGATCACTGATGTCGCGAATCGCGCTCAGCACGCATACCCCCTTCTCCGTGGAGACCGGGCTGAGACTGATTTCCACCGGGAATTCCGAGCCATCGCGCCGTCTTCCGTAAAGATCCAGATCCGCTCCCATCCGTCGCGTCCTTGGGGCCTTTGCGAAGCTCTCGCGATGATGGTGGTGCTTGCGGCGATAGCTTTCCGGGACGAGCGTTTCGACTTTCTGGCCGATCAACTCGGCGCGAGCATAGCCAAACAGCTCTTGCGCTTGTGAATTGACTTGAACGATGATTCCGTTGCGGTCGACTGCTACGATGGCATCCGGAAGGGTTTCCAAGAGGTCTGTGGAAAGCAGGACCTCAGCCATGGTTTTGGCCGAGGACGAGGGTTTGGCTCGCTTGTGCTCAGAAGAACGTGGCGACATACACTCCGTTGTCCGAACTGTCGGTCCTTAAATTTATGTCGGAACCGGCTTGCCTGTAAAGGACCGCCGGTAGGTGATATTAGTCACGGGCAGTGGTGACGCCGATCACCGTAAGCCCAGCCAGCCCCTGCAAGAATGTCGAGACAAGGCCGCGCCGGCCGTGAGCACGCGTACGGGGTGTACAATTGCTGCCGTTTTCTAGTTCGAAAGAGGGAACTCTAAATGAAGGGTAATCCAAAAGTAATCAAAGAACTGAATGATGCTTTGCGGGAAGAACTGACGGCCATCAGCCAGTATTTTCTGCACGCGGAAATGTGCGACAACTGGGGCTACAAGAAACTGGCCGACTACATCAAGAAACAGTCCATCGACGAGATGAAGCACGCCGAAGTGCTGATCGAGAGGGTGCTGTTTCTCGATGGAACACCTTCTATGGAACCTCTAAAGCTGACCGTTGGCGGAACCGTGCGCGACATGATTGAGAGCGACCTGGCGCTTGAGCTTGGGGCGGTAAAACAATACAACACTGCGGTACAGATCGCGACAGAAGAGAAAGACAACGGCAGCCGCGACCTCCTTGTGAAGCTACTCAAGGATGAAGAAGACCACGTGGACTGGCTGGAGGCCCAGCTTCACCAGATCAAAGAAGTGGGCTATGAGCGCTATCTCTCGCTGCAAGCTGGCAGCTTCGAAGATAAGTCGTAATCACCGGTCACTGGCTCCTAAATCCGTGCGAAACCATCCTCCGCTTCACCGTACAAGGCGAAGATGTCCCTAAGAGCCCTCCTGGCAGTCCACACATCGAACTCTGTGACATAGTGCACCGCGATGACAGTCATCCGTCACTGCACCGGCAAAACCAACTGTGCTAACTTTTGACTCGGCCCGAGCTCCCGGCATTCGGGAAACACTGAACTCTCCTTAAACCGAGGGCCTCCGCCTGTAACCTTTATTTCAAGTCGAAAAGGAGAACCATCATGTTTGCACGTATTCTTGATTTCGAAGTGAAACCAGAAAAGAAAGAAGAATTCGTGAAGGTCGTAAAGAACGAAATCGTGCCCATCCTCAAGAAGCAGACCGGCTTCCTGGAGATTCTGCCCTTTTTCCCCGATAGGGCGAGAGAAGAAAAGGTAGTCACCATCAGCCTGTGGACGACCAAATCGGATGCCGAGCGTTATGAGAGAGAGTTCTATCCCAAGGCTCTGGACATCCTGAAGCCATTCCTGACCACGCCAGTCAAGGTGAACTACTACAAACTCGAGACCACAGTTTGTGAGCACTTCGTCGATGCGTTAGCTGCCTGAGGCAAGGCAAGCCGACTCGAAACCCCGGGGCAGATTCTCCGGGGTTCCCATTTTCTTCGGCGGGCGCGCTTCGCCGCCTCAGTGTTCTCCGCGGGCACGTAGGTTGATGGGTGGCTGATAATGTGGATATGAACTACGATGCCGTTCTGGTTGTTTCTTTCGGCGGACCGGAATCTCGTGAAGAGGTGATTCCATTTCTTGAGAATGTGCTGCGCGGGCGCAGTATTCCGCGGGAGCGCATGCTCGCCGTAGCCGAGCACTACTACCACTTCGAAGGCAAGAGCCCGATTAACCAGCAAACGCGAGAGCTGATCGCCGCGCTGGACGCGGAGTTGGAGCGAAACGGACCCTGGCTGCCAATCTATTCGGGGAACCGCAACTGGCATCCGCTGCTGCCTGAGACTTTGCGAAAAATGAAACAGGATGGCATTCGGCGGGCGTTGGGCTTCGTAACTTCGGCTTACAGCTCATACTCAGGATGCCGGCAGTATCGCGAGGACATTGCGCGGGCACAGCGCGAAGTTGGGCCGGGCGCTCCTGAAGTGGACAAGCTGCGGGCATTCTTCAACCATCCGGCATTCGTCGAGGCGATTGTGGAACGAGTACGAGATGCCCTGCTGGCCATTCCAAGGGACGGGCAGAGAAATGTGCGGGTCATTTATACCGCTCACAGTATTCCGCTTTCCATGGCCGACACGAGTGATTATGTGAAGCAACTGCAGGAAGTGCGACGGCTTGTTTCCATGGCACTTGTGCAGAAGAACGATGCCTTGGCGTATCAGAGCCGCAGCGGCGCTCCGGGACAACCATGGTTGGAGCCAGACATTCTCGATTACCTGCGTGAAGTGAAGGCCCGGAATCTGGCGTCGGCGGTGGTGCTGGCGCCGATCAGCTTCATTTCCGATCACATGGAAGTGTTGTACGACCTGGACGTGGAAGCACGGCAGCTATGCCTTTCGCT
>JBAUYE010000022.1:0-12575 GCA_049584615.1 Candidatus Sulfotelmatobacter sp.
CTCTCTTCTTTGAAACCCTGAAACCTTAGAAACGTTGAAACTTTCCTTCCCGATTGTCATTCCCGTCCCCGCGCCGCGAGGCTCGGGAAGAATTGAACACCTTAAACTCAGGTTTCAAAGGTTCTAAAGTTTCAAGGTCTCAGAATGACCCTTTAGTCACCGAAAGACCTTGAAACTTTGAAACCATGAAACCTTCAAACTTTGCCTTGCCTCACCGCTTGCTGAACTGGAACCGTTTGCGAGCGCCCTTCTGCCCGTACTTCTTGCGCTCTTTGCCGCGCGAGTCGCGGGTCACCAGGCCCTCAGACTTCAGCTTGCCGCGCAGTTCCGCGTTGAATTGCATCAAAGCGCGCGCGATGCCGAGTTTCACTGCATCGGCCTGCCCGCGCACTCCGCCGCCCAGCACGCTGGCGACAATGTTGAACGAAACCGCCGTGTCCGTGGACGCGAGCGGCGCCTTCGCCGCCGAACGCTGCGCCGGAGTCACGAAATACTCTTCGAACTCACGCCCGTTTACCTTGAAATCGCCACTTCCCGGACGCAAATAAACCCGAGCAATCGCCCGCTTCCGTCGTCCCGTGCCGTAATACTGAACCAATTCTGCCATTTAGCTTCCAGCTCCCAATCTTTTATCGTCATCCTGAGCGCAGCCGCTCTTCAGGCGGAGCGAAGGATCTCAATCTCCTCAACTCTCGCACCGGAAAGTGCTACGCCCGCACTTCCAATTTCAAATCCTGCGGCTTCTGCGCTTCGTGCGGATGCTTGTCACCCTTGTAAACGTTCAGCTTCGACAGCATGTGCGCAGCCAGCTTGTTCTTCGGCAACATGCGCCGCACCGCGTCTTCGATGATCTTTTCCGGCTTGCGCGCCAAACGCTTGCGGTAATCTTCAGTGCGCAGCCCGCCCGGGTAGCCGGTATAGTGGTGATACTGCTTCTGCTCGGACTTCATGCCAGTGGTTCGAATCTTCTCGGCATTCACCACGATCACGTGATCGCCAGTATCCAGAAACGGCGTGTACTGCGGATTCTCTTTGCCCATGAGGATGCGCGCCACTTGCGAGGCCAGACGCCCGAGCGTCTGCCCATCCGCATCCACGACGTACCACTTGCGCACAATTTCCCCCGCTTTGGGGAAATAGGTTGACATCGGAACTCTCCCAGAATGAAAAAAAGCTGCGAAACGCGATTGAATATAACAAAGAAGACCGCTCGTTGATTCCCCGGCGAGGACGCCAGACCATCAGGCGGGCAACCGCGAGACTTCCCAAAGTCTTTAAGATACCGGAGCCTGCGGGGAATTGTCAACGCAGAGTTAACAAAGGTAACGCCCTAGCCGGTCGTACCGGACCGTGCTAATATTCCGCGCCATGGCAGCGCCATCTTCTACCCTCCGCCGCCTCGTTCCGGTCGCGTTAAGTTTGATCGCACTCTTGGCGTTTGCTGGTGACGAGGCCGGTCAACCCGCTCCGCGTTTCCACGCCAAAACCACCAGCGGCGACCAGTTCAACAACGCCTCCGTCAAAGGCAAGGTCGTCCTGTTCGAGTTCTGGACGACATGGTGCAAATACTGCGAAGGGGAAGCCGAACTGGTCGACGACATCGCCAAAGAGTTCTCTGGTAAAGGGCTGATCGTGCTTGCCGTCGATGTTCTCGAGCCCGATCAAAAGGTGAAGAAATATCTCGCCGAGCATCCCCGATCCGTTCCCATCGTACTCACCAAAGACACCAATCTCGCCGCCATGTACAACGCTCAAAGCTATCCGATCTACGTAGTGATCGACCGCGACGGCAACATCGCCGGCGAACAACGCGGCGCGGCCGGAGAAAGAGGGTTGCGACGTTTGTTGAGTCGGGCGGGAATCAACGCGAAGCAGGAATCAGAAGAATGAAAGAAAGGAGGCCACAGCCACGGATTGCTAAGCGCTGAATGCTGACAGCTCACTCGTACGCCAGGGCCTCAATCGGATCTTTCCCCGCCGCCTTGAAGGCCGGATAAAGTGCTCCTGCAATCGCCCCCAGCACGGCGACCAGCATCGACCAGCCAATCCAGTCCGGGCTCACCACCACCTGCACCAGCGGAAAGCGATGCCGAATGGCCCAACTCGCGGCCAAACTGAAAAGAATGCCCAGCACGATTCCGGCGACGGCCAGCAATCCAGTCTCGCGCAGAATCGCGGTCACGATGTAACTCTTGGATGCGCCTATGGCCTTCAGGATCCCGATCTCGCGCGTGCGCTCCATCACCGCCGCATACATCGACTGGAAAATCACCAGAAAGCCGATGATCAGGCTCACCCCAATTACCACGCCGATGAATGGCCGGAACCCAGGCAGGTGGCCGGGTGTCATCATGCTGAGGTATTCGTCGGTCGACTGCACGGTGTATTTCTCCATGCCAGGCTGACTCTTTACTTCTTTCACCACTTCATCGGCGTTGGCCGGATCGTCGAGTTTCAAGTAAAACACCGAGGCCTTATCCTTCGCCCCAATCAAATCTTGGAGTGCTGCGATCGGCAAGAACTTGCGTGCGCCCCGGCCGTTCTCCACGATTCCAGCCACACGAAAGTTATGGTTCAGGACCTCCATGGTGTCACCCACCTTCACGTGCTTCTGCCGCGCGATGTAGTTGTCCACCAGAATGTCATTCGGACCTCGAAACGGACCACCCGCCACATATTGAAACGGTCCACCCAGAGCCTCAAAGCTCGGCAGATCGATTCCGTCAATCACTTCCAGAGCTCCTGCGGTCGAGAGCGCCCAGATCACGGGACTCGCCACCTTGACGTGGGGCATGCCGCGCAGGATGTCGCCAACCTTCACGGGAACGGGCGCACCGCTGATGCCGGCCAGGAATGACGACCCAGGGGGCTGCACAATCACATCCGCGCCAATGCCCGCGGTCCGGCTCTTTGAGTCATTCAAGATGCCGTAGCACAATCCCGCGATGAGCAGGATCAGCGCCACTTCCAGCGCGATGGCCACAATGCTGATCAGCGACCGGATCGGCCGATGCACCAGGTTGGCGACAATCATTTTGTTCATCATGTTCGAAGGCTGGATGTTCGAAGGCCGAAACTAGCTGCCTGTCATCAACTCAACCGTTTGTCATCCCGAGCGAAGCGAGGGATCCTGGTACTTGCGTGCACCCTGTCCGTTGCCGCCTCAGACAAACACCAGGATCTCTCGCTTCGCTCGGGATGACAGTGCGCGCAGATGCTAGTTGCTGTCTGCCTGCGGCGGCGCCATCGCGCTCGACTGCGGCTGCGGCCTATCCAGATGCACGACTTCCGCCCCGGGCGGCTGCTCCAGCGCGAACTGATCATCCCGCAGCGGCTGGTTCATTTCCACCTTCAACATGTTGAGGGTGATGTCGTATTCCTCCTGCGGCCGGGAAATCTCGATGCGCGAGGGAAAGCTGACGCCATCGTAATCCTTGTAGTCCGCATAGCGGGCGTCGGTTATGAGGTTGCCCTGGTTATCGTAAATGTACTGGCGATGTGGCTTGAGGTCGGTGCGGCTGAATACAATCTTGCGCGCCAGTCTCCACCCCCCGTCGTCTTTTCGAATCACCACCAGTTCGTAGTCATCCTGCAGAACCCGGTGGCCCTTGGTGTCATGCAAAATCTCTTCGCCATTCTCCAGCACCGCGATTTCGTGCTCCGGATCAACGGGGCGGATCAGCAGCGCATCGTAGATGTCTTGTGGCCGGATGCTTTCCATGGGCTGGCCCGCATCGTGCGTTTGCACATCGTTCCGCCCCATTACAAAACGGTTTTTCGGTGGGATCCACAGCTTGAACTCCTGCCCATTGCTCACCATGTCGAAGGCAGTCGTGCGCACGATCGGCAGCAATCCGATCATGTGCAGCATCGCCGGCTTTCGCGCCAGCACGTAGCCGCGAATCTCTTTGTAATCAGTTTGGTGGCCTTTCTTCGCGCCACCGACGGACGTATCTATATCCACTGTCGCCTTCAGCGACTGGATCTTTTCCGCCTGCTGATTGATGCCATCAATCAACGCTGACTGGCTAGCCTCCTGAAGCGGGGCCTTGGAGTAGGTTTCCTCCACCGGCCGTGTCCGGAACAAACAGCCCGTCGTGGGCAGCACTGCAAGGAACAAAGCCAAAGCCCAAAAGGGCGAAGTACGTCTCATGAAGGATCAGATGACTCCCAGAACATTTGAGTATACCCCGCCGGAAAGGGTGCAAAACCTCGCGGAGACCCCAAACTCGCCAATAGTGGGCCGTGGAACTTCGAAGGCCAGTCTGAGTTCGACATCTTACTAAAGTCAGCTACGCAGGCCCATCCCTATCAACTAAACTGTCGCCATCGTGCGTAAGATCTTGGCGCTCATTTTCGTCGCGGTGCTCGCGTTTGCCGGTTGGTTCGCCTGGGCTCTGCTGACTCCAGTTGAACCTCCTGGGAAAACCTTCGTGATGCTGCGCCCAGGCTATTCCACTCACCGTATCGCCGCCGAGCTCAAATCAGCCGGAATAATTCGCAGCGAGAAAGCATTTATTCTCTGGCACTACTTCCGCCGGCACCGTTCGCTAAAGGCAGGAGAATATCTCTTCGAGAATCCGGCGAACATCATCGACCTGCAAAAGCGTCTTCGCCGCGGCGATGTTTATTTCCATACCGTCGTCGTTCCCGAAGGCTTCACCATGTTCGACATCGCTCGCGCCATCGAAGCCGCCGGACTCGGTCCCGCGGACGACTTCCTCAAAGTGGCGCAGTCGGATACCGCGCTGATCGCAGATCTGGCACCCAATGCGCCGTCTCTCGAGGGCTACCTCTTTCCCGATACCTACGAGTTCAGCCGCATGCAAACCATGCAAGAGATGGCGGCAACCATGGTCAGGCAGTTCCGCCAGGTCGCGCGCCAGATCGGATTGATTGAGGCGCCGGAGGGCGTCGCTATCTCATCGCCAAACTCGCCTCATATCGATGCCCAGACCAGCGCCGCCCCTCGCGATCCAAGCGCAGCTCCAACCGAGATTGAGCGCACCGTGATCATGGCGTCGATCGTGGAAAAAGAAACGGCCGTCGCCGACGAACGTCCGCTCGTCGCCAGTGTTTACTACAACCGCCTGGAAAAGAAAATTGCACTCGACGCCGATCCCAGCATTATTTATGCCGAGCTCTTAGCCGGGACCTACACAGGGGCTCTCCATCACGACGACATGCACTTCGACTCGCCCTACAACACTTACAGGCACACGGGACTTCCCCCCGGTCCCATTGGCAATCCCGGCAAAAGCGCTCTGGAAGCGGCCATGCATCCAGCCCAGAGCGACTACTACTATTTCGTGGCTGACGCGCAGGGCCACCACCGCTTCGCCCGTACTATGGAAGAACACAATAAGAATGTTGACGCCTACCGCCGCGCCATGCGCGGAAAGTGACCTGTACAGCGAAAACTCTGGTGGAGACTGTCCTGCACATTGCTGCGACGCTCCGAATACAAACACCGTAGTACAATTCACACCTCAAGTCGCCTCACTCCGGCGATCCTGCACTGGAGGCCACATGGCAGCCCCGCCGACTCTTGCCTCGACCCAGACGCCGCCGGCACCAGTAACAGCTTCCTCCGACGGCATGTCAACTCGCCTCACTTCTCTTGATCTTTTCCGCGGCGCCACAATTGCCGCCATGATCCTGGTCAACAATCCCGGAAACGACCACGCCTATTGGCCCCTCGAACATGCTGAGTGGAATGGCTGGACTCCCACCGATCTCATCTTCCCGTTCTTTCTGTTCATCGTCGGAGTCTCGCTGGTGTTCTCCTCCGAAACCCGATTAAGTCGAGGCGATTCGCGCTCCCTGCTGTTACGCCACGCCTTCCGCCGCGCAGTCATTATCTTCGCCATCGGCTTAGCTCTGAACTGGATTGTAGATTCGCTCTTGTCGAGAGGGGTTCGTATCCCCGGAGTCCTGCAGCGCATCGGCATCTGCTATTTTGCGGCCTCAATCCTTTACCTTTACCTGAGGCCGCGAACCCGAGCGTTGGTCGTTGCCGCCCTGCTGGTCGGTTACTGGATCCTGATGCGCTTCGTCCCGGTGCCGGGCTTAGGAGTTCCCGGCCGCGAAATATCGTTCCTTCACCCTGATGCGAATCTGGGGGCGTATCTGGATCGCAGGTTCTTGATTCACCTCTGGGGCACCAGTTCCCGTCTCTATGAGATCACCCGCGACCCGGAGGGATTGTTGAGTACGCTGCCTGCAATCGCGACCGCGCTGCTGGGAGTCTTTACCGGCGAATGGCTGCGATCGAAGCGCAGCCCGCAAAATAAGGCGCTCGGCATGTTGATCTTCGGCGTGATTGGCCTGATTCTTGGCAAGACCTGGGGAATATGGTTCCCCATCAACAAGAAACTCTGGACGAGTTCCTATGTGCTCTTTACCGCCGGGTTCGCCCTGGTTTGCCTTGCACTCTGCTATTGGGCCACCGATATCAAACACTGGCGCGGAGCCTGGACCAGGCCTTTCCTTATCTTCGGAAGAAACGCGATCACGGCCTACATAATTGCCGACCTGTTCGCTGTGCTGCTCTATGCGTTCAACAAACGGGTAAACGGCCAGATGATGAACGCACAGCAGTACATCTTTCAGCGCTTCTTTTCGTCGCTGGGAAGCCCGAGCTTCTGCTCGCTCCTGTTTTCCCTGGCCTTCGTCCTGTTGTGTCTGCTACCCATCTGGCTCATGGATCGCAAGAAGATATTCCTGAGGATTTAGAAAACTGAACCCACCACGGAGACGCCCTTCGGCTTCGCTCAGGGTAGGCTGAGGCACGGAGGACACCTGTAGGAATTGAGAAATACGGATTATGGTTGTTAAGGATGATCGTCTCCGTGGCTCCGTGTCTCCGTGGCGGGTTCGGATTTTGGTTTCCCAACGGACCCCCGACTCTCCATCCACCCCTGCAGAATCAAGACTGCCGCCATCCGGTCCACGGCCTTCGCCCGTTTTTCGATCGACAACTCCGTCTCGCGCAGCAGCCGATTCGCTTCCGCCGAGGTCAACCGCTCGTCCCACAAGTGCACCGGCAGCCGGAATCGCTTCCGTAGTTCTTCCGCAAACACCTGCATTTTTTCGGATTGCGTGCCTTCCGCGCCACTCATGCGTAACGGCAGCCCGACCACAATCTCCCGTACGGCATAATCCCGAATGACCTCCCCCAGAGCGGCCAGATCATGCCGCTTGTTCCGGCGCTGCAGGGTTTCCAAGCCTTGAGCCGTGATCCCCAGCGGATCCGATACGGCGACGCCAATCCGCCTGGACCCCACGTCCAGTCCCAGGATTCGCCCGGTCGACCCGTCGGATTTTCCCTTTTCCAGACTCACGCCGCGATTATAAGCGTCTCTCCGGGTCTGCGTTGAGGCTGTCAGTGAGGGACGGCCACCCCGGCCAGACGAACCAGACAGCAGCTAACTCACATGGCCACACCAACTTACAACTCCGAGGCGCACCCGGCAGCCCCCGACCCCGCACCAAATCTTGCCTTTCGCCCAATTTGGGCGTAGTCTGTTTATAGTAACGACAACGCTTCTCCCCACTAGACCCTAACTCCTTCCCGGGTGCCTTTTATGAGTGGTGCGGACCTGAATTTTCACATCGGCGACAAGGTCGTCTACCCCAACCATGGGGTGGGTGTGATCGAACAAATCAGCAGCCGCTCCATCGGAGCAACGGTTGAAAAGTTCTATCTTCTCAACATTAAAGCCAGCAGCCTCAAGGTTATGGTGCCCTGCAACAATGTGGGGAGCGTGGGCATTCGCCGTGTCGTCCGCAACGGCGAGGTGCAGAAAATCCTCGACTTCCTAGCCATCTCCGACGACCTCAGCACGGCCGACTGGAAAGATCGCTTCAAGGAAAATTCCGACCGCATGCGCACCGGTTCGCTCTTCGAGGTCGCCGGAGTCCTGAAGAGCCTGATCGCTCTGCACCAATCCAAACCTCTATCCTTCCGCGAAAAGAAAATGCTGGAACGGGCCCGCTACTTGCTGGTAAGCGAACTCGCCATGTCCCGCAACTGCGAAGAGACCAAGGTCGAGGAACTCCTCGCTCTGGCTCTGGCAAAGTGCAAACTGCGCTTCCCGGAAGCCTCCGAATTCCAGGCCTGATTCAAATCGCCACGCCGTCCAGCTTGACTCGACTTATCGACTCGCCACGGGTACCACAGCTTCATCCTTGGTCAAGTTATCCTTCAGCAAATCAGTCTTGATTTCAACATTCTGATTGGCCAGAGGATTAACCTCCGTCTCAAAAGCCTGATAGCCGGGCAGCGCTATTTTGATACGATGCTCTCCCGGTGCAACCAGCAACCCTCGCCCCACGCCTTCAAATTCACCGACGTGTCCGACGAAAAGGTTGTCCAGGAAAACAGCTGCCCTCGAAGGGTTCACAGAAATCTTCAATGTCGCCATCGCTGCCGGCAAGGGTCCGGTAGGAGCCCTCTCCATAGCTACATGGACAACCTGCTTCTCTCCCGGCTCAACACGGATACGTTCGGTGAAGTCCTGGTATCCGTCCTGCCGCACGCTAATTGTGTGTTCGCCGGGGAGAAGAAGGACCTTTTTCGATCCCTTGAGTTCGCTCAGGTATCCAACGTATCCTCCGTCGACCCATACTCCGGAAGTTTTTTCGACGTGGGATTTTCCAACGAATTGGATCTCTCCCATCACAGAATTCTCGCCAGACATCGAAGCGGATAGAAGCCAGGCCGCGACCATCAGCCATAGCCACAGCGGTGGATCCGCCCGTCGCAATGCTTTTTTCATAATGCCCTCCACGGACTCAAAGATGACTCATGCTATGCGCCGCTCAGCGCGCTCTTGTCCTTGCAACCCTCCACCGCGCCAGCCTCTGACTTCCTTGCTATCTTCCAGCCTTAATCTTTCTTTAGGATTGAAGACAATCGCCAAAACCGACCCGATGCCCAGGCCAACCATGAAGAAGGTAATCGCAGAATCTAAGTCGTATTCATTTTTCATGCGTCGCACCTTTCTGCCGCTTTCTTACGAGAAAATCAAGAAAGCAGCGAATCACCCCTATGACTGCAAGCACCATGCCAATTTATTGAAACCCTTTGTTTTCCGGTCGATGCGTTACTTGGAAGGATCATAGGCGCGAAATTTCGACCGGTTCAGCTGACAAAAGTCACCGCTCGCCTCGCATCCAGCAAACACCCGACGTGCTTGAAATACAAGGCATCTGCGGAAATACCAACCCAGCGCGGGCAAAAGGCGGACAGCGCATTTCGAGTCCCCGAAGGACCCTAGTGTTTTCCATTTAGAGATTTATTCTCCGAAACAAGCCAGAGGCGCGGCCAGAGAAGATTAAGAGAGGTCGGCCGTCGGGCCAGTTTCAGAGATACTCTTTCAGAGGCTGTTCAGGTCGATCAACTTCTGCCAACCCGTCCGATTCATGCGGACTCGCTCTCCGGTTGTTAAAAGTACCCATCCCTCAGCTCGGCCATCGCGATGAATCTCGCGCACATGCTCGATATTGACAATCGCGGATCGATGCAGCCGCACGAACTTGCCAGGGTCCAGCTTGGCGCTGAGCGCTTTTATGCTTTCCCGCAGCAAGTGTTTCTTGCCTCCCGCGTGCAGGCACACGTAATAGTCCGCTGCTTCGATCCACTCGATCTCGCGTACGGACACGACCGAGTCCTTATTCCCGTTCTTAGCCAGCAACCGCTCCGGATAGCTCGGCCTCGCCGGCCCCTGCAGAGCTTCCAGGACAGAATAGATTTCCCGGCGCGCGGCAAAGGTTTCCTGCAGCCGGACCCTTTCCTTTACTCGCGACACAGCCTCTTCGAGGTGCCGCCGCTCCACCGGTTTTACGAGATAGTGCAAGGCGTGCACCGCAAACGCTTCCACCGCAAATTCGCTGTGTGCGGTTACAAAGACTGTCAGCGGCATATTGCGCAAGCCGACGCTTTCGATCACGTCAAAACCGCTGCTGCCGGGCATCTGAATATCGAGAAAAAGTAAATCAATTTGAGTTCCCTTGAGCATGGCAACCACCTCGTTGCCATTCCTGCTCTCCCCCGCGATTTCGATTTCCGCGTCCTGCGCGAGCAACTGCTTCAGCCGCTCCCTGGCTAAAGGCTCGTCATCGGCAATCAACGTCCTCAACTTCACTGGGTCCTCAACTTCAGGGTGCTTTCCGCTCGTAAGGGATGGTAATCAGAACCTCGAAGCCACCGGACGTGGGCTGGTTGGCGCGAAGCTCAAAGTCATCTTGATAAAAATGAACCAGCCTTTCTCTGGTGTTGCTCAGGCCTATGCCAAAGCCGGGATGTGACTTTCCGTTCATTCCCGGCCCATTGTCGCGCACTTCCAGCTGCATGTGAGTGCCAACCCGCTTCGCCGAAGTTTGGATGCACCCATCGTTTTCGCACTGTGCGATGCCGTGCCGAATGGCGTTCTCAATGATCGGTTGAAGAAGAAAGCAAGGAACCAATCCATCCAGCGCATTGGGATCGAGGTTCATATCGACCCGAAGCCGGTCAGCGAAACGAACCCGTTCAATCGCGAGATAGCTCTCAACAATCTCCAGTTCCTGGGCCAGCGGAATCTTGCTCGGAGTGTTTCTCTTCAAGCCGGTCTTGAGGATGGTATTCAGGTGCTCCAGGGTCTCGAGGGCTTCCTGCTTGCGGTCGAGATCCATCAAGGCGGCTACAGCATTCAGCGCATTGAACAGGAAATGCGGCTCCAGTTGCATCTGCAAGGCGCGCAAATGCGCGCTTGAAAGCTGGCGCTCCAACTGCAGCGACCGCATTGCGTCCCGTTGCGCGGCCAGTTGGGTATGCAGCGCTGCGCACGCGAACCACACCAGGGCGTAAGTCAGAAACTCGACGCCGAAGCGGCCGAGGTTGAAGAAAGACAGCTGGCCGTAAACTTCTCTCTGTGCATCGGATCCCACGTGCGCGATCCAGTGTGCCGTGAAATGCAAAGTCGCCAGGTGCAGTGCAGCCACGATAGCCGCGGCGACTAACTGCACACCCGCATTGGCCGCAAACACCTTCAGAACCGACGGCCAGCGCTTACCGGCTCGCCATAAAATCTCGGCTACACCGGCCCACCACAACCACAAAACCGCCCCGTAAAGCAGCGCCCGAAACCAGGATGCCAGCGAGAACGCGCATTCAACGGTTGTTGCCAACGTGAGTACGCCGGCGATCGCGATCGGGATGACTCCAGCTTGCGGAAAAAGCCCGCCGATGGCCGTTCTAGCAGGTACCAGCACGGCGTCAGCGGGACTCCGGATTTCACCAGACACAGGGTTCCTCCTAGCGAGAAGCCGACACGTTAATCGTACAGCCCACGCATTGGCTGCGATAAAAATCTTTCTGAGCCTGCTCTGCTGCCGCCCGCCATTGCGCCGCCTGTTCCCTCAACCCAGCTTGATCCAGAACCGCGGCATATGCAATCTGCGCCGCAAAATATCTGGGATTCTTGCGGCCCAACGTCTGCTCCATGATGCCAAGGCCGTCCCGCATGTCTACGAGCGCCTTCTCGATGTTGCCAGACTGCGCATAAGCCTTGCCGCGGAGCATATAGTCCCACCCGGTCTTCCAATGCCCGTCGCCGTAGATCCGCTTGGAGAGTTCCAGCGAGCGTTGATAACCCGCGACCGCCGCGGAAAGATGTCCCTCGGCCCGCGCCAGCCATGCCTGTGTCTCATAGATGAAGGCCAAATCGTCATCGCTCAGGTCGTTAGTCAATTTCATTTCCTCGGCAACGCTCCGCAACTTCTTCTTGGCGTCGGCGACCCGGTTTTGCGCAAGTGCCAACCCCGCAAGGTAGGTGAAAGAACGCGCAATGCCCGCGTGGTCGCCAGATTGCTGGAGTAAGTCGAGTGCCTTGCTCCACATCTTCCCCGCAACCGCCCGTTGCCCGCTATCGTTATAAAGCTCCCCGTAGTTCTGCAGGGCTGCGGCATAATCAGTGACGAATTGCGGTTCCTGGCTAAAAATCTGGAGTGAACGCTCGAAAGCATTCTGCGCCTCCATCAATTTTCCCTGCTGCGTGTAAACCACTCCGAGCACGTTCCAGGCTCTTCCAAGTTCGACGCCGCTCACGCGGCCCGAGTCGATACGCTCCTTGGCGATGCCGACGGCTTTGTCGAACTGCCCCTGTTTTTCAAAGACATAAGCCTCATGTAGCGGTTCCGGCGGATTCGCTTGCGCCCAGACTGGGGCTCCCGCCAACACCAGGGTGAGTAGGAATTTCTTGATCGGTTTCATGCCCACAGAATGCGCACCAAAACCGAATCAATCCAGCCAAACTCCGCCAGCCCCGACATCCCTGCAGGGAGCCCCAGACTTGCTGCCGGGAAACGCCGCTCAGCTCCGTCAGATTCGCAACAGGTTTATAATCTTCAAAGCCATACCGTATGCCTGATACTGACCAACTCAAAAAGAAACTGCAGGAAGAAGTCGACGCGCTCGAGCACGAACTCGTGCATGAGTTGCCCAAAGAAATCAAGCGGGCCGCGGCTCTTGGCGACCTCAGCGAGAACGCCGAGTATCACATGGCCAAGCAGCGCCAGGAGTTCGTCAAGGC
>JBAUYE010000023.1:0-9316 GCA_049584615.1 Candidatus Sulfotelmatobacter sp.
GATTTGAACCACCGACCTTTGGGTTATGAGCCCAACGAGCTACCAGACTGCTCCACCCCGCATCTCGATCATAAACAATGCCCGCGGCATCGTCAAACTTCCGGCCTCCAGGGCGCCGCTTGACACGACGGAATCCGACGTTCGGTACCCTCTTTATTCACCCACGGCGCATTACGTTGTTTGTTTGGATTCTTCCCCCGAGACCGCACCCAACAGGCTGTTCCGCACATCAAAGAACAGGCGTAGTTCCGTGACCAGGGATTTTAGTAGACTACGAATCGATAGTTGTGCAGCGAGGAGAACATATGGCTAAGAAGGACCTCAACCAGAAAGTACCCACCAGCGAGCGAGGGACGGTAAGTGCCCAGCCTCGTCTTCACCAACGGGCCGATGCAATTCAAGAGTACGGCACGGTTTCACACATGTTGCCTCTTGACCTCGAGGAGCCGGTTCGCCTGGAAATGACCGAGCAACTCAATCTTCTGCTGGCAGATACCATGACCCTGCGCGATCTCTACAAGAAATCGCATTGGCAGGTTGCCGGACCAACGTTTTATCAACTCCATCTTTTGTTTGACAAACATTACGGAGAGCAGTCGGAAATTGTCGACACCATCGCCGAACGAATACAGCTTCTCGGTGGGGTCTCAATAGCCATGGCTGCCGATGTGGCCGAAACCACGCGCATTGAGCGACCACCGCGGGGCAGGGAAGAAGTGCCGGTGCAGATTTCCCGCCTGCTAGACGCCCACCAGATCATCATCGGCCATTGCCGCACCCTGGCCCGCCGCTCCGACGACATTGGAGACGACGGCACCAACGATCTTGTCGTCAGCGACGTGCTGCGCACCAATGAACTTCAAGTCTGGTTCCTCAGCGAGCACCTGGTCGACGCGCCGTTAGTGCACGCAGAGCAGCCGCGTTTACGCAACGTCAGCTAAAGCCGTCGCAAATAAATCGAGCAGGTTCTCAGCGTGGAGCCTGCTCGTGAGTTGTCTCTGAATTCTCGTCTCGGCCGGCTAGGTGCGGCTGCCTGCCTTCAGATTGTCGTGGTCGTAATATTCGTAGGCTGACATCGGTTTTTCGCCGCCCCTTTTCCAGGTGCGCGAATCCTCGGGCAACTTGCCCAGCACACGCGCCATTTCTCGGATGTGCATCGCCACCGTGCCGCAGCACGCGCCTATGAAGTTGATCCCGATATCGCGCGCTTGCGCCGCGTAATCGCCCATCTCCTTCCGCGTAAGCTGCAGCGGATCTAACGCATAAGGAAATTCCGGCAAACTGGTGAAGTCAGGCTTCGCCTTCGGGGTGCGGTAGGCCACCGGCTGGCACGCCAGATAGCCCGATACCGCTTCGCGCATCTCCTCCATCGGCCCCAGAATATGCTCCGGCGGTCGCAGGCAGTTCATGCCAACGATGTCGGCGCCGGCATCGAATAGCGCTTTCGCGGCGTCGGATGCGCTCTTGCCGTCGGTAGTCTCATCTTTGTTCTCGAAACAAATCGTGACCATGGTGGGCAAACCCGTCTTCTTGCCGCGCTCCACCGCGATCAGCGCCTCTCCAAGAAAAGAAAACGTTTCGCCGATGATAAAATCCACGCCTTCCTCAACCTGCACTGCCAGTTGCTCGTCGAACGTTCGGCGCACCCGCTCGGCAGCCACCGCGCTGCCCGGTTCGTACATCCAGGTCAGACTCAGGTTACCCGCAACCAGGCACTGATCTCCCGCAACCTCGCGAGCAATTCGCACGGCGGCCCTATTCAAATCCTGCAGGCGATCCTCGAGCCCTACCGTGGCCAGCTTGTCCCGGCTGGCATAGAAGGTCAGCGCCTGCAGCACTTCCGATCCTGCCTCGCGAAACTCCACATGCAATTCGCGCAACGCCTCAGGATGCGTTAACACAACCTCCGGAGTAAACGGACCTGCGCGCACCCACCCCCGCTTCTCCAGTTCCAGCAAATATCCGCCATCGCCCAGTACCGGCCCTTCTTTCAATCTTTCCAGAATCCCTTTCTTTTTCATGCTTCCTCCCTATCCCGATGTTCCTCTTCGCGTCGCTAGCGAATGCTTAGCGGCCTTCGCAGTTAAAGGCTTAAGCTGCCGCCTTGAACTGTCCCTTCTTCCAATCGCGCAGAGCTTGCCGCGCCGCGTTTCGTCCCGGTGCACCCGTTACGCCGCCGCCGGGATGCGATCCCGCTCCGCACAAATAAAGCCCGCGAATCGGTGTGCGGTACTGCGCCCAGCCCGGCACCGGACGCATAAAGAAAAGCTGCTCCAGCCGCAAATCTCCGTGAAAAATATTGCCCTCGGTCAATCCATACGTTCGTTCCAAGTCCAGCGGCGTAAGCACCTGCCGCGCCACAATCGCGCCCGGGACGTTCGGCGCATATTCGGCAATCTTCTTCACCACGCGATCGCCGAGCAGTTCCCGTTTCTCATCCCAGTTTCCCTCGCGCAATCTGTAAGGCACATACTGCACGAAGCAAGTCAGAATGTGCTTGCCCGGCGGCGCCAGCGAAGCATCCGCGTTCGAGGAAACCACGCAATCCACCCACAGCTCTTCGGGAATCTCGCCAAATTTCGCAATGTCATAACAGCGCTCGGCGAATTCCAATGATGGAACCAGCGTGAAGAACGTGCGCTCCAAGGGCGTTGCCTGAGGCGATGTTCCTGTAAACCGTGGCTCCTCCGCCAATACGAAGTTCACTTTCGCGCAGGGGCCATCCATCTTGATGCCGCGCACCGCAAACAGAAAATCCTCGGGCAGCTCGCGCGCCGCAACCATCTTCAAGAAAGTTCGCTTGGGGTCGGCATTCGATAGAATCATCCGCCCGCGAACTTCGCTTCCATCCTCCAGTACAATGCTGCAGGCGCGGCCGTTGCGAACCTCAATCTCGGCCACCGACGCGGCTGTTCGAATCTCCACTCCCAGCTTTTTCCCGGCCGCAGCCAGCGCCTGCGTAATCGCTCCCATCCCACCCATTACGTGCCCGTAGAACCCCTGCAACTGGTGCTCTCCGCCGCTCAACAAGTGAAACAGCAGCCCAATCGCCGTTCCCGGCTGGTACGGCCCGCCATGCTTGCCGTACACGTTGTTCGCTAGGAACATCGTCTTCATCTTCTCGGATTCGTAATTGCGATCGAGAAACTCTCCCAGACTTCCGGTAAGAAACGAAACCAGTTGTGCAATCTCGGCGCTCGAAATTCCGCGAAACCGTTTGCCCACGCGAAATAAATCGCCCCAGCCGCCAACTGTCGTCGTATCGATCTCCGGCGGCGGCTCCATGAAAAACGGCTGCAGGTACCGCGCCAGCTTCTTCAGTTGATCGTCGACTTCAACGAACCGCGCTGCATCTCTCGTCGATAGTTTTCCAAACTCCGCTTTCGCCCGTTCGCGATCCACCCACCACGGCACCACCTGCCCATCAGGGAAGGGAACTTGAATCGCCGGGTCGCAGGGAATCATGCGCAGGCCGTGATCGGCCAGCCCCAGTTCCGCAACCACTTCGGGCCGCAGCATGCTGGCAATATAAGAAGTAGTCGAAACCCGGCAGCCCGGAGCGATCTCCTCGGTCACGCAACATCCGCCGACGATTTCGCGGCGCTCCAGCACCAGCGTGGAAAGTCCGCCACGCGCCAGATAGGCAGCAGCAGTCAGGCCGTTGTGACCGCCGCCAACCACAATCGCGTCATAAATAAAGTTGGAAGCCGTTTTCACCAAGACCGACTCGCATATCTAAGCACTCTGACTTTAAGTCACGTCGTAATCTGACGCGAAACATACATTACTTTACTACCCGTTAAAAATGAAGTTGAAAGTTAAAACCATCTGCTATATACTTTCGTGACTTGGAGTCATTTCATGAGCGGAATCGCCAGCAATCCCGTTGCACCTCCGCGTTACATGCGGCAGCACGCGCCCCGTCCGCGGTCCGAGGCCAAGCGCTCCCGCATCATCGACGCTGCCATGCGACACTTCGCCGAGAACGGTTACCACGCCGCCCGCGTCGGCGACATCGCTGCCACGCTCGGCATCGCCAAAGGTTCCGTCTTCCAGCACTTCGGCAGCAAGGACGGCCTCTTTTTCGAAGTCTACAAACGCGCCGTGCGCTCATTTTCGAAATATCTGGATGCGCCCGCCGACGTGCGTGCCGCTGGCTTCTTCGATGTTCTCTATTATTGGTTGGTCCGTACTGAACACCTGCTGCGCGAAGATTGGATTCCCTACCGCATCTCGCTGCTCGGCAACTACGGTACCGATCTGGTGTTGAAGCGTGAGATCAATCGCTTTCTCACCACCGAAGATCCCTACGGTACAGTCGCCTTCGTGCGCTTCGGCATCGAGCGCGGCGAGCTACGCAACGACATGGACATTGAAATGATTGTCTCCCTGCTCGACTGGACCCTCGAACGCTTCCAGGATGCCCTACTGACCGCCGAACTCGATCCCGGCCTTTTTCGCAGGCAGGGCGAGATGCCGGAGAAAAAGGAGGCGCGCATCCGGCAATTCCTTGCGCTCTTGCGGGGCGCAGTCGGTGCCGCTCCTGCGACTGCGATTCGCGGCCAGCGTGAGATACGCAAGGTTGCTCCGGTCCAACTGGTCGCCAGGCCCAAGGCGCTGTAGCAAAAACCGGGGGCGCCCGGCGCAGATTAGTGTAGAACTCCAGGGTGAGAACAATTCAGATGATGCAAACTTCCATCGAGCAAATTCTCGCTAGCTATGACGACCATGCGCCGCTGTCGAAAGCCTCAACCATTCCCGCCGCCTGGTACGTCGATCCGCGCGTGGCGGAACTTGAGCGCCTCAGGGTATTCGGCAAAACCTGGCAACTCGTCGGCCGCACTGAACAAGTGAAAACGCCGGGCCAGTTCTTGAGTACTATGGTCGCGGGTGAGCCGGTCGTCGTCGTCCGCGGCAACGACGGCGCCCTGCGTGCTTTCTACAATGTTTGCCGTCATCACGCTGCCGCCGTCGTGACCGAACCCTGCGGCCACGCTGCCCTCTTGCATTGTCCCTATCACGGCTGGAACTATGGCCTCGATGGGTCGCTCAAAGGCATGCCCGAGTTCGAAGGCGTCGAGAATTTCGATCGCGCGAAAAACGGACTTGTTCCCATTCGAGTCGAAACCTGGGAGTGTTTCGTCTTTATCAACCTCGACAACCATGCCGCTCCACTCGCAGAGTTTCTCGGCGGACTCGTGCAACGCATCGCTCCGCTAGGCATAAGCAAACTGCACTACTTCGACCGCCGCACCTACGACATCAATTGCAACTGGAAAGTTTTCGTCGACAACTACCTCGACGGCGGCTACCACGTCCCGCATCTGCACAAAGGCTTGAATTCAGTTCTTGATTACAAGCAGTACACCATCGAGAACGAAGACCGTTACTGCCTGCAGTCCAGCCCCATGGTTTCTTCTGACGCTGACGCCGCCACCGGAGCCGCGCGCAAAGGCGACCGAGCCTGGTATTTCTGGCAGCATCCCAACCTCATGATCAATTGCTATGAGGGATACATGGACACCAATCTTGTAATCCCCGTCGACGTCGATCATTGCCACGTGATCTTCGATTTTTATTTCGGCGATATCAGCGACGCGCACGGCGAATACAATGAGCAGTCGGTAAACGTAGGCAACCGTGTGCAGGAGGAAGATCTCGGCATCTGCGAAGACGTGCAGCGCGGCCTGAAATCGCGAGCCTATCGCGCCGGACGTCTTTCAGTCCGTCGCGAGGCCGGAGAACAATTATTTCACCGGCTCCTGGCCGGTGATCTCAAACGCGGCTTAGAGCCCAGGTCTGCGGCTGCCGATTAGGATCGGTCAGCCGCGAAGCGGCATAAGAATGCAGTCCACTGCCTGCCCTGAGCCCGTCGAAGGGGCGCAAGCCGTGGGTGAGGAAGAAAAAATGACCAAGCCCCGGAAGGGCGAAAGAATCGTCACTATCCTGCTCAACCGGTTTGTGATCGTCGTCGGCTGCTGCGCACTGCTCGCTTCTGCGACCGCCCAGATCACCGCCATTCGCGCCGGCAAACTGATCGACCCCGACTCCGGCAAAGTTCTAACTAGCCAAACCATCCTGATTCGCGACAACAAAGTCGAAGCTGTAGGCAACAACGTAACCATCCCCTCCAACGCCAAGATCATCGACCTCAGCAAAATGACCGTCCTCCCCGGTCTGATCGACTGCCACACTCATCTTGCCGATGGCGCGCACGATTCGGAACCGATGGGCGTATTCAGAAAAACCGCCGCCGAACTGGCGCTCGAGTCCGTGCCCAACGCGCGGCTCGCGCTCGAATCAGGGTTCACAACTGTGCGCGATGTAGGCACGTACCGCGCTCTAGGAGATATTGCTCTGCGCGATGCCATCAATCGCGGCGACATCATCGGTCCCCGCATGTACGTCGCCGGCGCTTACGTCACAATTACCGGCGGTGCCGGCGCTGATACCGGCCTCGCTCCCGACATCACGCTGCCCTGGGACATGCACTACGGCGAAGCCAACAGCCCGTGGGAAGTTCGGCAAGTTATTCGCAAGCTCGCGCATGATGGAGTCGATCACATCAAGATTCTTTCCAGCGGCGCCGTGCTCGCCCACGGCAGCAATCCTCACTCGCAGGAATTCACGCTCGAGGAGCTACAGGCCGCCGTAGATGAGGCCAGCCATTTTGGATTGCGAGTCGAATCGCACGCCCACTCTCCCGAAGGCATCAAGAACGCGATCCGTGCGGGTGTGGCCTCGGTGGAACACGCCACCATGATCGACGACGAAGGCATCGCTCTCGCCAAGCAGCACGGCACTTATCTCGACATGGATATCTACGACGAAGAGTGCATTCAGGAAGAGGGCAAGCTTGGAAAGATGCCGACGGACTTCCTCGAGCACGATGCCGCGCTCGGCCAACTCCAGCGCGATAATTTCCGCAAGGCCGTCGCCGCCGGAGCAAAAATGTCGTTC
Organism: Candidatus Sulfotelmatobacter sp.; assembly: GCA_049584615.1. Lineage (GTDB taxonomy): Bacteria > Acidobacteriota > Terriglobia > Terriglobales > Acidobacteriaceae > Sulfotelmatobacter. The sequence goes on from JBAUYE010000023.1 coordinate 6,961, forward strand.
GGCACCGACGCCGGAGTCTGTCCCTACGGCACCAGCGGCAAGCAGTTCGCCTTCATGGTGAAGTATGGAATGACTCCCATGCAAGCCATTCAAGCCGCCACCAGCAACGCCGCCGACCTGCTCGGCCGCTCGAATGAAATTGGATCAATCAAGCCAGGAAAATACGCCGACATCATCGCCGTAACTGCCGACCCGCTAACCGACATTCACGCCCTGGAAACGGTTCAGTTCGTAATGAGAGACGGCAAGATCTACAAACAATGAGCTCGGGAGGGGCATGACTTGAGTCGCGCCCCAAAATACCTTCGTCAACTACCGTGGAAGAGCGGCGCTTCAGCGCCGCGTAAAGTCCCCAAGAATCAACGCGGGCATCAGCCCCGGCGTCTCTGCTCACTGATGATCCCTGGCAATCGTCTCCTGCCAAGTCTTCGACTTAACCATCGCCCCATCCTTCAACAACTCACGCGTGTACTTGTAATAAAAGTTCTTCTGATCGGTCGTCACCAGCAAATGTCCACGCCAGGTCAGCGTGCGCCCTTTCAAAGTGAACACAGTCTCAGCTTCACCTCGCACCGAACAAGTCTCGGGATGTGCATCGTCAGCATCGTACGTCAGATTTTCGTAGTCGATTTCTTTCCCCCAGGGATATTCGCCGCTTTCCTGTCCCTTCCAGTGCACAGTAGTTTTATGACGAGCTTCATCGCGCTCGACAGTCCACTCCCCCGGCCAGGGAAATCCTTCGCTCTTAAGATCGGTCCGTTCTTCTGATGGCTCCGGCGGAGAAAACGCAGGCGCCGCAACCCCGTGCTCAGGCACAACCGGCAACACAACGCGCGAACCATCGCTTCCCCCAAGTTCCAGAGACGTGGTCATCGAATAAGGCGTAGGCAGCATCATCGGCCACAGCGCATTCGAAATCGCCACGCGAATGCGATGACCCTTGGGAAACACCCACGAAGTCAAATGCATTTCAATGTCGAGTGGATAAATCTTACTCGGCTCCAGATCGCGAGGCTCGCTCATCGAATCCCGTTGTGCCCCGTTGATCCCCGCTCCTGTAATCTGGGTAACGGTTCCATCCGGCGCCACATCCGAGAGCCGCGCAAACCAGTCCGCCAACGGCGCCGTAGCCGAGGCCCGCAACATGGCATGCGGACGCCCCAGAATAGCCACGTCCGCTTGCAGCGGCGCAGAATCGTAAACGAGACTGAACGCATCCACCGGCCGCACATCGCTCAACAACTCACCCCACCAGAATCCCGCCTCAACGCCAATTGATGGCACGTACTTAAGCCGATGGGTGTCGATCTGTGCGGCACTCTCCGCCAGCGAGTGATTCGGCTGAAAAAATAAAGTCGACGGCCGCGCATCTTTCGGCGGCCAACCATCCTCCCGCCTCCACTCCCCAGGCACATTTTCCAGACTCGGATCCGGCGCATGCCAGTGCTGCATATAAATGACCAGCCGCGGGTCACGCTCCACGCCGGTGTCGCGTCCTTTCAGCCAATGATCGAACCAGCGCACCGCCTCATTTCGCCACTCAATCTGCGGCCCCGGCACCGCTTCGTTCGGAAACGTATGGTTCCACGGCCCTACAATCGCCTTCACCGGCCCGCTCGCCTGCATCAGCATGTCGGTCACGTTGTCACGATAACCATCGAGCAACCCACCAATCAGAAAACTGGGAATCGTGATGTCTTTTAACGGACGCACCGGCTTCCGCCAGAACGGCCCATCATGCTGATGTCGCAAATAAAGCAGCGACCACGGAGGAGTCTCAAATCTCGGCTCCAGAACTTTTTCGTCAAGCGTATAATCCGGCGCCCCAGTCCATCCCTCCGCCATATCCATGTTCAACTCGAACTCGTCGATATGCGCCATGCCATCCACGTAGTGCACATCGTCATGAAACAATTCCGCCGTAGCATCCGTAGCCAGAATAGCCTTCAACCCCGGCGCATGCCGCATCGCCATCTGCAGAGAATTGAACCCACCCCACGAAATGCCGAACATTCCCACATTCCCATTCGACCAACTCTGATGAGCCAGCCATGCGATCACCTGTTCGCCATCGACCTGTTCTTGTTCCGAATATTCCCGCTCCGGCGGCGCGCCCTCGCTCGCCCCAAAGCCGCGAATATCCACCCGCACGCTCACATACCCGCGCCGCGCAAAATAAGCATGCTTGGGATAATCGCCAGCCGCCGTTCCATCATCTTTTCGATAAGGCAAATATTCCAGCAGGGCAGGGAACTTCTCGCCCAGCTTCGCTCCATCCGGCATATAAAGAGAAGCCGCCAGCCGCACGCCATCTTTCATGGGAATCCAAGCCTGCTCCATACGAACCCCATAGGTG
>JBAUYE010000024.1:0-4136 GCA_049584615.1 Candidatus Sulfotelmatobacter sp.
GGCTGCGAAGACATTGAGATTTCACCCGATGGCCAATGGGCGGTGTGGTCTGCAAAAAAGAAATTGTGGCTTGCGAGTGTTGATGGAAAACAACAGGGTAAGGAACTGGCTACGGTCCGTGGAGCGGCGGATCAGCCGAAGTGGTCGGCCGACGGCAAGCACATAGCCTTCGTCAGCCATCGTGACAGTCATAGTTTCGTTTCCATCTACGACTTCGACGGCAGATCAATCCGTTACCTGGCGCCAAGCGTGGACAAGGATTCTATGCCGCGCTGGTCGCCCGGCGGTAAGTGGATCGTCTTTGTGCGCATCGCCGGGGAGGAACAGAAAATGCCGCTGATTCCTGTGCGTCCTGAACCCTGGTCGCTGTGGATCGCCGATGCCGCTACGGGCGCGGGCCGCTTACTATGGCGCAGCGGCGGCAAGCTCGAGGATTCTTTGCCCGAGCTCACCGAAGATGGCTCGCTCAACGTCGCTGCCGACGGCCGAGTGGCGTTTGCCTCAGAGCAGGATGGCCGCAATCATTTGTACTCAATTGCCGCAGGTGGAGGCGTGGCAACGCTGCTCACGCCCGGCGATTTTGATGTCGAAGACGTCACGCTCAGCGCGGATAAGGAGTGGATAATTTATTCCTCGAACCAGGATGATGTCGACCGGCGGCACTTGTGGCGAGTCGCGATTGCAGGCGGAACTCCGCAGCAGGCGCTGACCAGCGGCGAAACAATCGAGTGGTCTCCGGTTCAAACCGGGGATGGCAAGAGCGTTCTTTGCCTCGGCTCCACGGCAACCTCGCCGGCCATGCCATATGAGGTTACCGCGAAGGGCCGCGAAATGATTGCCAGGCAAGCGCTGCCGCCTGACTTTCCCTCGGCGTCACTGGTTACGCCAAAGCAGGTCATATTCAAGAGCGACGACGGAGTTACGCTGCACGGCCAGCTTTTTCTTCCGACCAACGTAAAGGGGAAGGTCCCCGGGCTGGTCTTCATGCACGGCGGGCCCATCCGCCAGATGCTGCTCGGTTTTCACTACATGGATTACTACCACAACGCTTACGCCGAGAATCAATATCTGGCCAGCCGTGGATATGCGGTACTGTCAGTGAACTACCGGCTGGGCATTATGTACGGACGAGCATTTCGCGAAGCTCCGAACACCGTCTGGCGCGGAGCAGCGGAATACAAAGATGTGGTTGCGGCAGGACGTTATCTGCAAGCTCTTCCCGAAGTAGACGCGGAGAAAATTGGATTGTGGGGTGGTTCCTACGGCGGGTTTCTGACTGCTATGGGTCTCGCGCGCAATTCAGATCTCTTCAAGGCGGGCGTAGATTTCCACGGCGTGCATGATTGGAGCGTCTTCCTCACGGAGCGGCCCTACTTCGGCAATCTGGCCCTGCGCCCGCCCGATACCGATGCGGCGATAAAGCTGGCGTGGGATTCCTCGCCCGATGCTTACGTCAGCACTTGGAAATCCCCGGTGCTGCTCATCCACGGTGACGATGATCGCAATGTGCCCTTCAGCCAAACTGTAGACCTGGTGCAGCGCCTGCGCGCGCAGCACGTGCCCTTCGAACAATTGATCCTGCCTGATGAGATCCACGGGTTCCTGATGTGGCGAGATTGGGTGCGCTCATATACTGCAACTGCCGACTTCTTTGACCGGACGCTGAAACGCGGCGAGACCATCGGAACTGGCGACTGATCGGCAGACTGAATGCTACCGGCATTCTCGGATGATGGGGCAAGATCTGGGGGAAGTTAACTGGATTACGGATCAGGCAAGGATAAGCGATGATTCCGACAAAACCCACTGAACTCCACATCCCGCAGAGATCACGTGCGTTCTTTCTTGCGCTCCCGCTGCTCACGTTAATCTTGGCTGTCCCTCTTGCATACGCTCAGGATAACTACGAAATTCAGGTCTACGACTCCGACCTGGTCGATCCTGGTCGCACCATGGTTGAACTCCACAGCAACTTCACGATCGACGGCGCGAAGACCGTCGTAGACGGCCTTTACCCCACCAATCACGCCGAGCATGAGACCGTTGAGATCACGCATGGATTCAATGATTGGTTCGAATGCGGCTTTTATATCTTTACTTCGATAACCGAGGGTCAGAGCTGGCAGTGGGTAGGAGACCACATCCGGCCGCGCGTTGCCGTTCCGGCGAAGTGGCACTGGCCGGTGGGTCTGAGCCTCTCCAATGAAATCGGCTACCAGAGGCGGCAATATTCGGTGGACACCTGGACGTGGGAGATCCGTCCGATCGTGGACCAAAAATTCGGCCGATGGTATTGGGCCTTGAACCCGACGCTTGACCGCTCGTTTCATGGCGAGAGCGTAAATCAGGGCATCGTATTCTCGCCAAACGTCAAATTTAGTTACGATTTTACGCCGAAAGTCGCGGGAGGTCTGGAATATTACGGTTCGGTCGGTCCGGTGAGCGGGTTCGATGCGATCTCGCAACAACAACACCAGATTTTCCCCGCAATCGACTTAAGTATCGCCCCACAGTGGGAGATCAATTTCGGCCTCGGCGTAGGACTCACGGGCGCGACCGACCACCTGATTGCCAAGATGATTCTGGGTTATCGTTTTAATTTCTGAGCGGGTAATCTCAACGGGCGGAACACACCAGGAACGGCATGGATCGCAGAAACTTTCTGGCTCTGCTGGGAACCACGGCCGGCGCCGAGTTGGCACGGCGCATGGGCTTGCAAGCCGCGCAGGACAATCGCAAGGCCGACATAACCATTCACATCTCGCCAGTAGAGTGGGAAGTCGCACCACGGAAAGTAATCAAGACAACCGGATACAACGGCTCGGCTCCCGGTCCGGTCTTGCGCCTGCGTGAAGGCCAGCGGGTCATGGTGGATGTATTCAACGAGACCAAGACTCCAGAGTTGGTTCACTGGCACGGCTTGTTCGTTCCTTCCGACGTTGATGGTTCTGAGGAGGAAGGGACGCCGCCGGTGCCGCCGGGCGGCGTGCAGAGATATTCCTTCATCCCCCGTCCCTCAGGCACCCGCTGGTATCACAGCCACGTTCATGCGGGCCGGGATGTGAAGCGGGCCACCTACTCGGGACAATTCGGATTTCTCTACATTGAGCCGAAAGAAGACCCAGGCCGGCATGACGCGGAAGTTTTTCTCGCACTGCATGGCTGGGACGCCTACTTGAGCAGCCAGGGCGGCGATGGCAGTCTGGAAGCTCTGTATCCGGTCTATTCCGTGAACAGCCACTCTCTTGGTTCAGGCGACCCGGTTCGCGTAAACGAAGGTCAAAAGGTTCTCTTTCGCATCTTGAATGCCAGCGCCACCGATCAGCACCGTATCGCCCTGCCCGGTCACAAGTTCAAGGTAGTCAGCCTCGACGGGAACGCTGCTCCTGTGCCGCGCGAAGTGGATGTAATCGAGATGGGTCCGGCGGAGCGCGTGGATGCTCTCGTCACGATGAACCAGCCCGGCGTATGGATTCTTGGCGAGACGAATGATCAAATCCGGAACGCCGGGCTGGGTATTGTCGTGGAATATGCCAACCACAGCGCCGCACCGCAGTGGACCTCAGCGCCGAATGCTCCCTGGGATTACACCATGTTTGGTCGCGAAGCGGAAACCTCAGAACCGGCGGGCGGTGTCATGCCCCTCGTTTTCCGCAAGAAATTTGCCGGCAACCGCTGGGTAGATCACTGGACCATCAACGGCAAATCCTTTCCTAAGACTGATCCCATTCGAGTCCGTGCCAATTACCGATATCGCCTTCGCTTCGATAACCAAAGCGACGAAGCGCACCCGGTCCACTTGCACCGTCATAGCTTTGAGTTAACCAGGTTCGCCGGAAAGGCAACCGCGGGCGTCGTGAAGGATGTAATCGTCGTGCCCGCCAGACAACAAGTTGAGGTGGATTTTACGGCAGACAATCCGGGGCCCACTCTTTTTCACTGCCATCAGCAATTGCACATGGACTTCGGCTTCATGACGATGGTGCAATATGAGGGCTAAGGCGACGTTAGGTCTCAGCGCGGCGGCAAAGGCGGAAGCGCTACCTTCTGCTGAATCCCTGCGCCCTCGACAACGGTGTAAATGAAATCTGCTGCAACGTCCCGTAGAACTTCGGTTTCGCCATTTGGCCAGCGAA
>JBAUYE010000025.1:0-2844 GCA_049584615.1 Candidatus Sulfotelmatobacter sp.
GGGCATGGGACGTTGGTGGCGGAGATCCAGCCGTGATGCTGGAGCGCGAGGTAGTCGGGAGAGAGGTAATCCTTGTTGGCGACTACGCCGAGGCGTAGCTGAAATTGCTGTTGGATGCGAAAAGTGTCGGAGTTCGCGATCAGGTCGGCGGCTAGGCGGCGGGTGAGGAAATCGCGGGGGGAGCAGGAGGTGAGCAGGATCGCGAATGCGATCACGAGAGCGGTGATGGGCGGCTTCCGCATTTACGAGAAGGAATCTCAGATGGTGCTGTTGGCACTCAGCGCGTGTCGATGCGCGGGAGATCCTTCGCTCCGCCTGAAGAACGGCTACGCTCAGGATGACGCCGAAGGAATTATAGCCGACCGAGTTTCGAGGAGTGACGCGGAGCTAGCGACTTCCGATTGTAAACAAAGGCGCGCGCTTGCGTGGCAAGAAAGGGCGGGAGGCGATTTGGCCTTCGAAGCGCGCGGACCAGCGGCCGGGGATTGCTGTGGAGCACTTCGGGCAATGGCCGGCTGCGGTTAGCCGATAGTCTTTGATCAGGTATCCGTACCGCTTGATCAGGGTTTCATTGCAACTTGGGCAACGCGTGTCTTCCCATTCGCCCACCATGCCGGGAAGATTGCCGGCGTAGATGTAGCGCAGGCCGGACTGGCGGCCAATCTCGACGGTGCGCAGGAGGTCTTCGGAGTTTGTGTCACGGGGGCTGGTCATTTTGTAATCGCCGTGAAAAGCGGTGACGTGCCAGGGAATCTCTGGCGAGATTCCTGCGAGGAATTCGGTGAGGCGGCGTAGTTCGTCGGCACTGTCGTTGAAGCCGGGAATTAGAAGCGTGACGATCTCGAGCCAGAGTCCTGACTGGTGGATTCGGCGGATGCTTTCGAGGATGGGAGCGATGCGGCCGCCGAGTTCGTGGTAGTGGCGGTCGTCGAAACTCTTGAGATCGACTTTGTACAGATCGAGCCAGGGACGCAGGTATTCGAGAACCTGCGGAGTGGCGTTGCCGTTCGAGACGAAACCAGTGATCAGTCCGGCGGCTTTGGCTGGTTTGAAGACGGCTACCGCCCATTCGCTAGTGATCAGCGGCTCGTTGTAGGTGCTGACTAGAATCTTTGCTCCTTGGGCGAGGGCGTCGCGCACCAGAAGTTCGGGTGAGGCTTCGAGCGGAGGCGATACGGCAGTGGGATCGCGTAGAGCTTGCGACGTTACCCAGTTCTGACAATAGGCACAGTGCAGATCGCAGCCCAGCATTCCGAAGCTGTAGGCGAGCGCTCCGGGATGGGCGTGGAAGAATGGTTTCTTTTCGACTGGGTCGCACTGGGTTCCGGCAGTGTATCCCCAGGGGACACAGAGCGTGCCGCCGCGGTTGTAGCGGACTTTGCAGACTCCGGGCTGGCCTTCGGGGATGGGGCAGCAATGGCCGCACGCGAAGCAGCGCACGCGATTGTTGTCGAGCTTCTCGAAGAGCGCGGGATCGGCTTCGCGGACTTGCTGATCGAGAACGGTGCGGAGGGTGGGCACGGGGAGCTCTGTTCCTATTCTAACGCTGCGGCAGTGGAGGCGCGTGGCAGACGCTGTCGTGGTGGAAACGCCTTGCGGGGCTCGTGGCGGTGCGGGCGGGTATGGGGTCCTTCGACTCCGAAAGTGCGTCGCTTTCGCGAAGCACTTTCTCCGCTCAGGATGACAGTGTCATTACTCAATATGACAGGGTATTGAAGGCTCTTTAGCGGCCGGGGGCTGGTTTGGCGGTTGGTTCGTGCTGCTCGTACCAGATTTCGGCTTTTTGTTCGATGGCTACGGCTTGGGCGTGCGTCATGCGGGAAGCCAGGATCTCTGCAAATGTCTTACTGTTCTGGTCTCCGGCGGCGCGGGCCAGCACGGCCCAGAAGTAGGCTTGGGTCAGGCTTGGGGGAACGCCGCGGCCTCCCCAGTAACGCCTGCCGAGCGTGGCTTGGGCTTTTACATTTCCATTCTCGGCTGCTTTGAGGAACCAGTTGGCGGCTTCCTTGTCATCCTGCTTCACGCCGTCGCCGGAGGCGCAACGCATGCCTAAGGCATATTCGGCTGCCGGTTCTCCTTTGCCGGCGAACTGGCGGAGTTGGTCGAGGGTTGCCGTTTCGATCGCCGAGGTTGGCGGAGCAACGATGGACTGCGGCGGCGCTTGGGTGGAAGCCAGAACTGTTTGTTCCCCAATTCGTCCGCGGCCCTGGAGCTTTTCCTGAATCCATGGGGCGAGGGTGTAGCCCAGCACCAGAAAGATGATGGCAGCGACGACGACGAGGAAGTAGAGATGGGCGCGAGGCAGGCGAATGCCGCCCACTTCGTCAGCATCGGTCGAAACATCTTTTTTTCCATTTTCGCCGTTCGGTTCGGGCTCGCGCGCAAACAGAATGCTGCCCGGCGCGGAAGGTTGTGGAGAAGCGGGAGCCGGGGCAGGTTGATGGACGCGCACAGCGCGATTCACCGCGGCAACAATCATTTCCGCGAAGCGCTGCAGCACGGCGCTGTCGTTCTCACCAAAGGCATTGGGTTGCGCGGAAAAAACTTCGAGCAGACCTACAACCCGATCGCCCAGGCGCAAGGGAGCGGCGAGCATGGAGCGAATGCCAAGGGCGCCGCAACTCTCGGGATCCACGCGCTCGTCGGTCTCGGTATCATCGCAGCGCAACGTTCTCCCGGTGCGCACGCACTCACCGGAAAAACCTGAACCCACCTGCAAGGTCGCGCCCACCGGCGGAGCACTGAGGCCGGCGCTGGCGCGGCAGATCATGGTGCCGGGATCTTTAGCTGCAAGCGCAATCGCGGCGCCGGAGGTCCGAAGCAGGGACTGCGAGCGGGAAGCGA
>JBAUYE010000026.1:0-17770 GCA_049584615.1 Candidatus Sulfotelmatobacter sp.
CGATGACCAGCAACTGCGCTTCGTGAGCCTCAAGATAATGCGCAGCTTCCACAGCATAACGCGCCACGGTGTCGACCGACTTCGAGCCGTAAGGCAGGCGGGCCGTATCGCCGAAGTAGAGGTAATCAGCATCGGGAATAAGTTCAAGTAAAGCTTTAAGGACGGTAAGGCCGCCGACGCCGGAATCAAATACGCCGATAGTGGGACGCCGCTGGGTCATGGTCGATGGAACCGCATCACGATAATACCAGCGCGGAAGCAAAGGGGATGGGGCTCAGAGATGACGAGAGATGTTCCTCGGAGGGGAACTAGGAACGCTTCGTAACAGTGGAGTTCGAAGCCGCGGATTCGGCGAACTCAGACCTTCTTCCGCAGCACAGCCCCGGCGGGATCGGTGCACCATGCGGGCAGGTGCGGGGATGTCCGAGGAAAGTACAAATCTTGTCCGTCGCTTCGAGCGAAAGGATGTGCTCGAACTTGCAGGCCTGCTGCTCGATTTCCGATTCGCTGTCCATCGCCAGGCTGTCGGTAAAAAGTCTTTCCGCGAGGCGATGGCGGCGGATGATGCTGCCGGCCCGTTCGCGCCCGCGGGGCGTAAGCTCCACGATCAACGTGCCATCACCGATCGAAGCGGCCACGGGTTTCAGCGCGTCGTGGCAGGGATTCACGAACGGCTTGTGATCGTGCGGCTGAGGCGGATGCGGCGCGGAGAGCACGAGTCCCATCTGAATCATCTTCTCAATCGCCAGACTCACGGGCAGCGCGCCGTGCACTTCCATGCGCTCGACTTCTGCGATCTCGCCATGCTCGGCCAGCACCCACAATTTTTCGAGCACCTCATCGAACTGCTCTTCGTCGGCCATGGCAAAAACTTCCTGCGACTCGATCTTGCCGTGATGGAACTCAATGCGCCGGTCAGCCAGGCGCGCCACCACGGGATCGTGCGTGACCATCACGATCGTCCGCCCCTGCTGGTGAAACTCGCGCAGCAGCCGCAGCACAATCTCCTCGTTGATTGCGTCGAGGTTTCCCGTCGGCTCATCGGCGAGAATAATCTTCGGATCATTGATCAGCGCTCGCGCGATACACACCCGTTGTTGTTCGCCGCCGGAAAGCTGTGAGGGCAAGTGAGGGGCCCGGTCGCCTAGCCCGACTCGAGTCAGGGCTTCCATCGCCTCTTTCTCGTCGGTCATGCTGTGAAAATACTGAGCCAGCATGACGTTCTCCACCGCCGTCAGAAACGGAATGAGATGAAACTGCTGGAAAATAAATCCGATCTTCTCGGCACGCACGCGATTCAAGTCCGCCGACGACATGCCGGCCACATTCTGATCGTCGAGCCAGATTTCGCCAGATGTCGGGCGATCCAGGCAGCCAATCAGATTCACCAGCGTCGATTTCCCCGATCCCGACGGGCCCATGATGGAGAGCCATTCGCCGCGCGCCACGTGCAGAGAGATGTCGTCGAGCGCACGAATCGCGCCGTTCTGATCTCCCTTGCCATTCGCGTGCTCGTTTCCCGCCGCCTTCGCGGGATAGAGCTTGGTCACGTTCTTGATCTGAATCATGTCACTCTCCCCGCAGGATGACCGCCGGCTGCACCCGGCGCAACAGCCAGATCGGGAGAACTGCCGAAAGCAACGTCACCACTATGCTACCAGCCAGAACAAAGGGCAGCACGCTGAAACGTGGCACCACGGGAGCGTGGAAGTTAACCCGCCCGATCCAGGCCGCGATGCCGACACCCAGAGCAAACCCAATCAGAGCGCCGCTCGCGCCCAGCGCGGCCGCCTCCGCAGCAAAAAAGCCATTCAACAACCGGTCGGACGCGCCCAGCGCCTTCATGATGGCGAAATCGCGACGGCGGTCGAAAACCCATCCCATCAAAGTGGAGAGCACACACAGCGCAGCCGTCAGAATAATAAGAGCAGAGGCGGCCAGCAGCGTGGCTCGAGTCTTGCCCAGAACACGCGCTTCGCCTTCCATGATTTGCCGCACCGGACGCACATCGGCAACGGGAATCGCCTGCGCAAGCTGGCGCATGATGCTGGAGATTTCCTCCGCCGAACCGCTGGCTGCGACCTCGATCGTCGAAGGCTGCACACCGGTCCATGAAACGAAATCCGGGAGCGAAACATAAACGCGGCTGTCTTCGGCGGCACCGGTCCGCACGGTTCCGGCAGATGTGAGGTGAATGGTGTGTCCCTGAAAGATGAGATCGAAGGGCTGATTCTTTGGCGATACGACAGGAAGAGCGCGGACGCCGACTAGCGCCTGTTGGGGCGCGGAAGGCCAGTTGCTCACCGACCACCATCGGTCAAGTTGCCGAACCCGGCCGAAATCTGTGCCTGCAACGACAACCGGGTGGCCGTCGCTGGTTCGCGCCACTACCAGCCCGAAGGGCGCGACTAGGCCGCGGCCTCCGAGCACGGATTCCACATGCGCGAGCGCGTCTGCAGGAAGGGAAGCGCCGTCCCTGCCCACCAGGATGATGTTCGCTCCGTAGTTGCGAAACTCGCGCCGCAGTTTGGCCTGCACATCGACGTACAGATTCAACATCGCCGTGGTGACAGCAGCGGCCACGATCATGGCGAGGAGCGCGGAGACAGCCCGCCCCCGGCGGAGCACCGCGGCTCGCAGCAGCATCCGAAGAAACATGGAGGTGTGCGGCGCCTGCGCGCGGCTGGCTACAACGTCCTGCGCGGCATGCGAGAGGTTCACAGTTCACCTCGCAGCGCGAACACCGGGTCGAGCCTTACTGCTTTGCGAATGGCGGCCGCGCTTCCTGCGAACGTTACCATCACCGCAATCGACAGAATCACTGGCAGAAGCACCGGTGGAATCGTGATCTGTGAATCGAAAATGGACCGGCCGATTTGGTGGGCGAGCAATCCGCCGGCAGCGAAACCCACCAAACCGCCGAACAACGCGAGCAGCGTTGCTTCAGCAAAAAAGACGGAGGCGATCGCCAGCTTTCCCGCACCCAGAGCCTTCATCAGACCCACTTCCGCGCGCCGCTCGAAAATAGCCGTGGCCATGGCGGCAGAAACCGCCAGAGCTGAAGCAAACAGCGCCGCCAGCGTGATCAGAAAGATCAGCCCCTCAATGCGAGTGAGCACCGCCCCCTCGTTCTGCGCAACCTGGCGAATCTGTTCGGCGTGCGAATGGGGAATCGCCTCCTGCAACTGAAACGCAATCGACTGCGGATACGGTGAGCAGTACCAGCGGTCATAAACCGGACCAGACATGCTCTTGGGATCGCGGCGGGCCAGAGCGTCCTCAGGCTTGGTCAGTGCGCTGACGTAGACGCGGCGCACCGCGCCTGGCTTGCCCAGGATCTCCTGAGCGAGCGCAATCGGCGCGACGATCTGGTCGTCTTCACCGCCCCCGGTAGAAAGAATTCCGCTGACATGCAACTGGCGGCCTGAGACGGTGAGCTCGTCACCAGCCTTCGCCGAAAGTCGCGCCGCCAGCCGCTCTCCGAGCAGAACATCGCGGGAATTGTCATCGGGCCACGCTCCCGAAACTTTCCACCAGGGATGCGTGGACCGCACCCCGGTCGTGAACTCTTCCTTGCCAAAAGAAATTCGTCTGGCAAAGTATGTCCCGAGCAGCGTGAGATTTTCAGTGCTGCCGTCCCGTAGCAGCGCAACATTCACTGGAAGCATCGGCGCAAACCCGGTGATGTTGTTATGCCAGAAAGTGCCCTTGATCTTCGGCAGGTCGGCTTCGTTCAGAAACGCGCCATCGCTCGGTGGCTTCAGATTAACGCCGCCAATTTCCACATCCAGCGTATCTTCTTCGGGAGTGACTAACAGGTTGGCGCCGATGGTGCGCAGCTCGCGATTAATTTTGTCACCGATGTCGGTGGCGACCGCGATCATCGCCGTAGCCACAGTCACCCCGAGTGTGATGGCCGCTCCAGCCAGCAATTTGCGCCGCTTCTGGCGGCGGAAGGATTCGTAGACGAGCCGGGCGAACATCCTCTACTGCTTCTCGAACATGTGCCTACCGGCCGCAATGTCCGCCTCCTGAATAATCACGGCGTCAGCAGTCTGGGTCGCCTTGAGCGGCACGGGGTTGCATCCGCCTTTCGCGCCCACCGACTGCGGATTGATCGGCGCAGCGCAGTTCTTGCAAACCACCATGTTGCCCGACTTGTAGAAACCAACCGCCCCGCAGATTTCACAAGCATCGAAAACTGTTGCGATCTTGCCGTCCGGTTTCTGATAAAGCCAGAATCGAATCTCCGTTCCATTCTCCTGCGCCTGATAGCGATGCAGGTCGCCATCCGAAACCTGCGCCAGCGGAATCTTCACCTGACCGTTCGTGAAACTAACGTCGGTTGCCGGTGAGAGCGCGCTCACGCTCTTGGCGTAGATAAATTCGGCCGTGACCAGCGCAATGAAGATGAAGGAAAAGCCGTAAACCGAAGCCATCCACAGGCGTTCTTTGCGAGCTGTCCAGGTGGCCTTGCGGCGCTCCGCCGCCGAAGCGGGCTCGGGAGCAGGCTGTCGCCGCTTGGCGTCGAACAAGACCATCAGTGCCGCCAGGGCGATAATGGTGACAAAAAAGAAAAGATCGTTGCGGACAATTGGCCCGATGACGGCCATCTCGCGCTTGGACGAGGCAATTACACCGCTTTCCGACAACTCATGCAGACCTGCGACCAACAACTGCAGCGCCACCAGGAACAGGATTGCTGTCGTCACTCGAAAGAATTTCTCCAGGTTGATCCGCACGCTACCCTTCACAAACATCACGCCGAAAGCAACAGCCGCCAGCACGCCCAGCAACGTGCCCAGAAAGCTCATCAGCTCAGTCGAGTTCAGGGAGATGGCAGAAAGGATCAGCACGGTCTCCGCGCCTTCGCGCAGAACCATCAGAAACACAAAAAAGAACAGGCCCACCCATGCATCGTTACCGGCGAGCAGGCCAACCTTGCCTTCAATCTGGCCTTTCAGCTTGCGCCCGGTCTTCATCATGAAAATAATCATGGTGACGACGAAGAAGGCGGCGGCCAGCATGACCCAGCCTTCGAAAACGTCTTCGTTCCAGTTCAGCCGGGAAATCACGATCGCCACGCCGATGCTGCCGAGGAAAGCGGCGCCCAGCGCGGCGTAAACCGTCTTCCGCAGATCATTCCGGCCAATCTTGGCCAGATAAGCCAGCGTGATGCCGACGATCAGTGCAGCCTCAACCCCTTCGCGCAGCGTGATGATGAAAGCCTGAAGCATTTATGAGTGACCTGGGTTTTTAAAAACGATCTTGAAAATGATCTTGAAAATGAATTTCAATTTCAACTTCAAGGATATGCCGCCAGCGCCGGGCCCGTCAATCCGCGGCGTCACGAACGAGCGTGATCTGCATCACACGGGGAAATCTGGGATTAAACGGAGATCACGGTACGGTCAGCTCGTGTCGCGACGATATCCACAGTCGTTTACGAGCGTATTCACTCATAATCGCTTTAAGAACGCCTCGGCTTCATCCAACCGCGGAAACAACTTCTCTTCCGCCTGAAACTCCGCCGAATGCACGCACCGCCGGCTCCCACGCAACCTGACAGGATGCTTCAAGTGCAGCATCTCGTGGTAGACGATGTACTCGACGGCGTAGCGGGGCACAGCTGCATGATCAAAGATTCGGCTGATGACAATCGCGTTGTGCGCCGGATCGTAATGCCCCAGGATGCGTCGGGTCTTGGTCGGGCTCCAACTCATGCGCGGCCGACCCAGCAATCCGTGAAAGAAACGCCGGTTCAGATCCTCAAACACAGCATCCAGATCGTAGACGTGGCCTTGAGGAGAACGCAGCCGCTTGCGCCCGCGCATCTGCCGCACCAGATGGGCTTTACGCACAACCTCGTGGCTGGCCACATATTTTCGATAGCGAGCCGCGTGGCCTCGGTCGATGGGCTTGCGGTACATCTTGGCCAGCAGAATGTGGGCAATGGCTCGTACCACCGCATCAGGCGCACCTTCCAGCAGATCGGAGAGCCTTACCAGAAGTCTGCCTTCGCGCAAGCGAATGGTATTGTTGACGTTCGCGAAAGCAAAAAACTCAATCTTCAGCTCGGGCGCCAAAGCGCCAGGCCGCAATTGCCGGTGTTCCTGATGAAAGATTTCGAGCAGTCCCTCAGGCACAGTGAGCCCAGATTATCACGATATGATTGGCATCAGGATGACTGGCACGAGCACGTTCACTCAGACTTGTCAGCAGCCGGCTTCGAGGCGAACTTCTTGTGCTTCGCTGCCTCTTCCTGCTCGGCCAGCAGCTTGCGATGGTCTTCCGCCGAACCATCCAGCGTATCGAGGGCTTCGGTCAAAGCGAATTCGTACTGTTTGGCTTCCTCCGCGGAAACCCCGGCCGCATCCCTCAGCGCGAGCAGCTTGGCCTGGAATTCAGTGTCGGCGTCGATGATCATCTTCAAGGGTTTGCGAATGTCATTCTTGCGATCAACATAGGTGTCGATGTTGTCGTTCAGTTCGTCATAGATCAGCAGGAAATCATCGAGCTTGTCATGCGTTTGCTGCGGCCGGTCCTTTGTTTTGGGATCGCTGCGCATCTGCTCGAGCGCGACCAGGCGCGCCCGGGCAAATTTTACGTAAAGAGAAAGCCGTTGCTGGGGCTCCCAACTGGCATCGCGAATCTGGTCAATCTCCGGCGGGGTGAAGGGATCGCGATGATGCTGAGCTGCGGCCAGGGCCGCCATCATCAAGAACAACCCCAAACCGGCGCAAAGTCGAATTCGGCAGATTCTCATTTCTTCTTGTCAACTTTCGGAAACATGGCAACCAGCAGATCGTCCCGAATCTTCTGCAGGCGGTCAATCGTGCTCTGTATCTGCGCCTGGTCCTCGTGGGAGACGGCGTGATTCATGTCGGTGAGCTTGCGCACCATCTTGCGGATGGCGATCTCGCTTTGCTTTTCGTGCTTGTGCGATTGAATCGCATAGTCGCGAGCCAGCTCAGCATAAGCGACGACGTCGGCCAGCGCCGCCCGCGCCTTCTCGCTGTCGCCGGCAATATACAACCTGTCGGCGTCACCCAGTTGCAGCTGGGATATGTGAATACACAGCGCGGGACGATCGCCGACCGCTACATTGGCCACGCGTTCCTTCAGTTCTTCGACCGAAGGTTCGTCGCGGCCGCGCAGCAGGGAAGGCGCGACCAGCGCGGCCAATGCAAAGCCGGCCGCTACAGCCAGCCAGAATCGTGAATGTCCCATCCCGAACAACATTGGCTTTCCACAGGCTATCTCTTCGGCTCGATGGCAATAAGCCGATGCTTCGCCTGCCACTCCTGATCAGGATACTTCCCCCCAGCGTTGTTAAGGAAGAGGTGATAGTTGGCGGCAGCTTTCTTAAAGTCCCGCAGGTGATCGTAGGCCGAGGCTCGCATGAAATATGTCATCGGAGTCTCCGGCAGCAGTTTGGCTCGGGCATCTAATGCGTGAATCAGTACCGGGTAATCTTTATTGTCGTTGGCGGCGAATGCGAGATCGTAATATGCCACACCGAAGTTGGGCCTCAGCGTCACCGAGGTGACGAACTCCCGCTGGGCTTCGGGCGACTTCTTCTGCCACAACAGCGCTTTGCCCAGACCATCATGCAGCTCCGCTTCGTTGGGATGCGCAAGCAGCAGCGCGCGATAGGCCGCCTCGGCCAGGTCATTTTTTCCAGCGGCCAAGTACACGTCCGCAAGATCGCGCTGCGCCGCATCGTCGCCTGGCGCCAGCTTAACTCCGGACTGCAGTTCCGCGAGGGCAGCATCGGTCTTGCCCTCGGCCGCGAGCACGCGCCCCAACTGGATGTGCACCGCAGCCGACTCCCCATTTGCCGCCAACAGCTTTCGCAAATATTCTTCCGCTTCTGGAAAACGGCGCCCGCGCATGTAGATATTAGCCAAACCCATGACCGCATCCGTCGACCGCGAGTCAAGTGCCAGGGCCTGTTTGTATTCCTGCTCAGCCGCACCGTATTTGTTTTCCTGCTCAAGAAGCTGCCCCGCCGAAAGATGCGGCTCAGCTTCTTTCGGTTGCAGAGCTGCCGCGCGCCGGTATGCCGCAAGCGCCTCCTCAGGCTTCGACTTTTCGATCGTCTCCCCCAGTGAAAGCCACGCGCGGTATTGGCCTTCGGCCACGTGCGCGGTGGGTTTCAACTGAGTCGCCGCCCGCAGAAATTGCTCCGCCTCCGGTTGCCCAGTCTTGGCCAGTTGCAGCCCAAGATTCAGGTTCGATTCAAAGACGTCGGGCTTAGCCGCTACCGATTTGCGGTAAGCCGCAATCGAATCGTCCAATCTGCCCAGCTCATTTTCTACAAAACCAAGATCGAACCATCCCGCGTAGCTCGCAGGCTGGCGATCCAGTAATTTCCGAAGCAGAGGTTCCGCGGCAGCGTAATCCCGTTTTTCAATAGCACTTTCCGCCTGGGTAAGTTCGACAGGTTGAGTCGGAGAATCTTCATCCTCCACTTGAATGTGATGCGCCGACCGGTGACCCTGAGGTTGTGAAGAAGACTGCGACGAAGATTGTGACGAAGATTGCGTTGAAGAGTGTGAAGAAGACTGTCCCGAAGGCGCGCTGGTATCTTGCCCCACCGAGCACAAGCCCGCCGTCAACAGCAACAGGCAGCCCGCAAAAACTCTACTTGCTCCCATTGGACCGCGCCGCTCCATGTCCCTGGCCATTGCCCGCGCTATTCCCGTTCAGCACTCGAGACAGATATTTGCCGGTATAAGAGCCGGGCACCTTCGCAATAGCCTCGGGCGGACCCACTCCGACAATTTTCCCACCGCGCTCTCCGCCCTCCGGCCCCAGGTCGATCACCCAGTCCGCAGTCTTGATCACTTCCAGATTGTGTTCGATCACCAGGATCGATCCCCCCGCATCAATAAGACGGCGGAAGGCCGCCAATAGTTTGCTGACGTCATCGAAATGCAGACCGGTCGTGGGCTCATCAAAAATATAAAGCACACGCCGGCGTCGTCGGCTTTCTTCGGGCCGCGCCCCGGACGGCCGTCCAATCTCGCGACCCGCAGGCTGCAGATGCGCTGCCAGCTTCATGCGCTGCGCCTCTCCACCCGACAAAGTTGTCGCCGATTGCCCCAGCCGCAGATATCCCAAACCTACTTCTTCGAGCACGCGCAGCTTGTCTGTCAGCTTAGGTACTTCAGCAAAAAACTTGAGCGCCTCTTTCACCGTAAGGTTCAGCACTTCGTGAATATTCTTTCCGCGGTAGCGCACGTCGAGCACCTGCGATTTATAGCGTGTTCCTTTGCACTCTTCGCAGATGAGTTCAACGTCGGCGAGAAACTGCATCTCCACCGTAACTGTGCCATCGCCCTGGCAAGTCTCGCAGCGGCCGCCAGGGATGTTGAAAGAAAAGTGCCCCGAGGCGAAGCCGCGCTTCTTCGCTTCAGGCAGCGAGGCGAAAAGCTCGCGAATGGCGTCAAACGCCTTGATGTAAGTCACTGGATTCGACCGGGGCGTCCGTCCGATGGGAGACTGATCCACCAGCACCACTTCGTCAATGAACTGATCGCCCTCCAGACTCTCCCATGTAGCCGCCCCGCGCGCCGCTCCCAGGCTCTGCTGCTTCTTGGCTTCTCGCAGCGCCTGATAAAGAACCTGATGCAGCAAAGTCGATTTCCCGGAGCCCGAGACTCCCGTAATCGCTACCAGCATTCCCAACGGAATGCAAATGTCCAAACTTTTCAGATTGTTTGCCCGCACACCTTTGATCCTGATCTGCTGCACCCCCGGCTGGCGGCGTACGGCCGGTATCTGAATGCGCAAATCTTCCGCCAGGTAACGTCCGGTAAGCGATGCGGGATTCCGCACAATCTCTTCATACGTTCCCGCAGCCACCAGCTTGCCGCCGTTTTCTCCCGCTCCCGGACCGAGATCAAGAATCCGGTCCGCCGTCCGCATAATGTCAGGATCGTGCTCGACCACCAGAATCGTATTCCCCAAATCGCGCAAGTCTTGCAAGATCTTGATCAGGCGGTGCGTGTCGCGGCTATGCAGACCGATCGAAGGCTCATCCAACACATAGAGCGTACCCACCAGCCGCGATCCCAGCGAGGTGGCGAGCTGAATCCGCTGCGCCTCACCGCCAGAGAGCGTAGACGAGAGCCGGTCGAGCGTCAGATATTCCAGGCCCACATCATTAAGAAATCGCAGCCGCTCGCGAATCTCCTGCAGCAGTCGCTCCGCAATGTCGGCTTCTTCCGGACTCAACTGAACCCCAGCAAAGAATTTAGCCGCATCTTCCACCGTCATCGCGCAAACGTCGCAAGTGTTTTTCCCGTTGATCTTCACCTGCCGCGCTTCCAGGCGCAGCCGCGTTCCCCGGCACTCCGGACAAGTTGAATATCCGCGATAGCGGCTCAAAAACACACGAATGTGCAGCTTGTACTTCTTCCGCTCCAGATACGCAAAGAATCCGCGCACGCCCAGGAATTTTCCATCCCCCTCCAGAATAAGCTCCCGTTCCGCTTCGCCTAGCTCCGCCCAAGGCACATCCAGCGGAATGCCTTCCTGTTTGGCAAACCGCTTCATGTCCGTAAACACCGGCCGATATTTAGGTTTGTTCCAGGGATCGATAGCGCCCTCGCCCAGCGATTTCGTTTTGTCGGGAATCACCAGGTCGAGATCGAAATCAATCGTGTTCCCAAATCCCTGGCAGCGCGGGCAAGCGCCATAAGGATTGTTGAAGGAAAACAACCGCGGCTCCGGCTCTTCATAACGCAGATTGCAACTCTTGCACTCGAAGCGCTGCGCAAACCGCAACTGCCGTGCCGGCTGATCATCATGTGGCGCCAGGTCGAAAATCACTTCGCCCGCTTCCCGGTACGCAGTCTCGACCGCATCCACGATGCGCGATCGTGACTCCGCCGAAACCGTAAGCCGGTCGACCAGCATAAACACCGGCTGGTCAAAGCGAATGTCCAGCAGCGATTCCGGTGTCGAAAACTCAAACACCTGCCCCGCCTGATACAGGCGATTAAAGCCCGCCTTGCGCAACTCGAACAACCGAGTCTTAAGCTGCTCCGTAAGTCCCGAGTCCGGCGCCGCAGCTTTCCTGGCGGACTTGCGTCCGCGCGCAGCTTTCTTTTGAGTTTCCTGCGTCGCAGCCACGTGAGGCTGCAAAGGAAAAACCACTAGCACTCGCGTTCCCGCGTCCAGAGCCAACACCGCATCCGCGATTTCGTCGACGGTATCTTTCTTCACTTCGCGGCCGCAGTTCACACAATAAGTGCGCCCAATGCGGGCAAACAGCAACCGCAGATAATCGTAAATCTCAGTTGCCGTCGCTACGGTCGATCGCGGATTCCGCGTCGTGTTCTTCTGCCGGATCGCCACCGCCGGGGCGATGCCATCAATCGAATCCACGTCCGGCTTCTCGATGCGCTCCAAAAACTGCCGCGCGTAAGCCGAGAGCGACTCCACGTACCGCCGCTGGCCCTCAGCATAAATAGTGTCAAACGCAAGGGAAGATTTGCCCGAGCCCGAGACTCCCGTGACCACGGTCAAGGTGTTATGGGCAACCTCAAAATCGATGTTTTTGAGGTTATGAACGCGCGCGCCGCGAACAATAATGCTTTCCGTGGGTAGTAAGTCAGACATCGGGTAAAAGGTCCGGCAGGAGGTCCCATCCGGGCCGAGGGTGTCCTCAGCGTCTTCAGAGAGCCCTGCCGAATCTTTTATTATAAATCAGACATACCAAGCGCAGGCATAGCCGCGGAGCGGCAGAGTGCAGCCCACGGCGTGCCCTGAGCGAAGTCGAAGGGGCGTAAGCCGTGGGTAAGGCGGAGGAAAATAACTGAGCCCCGAAAGAAGCGAAAGACCTGCTGCCAAAAGCTTAGTCCTGGTCCTGATCGCGCCGCTTCCCATACCGGATAGCCAAACCAAACCCGAAAACCATAATTCCAACTGGAGGGAGCAACAGCACCAGAATCGCCCGATTGAGCGCCTGCTGGCCCTCTTTCGGCGTACTCCGGGCAGTCGCATTGCACATTGCGCAGCCCTGCCCGAAACTGGGTGCCGCGCAGAAACAGAGCGCCGCCAGCAACGCAAGAGCTCGAGCTTTGCCACAAAGAAACGTCATCGCAATTCCTCGACCCTACTTCACGCCCAACCGCAGAATTCGGTCCGCGTCCGGAAAGAAAAAGAAGTACATGATCACAAACAAGCCTGCCACTCCGATCACCAGCATCCAGCGCATCAGCGCCGTCTCAAACTTCAAGTGCATGAAGTAGGCAATGATCAAGCCCGACTTGATCACCGACAGCACCAGCAGCACTTCCAGCATACGCACCGGCACGAATATCTGCCGGTAACCGAGCCACACTTCCACTCCGGTCAGAAACAGCAACGCGCCCCAAACCCAGAAATACTGCCCCTTGCTATCGTCGTGTGTAGCCACATCGTGCATCGCGTTCCCTCCTGACCGTGTCATCCTGAGCGCGTTCTTTGCGCGAAGGACCCTTGCAATTTGCTTGCGCCGCCCCGGGCTTTACTTTTCATCCGCGCGGGCCGCCCTAAATCTTCGTCGACATCAAATACACCAGCGGGAAAATAAACATCCAAACCAGATCCACGAAGTGCCAATACAGCCCCGCCACCTCCACATCGTGCGCATCGTAATTCTTCGGTTTCAGAAACAGAATCACACTTGCCACAATCAGGCCAACCAGAAGCGCATTGACCAGGTAATGAAACACATTGTCTGACGGAATCAGAAGAAATCCCGCCAGCCACAGCCCTCCCAGAATCGGCAGAAACCACTTGCGCAGCGCGACCACGCCCAGGTAGATCACGCCGATGGTCACGTGCAGCATGTGCATCGCAGTCAGGCCAAAGAACGTCGCTGCGAACTGCGGCACGCCGGTAGAGATCTTCGCGTAGTCGGTATCGAGTTGCCCGGCTGGCTTCGGGAACGCCGGCAAACTCAGCCCTTCGTGGATCAAATGAGTCCACTCCATCGCATGCAGAATAATGAACGCGGTTCCGAACGCCATCGTGGCCAGCAGCCACAGCCGCGTCCACACACGATCGGCCCGCTGCGCCGCAAAAACACCCAGCACCATGGTCAGCGAACTCGAGAGCAGGCAGGCCGTCATCACCGTTGCGTTGATGATGCTCTCCTTGCCAAACGGCGTGGGCCATGCCGTATAGATCCGGTTGTAGCTGAAGGCAAACAGCAGCGCTCCGAACGTCAGCGAGTCCGAGGCCAGAAATAACCACATCCCAACCTTCTTCGAATAAGCCCCGAACAGCGGCGCTTCATATTCCCCGGAAACCCCGTGCTGCACAGCAGCGGCGTCAGCCATCCTTTCGTTTCCCCTTTCCCTTATCGTACAAACGCTAACAGTGCGAAAACGTAAATCCACAACACGGCCATAAAGTGCCAATACCAGGCTGCAACATCCACCACGATCCGCCGGTCTTCGATCGGCCTATGCAGCAGGGAACTGATGCTCGCCCACGACAAGGCAACGATCCCTCCCATCAGATGTACCGCGTGCGCCGCCGTGAACAGATAAACGAACGAACTGTCCGGATTCGTGCTGACAAAAAATCCCCGGCTTCTCAGGTCAGCCCATGCAATCCCTTGCCCCACCAGAAATGCCAAACCGAGAATCACGGTCACGCCCAGCCAGGGAAAGTTCTGTTCTTTTCCCAGCGAAACTCCCGGAATCGACCGCACCGGAGCCAGCGCCGCGCGCCGCGCAATCCCCCGCCGTGCGCCCTCCATAGTCAAACTGCTGATGAGCAGGACTGCCGTATTGATCGCGAGCAGCAACCAGGGCAACTGCACTCCGCCCCAGTCGCGAAAGTAAGTGCGGCTGGAATCGTCAAATGTGGGCAAGCCCCGCCGCACGATCAATGCACTGGTCAGCGAAACAAACACCATGCAGATGGTCGCGATGGCGCAAATCATTCCCAGCCGCGCCCGCCGCAAGCGCACTCCGTAATTCGGAGAGCCGTCTCCGCGGCCCTCATCGCCGCCGCCGCCCATAGGCGGTGCTGGCGGCTGTCGATCGTGGCCCGCATGATCAATCGGTCGGGTTGGCGTGTAAGTCGCCATAAAAAACTCTGCTCTTCAGTGTGCCGCCGGAACGCTCACCGGATCCGTCTGCATCACGTAATCCTTGGCCGCACCCGGAACTCCATACTCGTAAGGACCGTGATAAACCACCGGCGTCACCCCACCAAAGTTGTCATGCGGAGGAGGCGTCGCCGTAGTCCATTCCAAGGTCGTCGCTTCCCAGGGATTGTCGCTCGCCTTGGGCCCCTTAAACATGCTCCAGAAGAGATTGATGACAAAAATAAACTGCGCCGTAATCGTAATGATCGCCGCGTAGGTCATGAACTGATGAATCGGCATCAGCTTCGTCAGATACGCCACTTCCGTATATTGCGAGTACCGCCGCGTCCCACCGGCAATGCCCAGATAATGCATCGGCATGAAGATCGCGTAGGTTCCAATCAGCGTGATGAAGAAATGCACCCGTCCCCAGGTTTCATTCATCATCCGCCCAAACATCTTCGGGAACCAGTAATAAGTCGCCGCAAACATTCCAAAGATCGCGGCCACGCCCATGATCAGGTGGAAGTGACCCACCACGAAATACGTGTCGTGCAATTGAATGTCGAGCACCGGCTGCGCCAGGAACGGTCCGCTCAATCCGCCGGAAACGAAAAGGGAAACGAACCCGATGGCATACAGCATCGGAGTCTGGAACCGAATCCGCGCCTTGTGCATCGTACCCAGCCAGTTAAACGTCTTGATCGCCGAAGGCACGCCGATGCACATGGTCAGCAGCGAGAAGGCAAACGCCGAGTACGGGCTCATCCCGCTCATGAACATGTGGTGGCCCCAAACCATGAATCCGAGAAATCCGATCGAGAGCATGGCGTAGACCATGGCTTTGTAGCCAAAGATCGGCTTGCGCGAGAAGGTCGAGAGAATCTGCGAGGTCACGCCCATCCCCGGCAGAATCGCAATGTAAACCTCAGGATGTCCGAAGAACCAGAACAGATGCTGCCACAGCAAAGGCGATCCGCCCTTATGCTGCATGATCTGTCCATTCACCACCACCAGCGGCACATAAAAACTCGTGCCCAGGTTGCGATCCATCAGTAACAGAATCCCCGCTGAGAGCAGCACCCCGAACGCCAGCAGCCCCAGAATCGCCGTGATGAACCACGACCACACCGTCAAGGGCATGCGCATCATGGTCATGCCCTTGGCCCGCATATCCAGCGTAGTCGTCAGGAAATTCAAAGCTCCCATCAACGACGCCAAACAAAAAATCGCAATGCTCGTAATCCACAAATCTGCGCCCAGCCCTTCACCCGGACCAGCGCTTTGCACCGCACTCAATGGCGGATACCCCGTCCACCCGTGCAGCGGAGCTCCTCCCGTGACAAAGAACGCAGCGATAATCACCACGAAGCCGACGAAGGTCGTCCAGAACGAAAGCATGTTGAGGACGGGAAACGCCATATCCGGCGCTCCGATCTGAATGGGCAGAAAGTAATTTCCAAATCCTCCCTGCGGCGCCGTAGTCAGCACGAAGAACACCATGATGGTCCCATGCATGGTGAGCAGGCTGAGATAAGTTTCCGGCTTGATCTCGCCCACCAGCGGCAGCACCGCATTTGGCCACACCAGATGGATCCTCATCAGCAGCGACAGAAACATCCCCACAAACACTGCCGTGAGCGCCAGAAAGAAATACTGCATTCCGATCACTTTGTGATCGAGGCTGAAAATGTACTTGCGTATAAAACCCTGAGGAGCGTGCGCGTGCGGGTTCTCCATGGCAACCATTTATTGTTTCTCCGCCTCCCGTGCCGCCAGCCATTTGTCGAAATCTTCCGGGCTGACGACGTGTACCATGCCGTGCATTTTGTAATGACCCAGGCCGCAGAGTTCGGCGCACGCAATTTCATACTCGCCAATCGCGGTCGGCGTGAAGTGCATGTGAATGTTGAGTCCGGGCACCGCATCCTGCTTGAAGCGCAGCGAAGGCACAAAGAAGCTGTGGATCACATCCACCGACCGCAAACTCAAATCGACCTGGCGACCGACCGGAACATACATCGTGCCCGTAACCACATCATCCTTCGCCGCCGGATCTGAAGTGTCGAGCCCCACCGCGGCCTCACCGCCGGCCGAGGGATCCATCAGCTTCGGGCTGGTCGCGCCATATTTTCCATCCGGTCCCGGATAGCGGAAGTACCACGCAAACTGCATCCCGGTGACCTCCACCTGAACCGCACCCGGCCCCGCCGGATCCCAGCGCTGCGCAGCCCATACGCTGCTGCCCATCAGGTTCAAGCCCACGAACAGAATGGTAGTCAGCACCGTCCAGATGATTTCCAGTTTCACATTGCCGTGCGAATAATCCACCGGCGGCGAAGAAGGTTGTTCCCGGTATCGCCACGCGAAATAGCCCAGTGAGAGCTGAGCCGCCAGGAAAACAATCCCCATCAACACCAGCGTGAGGGCGAATTGCCCGTCAATAAACCCCGCGGCCGCTGAAGCCCCAACCGGCAGCCACCAGGTCCTCGCCACAAAAAAGTAAGTGCTGGCCAGAGTGATCAGCCAGATGACAACCAATAACGCGAGGCCCATTCCCCAGTCCTCCACCACAGCAGACGACGCGAACGATTTGCCCTTGGCAGTTGCCACGCCCCACAGCGCTAAGCAACAGTCGGCGGCGAGTTTACCACAGCCGCTTGAGGATATCTCAACCGAGTTACCAAGAAAGAAAACGTCACATCGAAACCAGATCAGCAAAAACAAATCGGTCCTGCACAATAATCTCGCCCACCGAAACCGGCACTGCCGCACTCAGCATCGGCCCGGCATAAACAAACGAATGAAACTCTCCGCGTTCGCCGCAAGGATCCACGCCATCTGGCAACGTCGCAAGCAACGCATTATCAAATTCGCGGCCGGCGAATGACCGATCAAGTTTTCCCGTGTCAATGCAAGTCAACTTCGCGTGCGTGCCCGACGCAATCATCTCCTCAGCCAGCGCTCGCGTCGGCATCCCCCACACCGGAAATACCGGCTCGAGCCCAGTACTTTTCAACTGCTTCACCCGGTAAGCGCGCACATCTTCCAGAAACAGATCCCCAAACGCCACTCCTTCAATCCCTTCGTCAACCGCCCGCGCGCAGGTCTGAGCCATCAACAACTCATACTGTTCATTCGAGCAAGGCCATGGCAGTGGCACGGCCCAAAGCGGAAGCGCCGCAGCGGCAGCCTGCCGCTCCACCAACTCCCGCCGCACCGCATGCATCGCCACCCGATCAGCCTCTTCATTGAAAGTAGTCAGCAGCCCCACAACTTCATACTCGCCACGCTGCCGCAGCACATGCAGACTCCACGCACTGTCCTTCCCGCTGCTCCAAGATAAAAGAATACGTTTCATGACTTCGAGTATCCTCCTCATCTCTGTCATCCTGAGCGGAGGTTGTGCTTCGCGAAGCGAAGGACAACCGCAGTCGAAGGATCCCTTGCACTCTTGTGCCGCCTCAGGCTGCGCAAGGCGTTTCTACCACATCATTACGCTTCTTCCGCGTCCGACGGAGGAGTTCCAGCGTCTCAAAGAAGCCCTACAGGTTAAAATCATTCACATGCCAGCCAAGTCCCAAGGCCACGACACCCGCTACGTCAAGATGCAAAAAAACAACTGCTTCGTCTGCGGCATGAACAATCCCGAAGGCATGCGGCTCAAGTTCATCC
>JBAUYE010000027.1:0-5437 GCA_049584615.1 Candidatus Sulfotelmatobacter sp.
TGAGCTTATCGGCTGAACCCCAACCGCTGCATTGTAGGCGATTCGCGGCAAAACACAATGGTTTTCTCGCGCAAGTCGTGAACCGGGCCGCCCCAACCGTTCTCCGACGAGATTCGGGGAAGAAAAAGGAGCAGTCATGAAGTTCGCGACCGTGTCGAAAAGTGTGGTGCTGGGGTTGGCTTTGCTTTTGTCCTCAAGCGCCTTTGCCGCAACGAAAGCCAGTTTGCAAATCAGCAATCCTGTGAACGTCAACGGAACAACGCTGAAGCCGGGAGATTACAAAGTCCAATGGGAAGGCGCCGGTCCTAACGTTGAACTGAATATTCTGCAAGGCAAGAACGTGGTGGCGAAAGTGCCCGCACGCGTCGTTGAACTGCAGACTGCGGCCCCTAGCGACGCCCTCGTGACCCACGCTAGTGATAGCGGACCCAACACGCTGGCCGGCCTCCGCTTCGAAGGCAAGAAATTTGCTTTGGAGCTGGGTGACGCCAGTGACGGGATGCAGGCAGGTTCGAGCAAGTAACTGTAGAAAGCGCCAATAAAAACACACCCGTGATCCCGAGCGGAGCGAGGGATCTTGGTTCTTGCCGTGTACAGGCATCATCGGCGCTGCTGGCCGGAACCAGGATCCCTCGCTTCGCGAGGGATGACACTTTTGTGCCCCGGAACAGCCTGGCAAACGGCAGGCGCCTTCAGTACTTCGGCACCTTAGGATCCACGCGATCGGACCACGCTGTTATCCCGCCGGCCAGGTTGTGAACTTTCGTGAAACCTGACTGCTGCAGGAAGGCTACTGCTTTTGCGCTGCGGCCTCCCATTTTGCAGTGGACTACGATTTCGCGGCTGGAATCGAGTTCGTTGACACGCTTGGGAAGGTCGTTGAGCGGAATCAGATGTCCGCCAATGTTGCAGATCTGATATTCGTGGGGCTCACGCACGTCGAGGACGAAGAGATCCTCTTTCGCATCCAAACGGCGCTTCAACTCCTCGACTTGAATTTCCGGAACGCCTGACCCCACCGGTTTTTCCTCCCCGCGAATGCCGCAAAATTGGTTGTAGTCTATCAGCTTCGTGACCGTGGGATGGGTGCCACAGACCGGACAATCGGGATTCTTGCGCAGCTTGAGTTCGCGGAATTTCATGCCCAGCGCGTCGATCAGGAGCAAGCGGCCAATGAGCGGCTCGCCTACGCCGAGAATCAGCTTGATCACTTCGGTGGCCTGCATCACGCCCACCAGGCCGGGCAGAATGCCGAGCACTCCGCCTTCGGCGCACGATGGAACCAGCCCCGGCGGTGGTGGCTCGGGATAAAGGCAGCGGTAGCAGGGCCCGTCTTTGGTGGCGAACACACTCGCTTGGCCCTCAAAGCGAAAGATCGATCCATAGACGTTCGGCTTCCCCGTGAGCACGCAGGCGTCGTTTACCAGGTAGCGCGTGGGAAAATTGTCGGTGCCGTCCGCGATGATGTCGAAATCGCGGAAGAGTTCGAGAGCGTTTTCGCTGCTCAGGCGCATGTCGTACTTCTGCAGATTCAGGAACGGATTGATCGCCGTGAGCTTGTCGGCCGCGGAATCCAGTTTCTTCCGTCCTACGTCGGCGGTCGAGTGAATGATCTGGCGTTGGAGGTTGGTGTAATCGACCACATCGAAATCGACCAGGCCCAGCGTGCCCACACCGGCGGCCGCAAGATATAACGCGAGCGGCGAACCCAGGCCTCCGGTACCGATGCACAGGACGCGCGCCGCCTTCAGCTTCTGCTGGCCCTCCATGCCGACCTCGGGCATGATCAGGTGGCGCGAGTAGCGCAGGATTTCATCCTTGCTCAGGGTTGCCGGAATTTCGATCGTCGTAGCCATAAAGTCCTCAATAGAAATTTGCGTTTCGCAGACGCTGGAATTAGGAAGCTACCAACAGGAAGGACAACAACAGCGGCGTGTGGCGAAAGGCTTCAACTCTGTGATCCATGATGCTCGGCGCATCAGGCAGCGCCTCCGGCAATGGAAGGGACAATCGAAATGTTATCACCTTCCTTCAACGCAGTGGCCTCTTTCTGCAGGTAGCGGATATCTTCGTCGTTCACGTAGAGGTTGACGAAGGCGCGCAGTTTGCCCTCTTCGGTGTAAAGATGACGGCGCAGATCGGGATGCTGGGCCACCAGCGCGTTCATGGCTTCGGCCACGGTAGCGGCTTTCACGTCGACGGTTGACTGCTTGCCCACATATTGGCGCAAAGGTGTAGGGATGTGAATCTTGCTCATAGGTCTAAGAATAAAAGATGCTGTCGAGAATGGGAAGATTCACGACTGTGCGGGTTTGGGCCCGGAGAGCGCAAATACGGCCATGATCAGGCTGCCGTAGAATGAAGCGGAAAGGCGAGAGAAAGGCCAGGGAGAAAACTACCATGACGATTTTTGATCCAGCTCGGGGCAGAATTATTGATGGCGGCGGTGGGCATAGCGGCGGGCTGTTGCGGTTAATCGGACTCGGCATCGCCGCATTCTTGCTGGTGATTTTACTGTTCAGCGCCGTGACCAAGGTGGGCACGGGGCACGTGGGCGTGCTCACGCTGTTTGGCAAGGTGCAGTCGGGTGAAACGCTCGGCGAAGGCATTCACCTCATCAATCCGCTGAAAACGAATAACGAGCTTTCCATCCAGACGCAGACCCTGAAGGAATCTGCCAGCGTGCCTTCGAGCGAGGGCCTGATGATGAGTCTGGATACGTCGCTGATTTACCATCTCAATCCCGACCACGCCTCCGATGTTTTCCAGAAGATTGGCGCCGACTACGAAAATGTCGTGGTCGAGCCCACCCTGCGCTCCGCCATCCGCGAAGCGACGGCCTCACATACCGCCAACGCCCTCTACACCGGCGAACGCGAAGAGGTGGCCAAGCAGATTTTCGACCAGGTCAGCGCCCAGCTCACTCCTCGCGGTCTCGTCGTTGAGAAAGTTCTCTTGCGCGACATCCAGCTCCCGGCCACGCTGAAGGCCGCCATCGAAGCCAAACAGCAGGCTGAGCAGGAATCGCTGGCCATGAGTTTCCGCCTGCAGAAGGAGACACAGGAAGCGCAGCGCAAACGCATCGAAGCTGCCGGCGTCCGCGACTTCCAGCAGATTGTGGCGCAGGGCATCACGCCTTCGTTGCTGGAGTGGAAAGGGATTGAAGCCACCGAGAACCTGGCCAAGAGCGCGAACTCGAAGGTTGTAGTGATCGGCAACAGCAAAAACGGGCTGCCGCTGATTCTGGGGCAGTAGGGTCTCAGTGGGAACGGTGGCTCATGTGGGGACAGCCGCCTCGGCTATCCCGTCGCCGAGAGGTGACGGCTCTGTCGCGCTGTTACCATGACACGGTGCATCTACTTCTCGAAGTTCGCCACCTGAACATTGAGTTCCCGACGGCCGCCCTACGGGCTACTGGACGGGCGGGAGCGCCCGTCCCCACACGAGCACTTCCTGCCGTCCGTGACGTCAGCTTTTCCATCGCTCCCGGCGAAGTTCTCGGGTTGGTCGGCGAATCGGGCTCCGGTAAGTCGATCACGTCACTGGCCGTCATGCGGCTGCTGCCGCCACAGGCGCGGGTTTCGGGCGAGATTTTGTTCGCAGAGAACGGCGCCGCACGAAATCTCCCTGCTTTGCCCGATGACTCAATGCGCCAGCTGCGCGGATCGCGAATCGCCATGATTTTTCAGGAGCCGATGACCGCGCTCAATCCCGTGATGCGAGTCGGCAACCAGATCGCCGAGGCGGTGCGGGCTCACGGTACGCGCTCGAAGAATGAGGCGGCACAGCTTGCCGTTCAAGCCATGAATGACGTTGCCATCCCCGAGCCTGATCGCCGCGCCC
Source organism: Candidatus Sulfotelmatobacter sp. (assembly GCA_049584615.1). GTDB lineage: Bacteria > Acidobacteriota > Terriglobia > Terriglobales > Acidobacteriaceae > Sulfotelmatobacter. The sequence goes on from JBAUYE010000027.1 coordinate 3,844, forward strand.
GCGACTATCCGCATCAGCTTTCCGGCGGCATGCGGCAGCGGGTGATGATCGCCATGGCGATTGTGAACCGGCCGCAGTTGCTGATTGCTGACGAGCCCACTACGGCGCTCGATGTGACCATTCAGGCGCAAATTCTCGAGCTGCTCGCTGACCTGCGCAGGAAGTTTGGCCTGGCCATGCTCTTCATCTCTCACGATCTGGCCGTGGTTTCGCAGGTTGCCGATCGTGTGGCGGTGATGTATGCCGGGAGCGTCGTGGAACTGGGAACGAAGCAGGATATTTTTCGGGCCCCGGCGCATCCTTACACACGCGGCTTGCTTGAGGCCGTGCCCGACCTGAAGACTGATCGGGGGCATCCGCTTGGCACTATCGAAGGCACAGTCCCGCCGCTCTACAACATGCCGCCGGGTTGCGCCTTCGAGCCGCGCTGCGGCTTCCGCGTGGCCGAGTGCGCTCGCGAATTACCGCCGCTGGTCGAGGTTGCTCAGGGTCACTGGGCTCGCTGCCCGGTGATCAATGAGAAATAACGATGGCGTAATAACTCTGACCGGTGTATCGCTTCCGTTGCCGCTCGTTCTATAATCGCAACTTTGTCTGGTGCTCATTGCGCATACTGCTGCTCAGCGATATTCACGCCAACCTCGAAGCGCTGGAAGCCTGCATGGCGGCAGCTCCGGCGTTCGATTTCGTGGTCAACCTGGGCGACATTGTGGGCTACGGGGGCTCTCCCAATGAAGTGATCGACCGCTCCCGCGACCTGGGCAAGATTTTCGTGCGCGGGAACCATGACAAAGCTGCGACCGGCCTCCTCGATTTAGATGATTTCAACCCTCTCGCCGCCATCGCTGCGACCTGGACCCGGGATACGTTGACGCCCGAGCATCACGATTGGCTGCACGCGCTGCCGCAAGGCCCGGTTTCGCTCGAGGGCTTTCCGCAAGTGCAACTGGTTCACGGCTCTCCGGGCGACGAAGATGCCTACATCGTTTCGATCGGCGATGCGCTGGTACCGCTGCTCGCACTCACCACGCCGCTGACCTTCTTCGGCCACACTCACCTGCAGGGGGGATTTTTCGCCAACGGTTCCAGTGCCGATGGCTTCCGTCCCGAATATCGCACCGTCGGGCAAGCCGAAACCGTCTCGTTGCAGCTGAAGCCGAACACGCGTTACATGATTAATCCGGGCTCGGTGGGACAGCCGCGCGACGGAGACTGGCGCGCCGCATTCGCCCTGTTCGATACGGAGGCCCAGGTCGTCCACTTCCATCGCACGCCCTACAATCTGAAAGCCGCGCAGGAACGGATCCTCTCCGCGAACCTGCCCGCCCGCCTGGCCACGCGCCTCGCCGCTGGCCGCTAAGATTTGGTCCGTCGCGAATCCGGTGCTGCAAAAAAGGTTTGTCATCCCGAGCGAAGCGAGGGATCCTGGTGTCCGCTACACCAACAGTACGGATGGCACGGGCAAGAACCAAGATCCCCTTGAGTTCACGAATCAAGTGCAACACCGTACAAAGGTGTTGCGATGGGAAAGCGAAGTTATGAGCAGTTGGGGCTTACGGAGCGTATTGAGATTTACCGTCTGCATGCAGACGGT
>JBAUYE010000028.1:0-9458 GCA_049584615.1 Candidatus Sulfotelmatobacter sp.
GGATGCTGGGCGTCGACGAGCCGAAAGAAATGACTGGCGCAGATCTGCGCGCTTTTCTGAAGAACAAATAAAAACCGCCGAGGACGGCCTGCCTAGAGGCGAAACTTCTTCACTGCAAAAATACCAAGCACGACGAAGATCACCATGACCGCAACTTGCGCGATCAGGAACGGCGGTTCTTTCCCGGTCGGAGCGAGTGCATGCGCCGCCGGCACCTTCAGGAAGATCTGCGCCACCAGAACGAAGACATTCAAGTAAAGAGCGAGCACCGCAGACACTACGTAGATCGGCCGCCAAGCTCCGGCCAACCGCAGAGTGTAGCGGGCCGGAATCGCAACCGCGAGTGCCGCTAGCGAGATGATCCCGAATATATGAGAAGGCAGAATGTGCTCGACCGGAAACAGAAATCCGGTCAGGCTGGTCAAGGCCGTGGTCACCAGAAAGATTGCAGTCGCACCGTCGAACCGTTTTCCGCGAAGCATTCCGTACACGACGAGCAGTCCTGAAGCGATGCCCACCAGACTCAACAACACGTGCACCAAGGTAAATGTCGCAGTCGTCATGCCCAAGATCATGGAGCTTTTCCCTTCAAGGCCAAGATGTTACGTCCGCTGTCGAGAAAGCGCAAGACAGGCCGAAACCAGATACTGACGATTCAAATTCCCGATCCGCCGCCTCGTGCTACAGTTTTCTCGCGGGTGTTTGTGTCCGCTCGAATGCCATGGAACCACAGATCATTCTTATTCATCTGGTGCTCAAGCTGGGCGTCGCCGCCGCGGTTTCCAGCAGCCTGGTGCGGTCCAGGGAATTCAAGACGCTGCTGTTTCGCGAAGAGCGCTCGTTTCGGCAGAAGGTTTACCTGGTGTTGTGCATGGCGCTTCCCATCACGGCTGGCGTCTGGATTCGTCTTGCGGTTCCCAGTTTCCTGGCTGGCGATCTAAGTTTTGAGACCGCCCTTCTACTGGGAGTAATCGGCGGACGCTGGGCGGGATCGCTCGGCGGAGTCCTCATGGGTATACCGGCGCTGCTGCATGGTGAGTGGGCGGCCATGCCGTTTGACGTGCTTTGTGGTTTTATTGCCGGCCAACTGCGTACCATGTCCCTCGATAAGGACGACATCTGGTCGTTCTCCCCCTTCATCGATCAAAGCATCTTTCGCCTGATTCGGCGGAATCTGCCCACGCCGCGCCTGTTCGACTGGCAGATCATGTTCTTCACCACGGTCGTGGGCTTGCGTTTTGTGCAGACGGAACTGGCACGATACTTCCCTCACTCGATCTTCAGCCTGGAGAGCCCCGGAAACCTGTGGGTGTGGGCCGCGATTTATGCCACTTCGGTGACGGCCATCGGAATCGAAATCAAGATCTTCAACGGCGTTCGCATCCAGATCAAATTGGAAGAGCAGGAACGGTTACTTCTGCACGCGCGCATGGAAGCACTGCAGAACCAGATCAATCCTCATTTCCTTTTCAATACCCTGAATTCGATTTCTTCGCTGGTGCGCTTCGATCCCGATAAAGCTCGCGATGTGATTTCGAAACTGGCTACCATTCTCCGGCGTTTGCTCAACAGCGCAGACTCCTTCGTGCCTCTTCGAGAAGAAGTGGAGTTCATCGATAACTATCTCGACATTGAAGTCGTCCGTTTCGGACCGGATAAGCTGCGGGTCGTGAAAGAACTGGACCCCGCATCGCTCGACGTGATGGTTCCCAGCATGCTCTTGCAGCCCCTGGTCGAGAATTCCATCAAGCACGGACTGGCGTCGATGGTGGAAGGCGGCAGCATTTACCTGCGCAGCCGCTTAGCCGACTCCGGGTTGGTCATCGAAGTGGAAGACGACGGCGTGGGTATGGCGGCCACGCCACAGGTGGAATCAAGCAGAATGCAAGGCGCAGGCATCGGCATGGCCAACATTTCGGAGAGGCTCCAGGTGTTGTATGGAGATACTGCGCGCATGACCATCGATAGCCAGGAAGGGAAGGGAACTCTGGTCCGCATCCGGTTGCCGCTTTTGCAGGCTACGGGAGCGGTTCCAGAGGCGTTCTATGAAGTGCGCTCGACTACGCGCCGGTAAAATTCTTCGTATTGGGGAACAATCCTGCTGGAGCAGAAACGTGCCTGGGCGACGGCGCGAGCGGCCTTGCCCATAGCCCGCAGTCGGCTTTCGTCACTCAAGAGTTCGATCGCATAACGCGCCATCGTGTCTACATCGCCCACGTCGGCGAGGAAGCCGCTCACCCCGTGTTCGATCACTTCCGAGACGCCGCCGGTACGGGTAGCGATGGGGACAACTTCGCAGGCCATCCCTTCCAACGCCGCCAGCCCAAAGGATTCCAGTTCACTCGGCATCAGCAGGATGTCGGCGATTCCGAGCTTTTCCTGCACCTGATCCTGTTTGCCGAGAAAAAGAACATCTTCGTGGATTCCCTTTTGCACCGCCAGCCATTCTGCCACCGAACGGTCGGGACCGTCGCCGATCAGCATTAATCTCGAGGGAATCTTCTTGCGCACGCGGTCGAAGATCTCGACCACATCCGAGACTCGTTTTACCGGCCGAAAATTGGAGAGATGTACCAGCAGACGCTCGCCATTCGGCGCATACTCGGCGCGAAGCTCGGGGTTGTTGTTCCGGACATACACGTCGCAATTCACGGAGTTGTAAATCACCTCGATTTCTTTCTTCACGTCGAGAACCCGCATGGTGCGGTCGCGGAGGTAGTTGGAGACCGCGGTGACTCCGTCACTCTGATTAATGGAATAGCGGGTGATGGGCAGGTAGGAGCGGTCGATCCCCACCAGCGTGATATCCGTTCCGTGCAGGGTGGTGACGAAAGGCAGGCGGCGGCCGCGCGCACCATCCCCGAGCATCTGCCGTGCCAGCAGTGCGCTCACGGAATGCGGGATCGCATAGTGCACATGCAGCAGGTCGAGATCATACAACTGCGCCACCTCGGCCATGCGCGTGGCCAGCGCCAGATCGTACGGGGGATAGTCGAACAGCGGGTATCTGGAGACCTCGACTTCGTGATAATGAATATTGGGCTCCTCGCCCCTTAGGCGGATAGGCTGGGCGTAGGAAATGAAATGAATCTCGTGACCGCGCTGGGCCAATTCCAGACCTAGTTCCGTGGCCACGACGCCGCTGCCGCCATAGGTCGGGTAACAAGTTATCCCAATCTTCATTCCGCTAAAGTCCGCCTTTTCTTAATAGCTCTGTATTCGATGGCAGGAAACAATAGAGGATGCAGATTGTACAGGTGCAGACGGCTTGATGCGAGGAAACGATGCGAGGAAACAGTGATTTGATGGGGGAGGACTTATTCGTCAGCTTTTGGCGCAGGCTTCATCATCCCGGGATCCATCTTGTCCAGGTGAGCTTGGAAGCGTTTCTTAGTCTCTTCCGGCACGCCGGTGAATTCGATGCCCATACCGACTCCCGGATCACGGGTGCGGACCGTGGCAGTGGCGGTGATATGCTCCTGGTCGATCCAGAAATCCACCCTGAGCACGGTAGTGATCGCCAGCGGCATCGCAGTTTCAACATAACAACCGTTCCCGCTGATGTCAGTGGCGTTTACGCGCATGGGAGTATTCACGCGCTCGTCTTTGAATTCCAGAGGAAACGAGATCTTGTGGCGCTGAAACCTTCGGCGATTATCGGGCGTAGGAGCCGGCAGGTTAGACCGAACTTCGGCGGGCAGTTGGGAAAGCCAAGGGCACTCCTGATCGACCACCAACTGAACCCCGACCTGAACCTTGTTTAATCCTGTGGCTTCCGACACCCAGATTACTTTGCAGCGAGCTTTCTTCGTCTCGTATTGAATGCCGATGACATCGCCCACCTTCAACTCTTGCTCGATACCGGAAACGCAGGCTCCGGCGACGCTGACATTTTGTGCGGTGGCGTTTTGATGGAAGGGTTGGCCGTTCGCACCCATGCCCCACACACGTACGCGCAGGTCCAAGGTCGCTCGCGGGGCTGCCCCAGTGGCAGACATAATAAAAGGCCTCCCAGCTAGAATCTCTGAGCCGGTTCTAAGGCAATCATAACGCAGACAGGAACGTGTGAAAGGTTACCAAGGTCATTCGATCACGGGTCGCTCGTCCCGCTGGGACCGGAAAAAACTACGGCTAAGTCTCCGTGAGAAGGAAATCGCGATAGGAAATCAAAGCGATTCCTTCATCCAACAGCAACTGCCGGGCCTCCGGCATGGTTAAAACGCGCAGCTCGGTCTCGCGCGATTGGCGCAGGCGAGTCCGGGCTGAGGTCAGATCAGCGTCGTTGTAGCCCGGATGGCAGACGAATTCCCAGGTTCCTTCGGGAATGATGGCTGCGATGCCGCGGAACAGTTTCTCATCGAGGGCGCCGGTAACGACGATGCCGAGCGTGCCATCGGGAGTCAAAAAGCCTTCCCGCCTCGCCGCTTCGCGGAACTTGGCAGCCAGCGTGCGAAGAATTCTTACCTCGGCGTAGCGTGTCCAAAGACCGGGACGCGCCAGCAGCGCACTCGACTTCAGCGGTTTGCTGGGACCAAAGGGATTGCGAATGGCGCGCACGCTGCAGGCCCGGGCAGCGCGCAGCAACGGCCGCAGCACCGCTGGAAACAGGTGTGTGTGTTTGTGGGTGTCCACGTGAGAGACGCTGACGCCGGCCGATTGTAATGTGCGAATCTGCGCGCTGACTTCGATCTCGATCTCGTGCGGATTCAAACGGCCGGCCAGGGCGCGGGCGGCGAAGGATTTCAGTCCATCGCGGAAACGATGGCCGCCGCTCGAGTTCGACGTTGTGATAGAACGCAGTTGTTCCGCGTCGAGAACCGGAACACCGTCGATCAGTACGACGTGGCAGCCCACACTCAGACTAGGAACAGTCGCTGCCGAACGAACGGCGTCGTCGAAGGCCCGCCCCTTGGCCATCAGCGTGGTGGAGGTCACGATTCCGCGAGTGTGAGCCTCAACGATGGCGCGATTGATGCCGGCAGTGAAGCCAAAGTCATCGGCATTTACGATCAGACGGCGCACCGGGTCAGTCTAGCAGGGGTGGGGATTTCGTCGCAGACAGGTGAGATTGCGCCGTCCACTCCGTATAACTTTCCCCACAACGACAATCATTCTTCCGCCAAGAGTCCGTGTTCAATCCGATTTGTACGATTTTGGCGGAAGCAGAAATTGAAACCCGAAATAGCCCAGGAAATAGGATTGGTTGCTGCGAGTAGGTTCGAGGCTGCGTCCGGCCATGAAGAGAAAGATCACGGGGCTATGAATTTTATAGCGAAATCCGAAGTCGATGGTGGGCTGGCTCTCTGAGGGATGGAAGGTTCCTTGCGAATAGAGTTCGATGTCCGCTTCGAGCTTTGGAGTGAAATCATGGCCGAGTACAAGGCCGGTAATCCACCCGTCCGGTCCTTTGTGCACAAACTGGTAGCCGATTTCATAATCCACAGCGATGGGGCCAAACTTCCTGGAGAACTCGAAGGGCAAAAGGAAAGCTTCGCTCGCTGGGGTGATGCCGCGGCGGACGGCGTCATTCGGGTTGTTGAGGAAAAGCTGGGGGAAAACCGAGACGTTGAGGCCGGACTCTCCAGCATCGTAGAAACGCCATTTGACGCCTGGATTGGATTGACCTAAACCAAACCTGGTCCCGGAAGACGGATTCTGAACTCTTAGCCAGGCATTTTCATATGTGAGCTGGATGCGATCGCCGACGCCGAAATTGATGTCGACATCGGGCACGTGAGAGACGGACTGATCGCTGTAGAAAAATGGCATATAGCCGAGATTGATTTCCCAGTTGAGATTGCCCGGTGTGCCGGGATCGTTGGTGTAATAAGGCGGACCGCCCTGCGCCGCAGTCCGTGGCGCGAGCGCGGCCACCATCGCGACCAGCAGCGGCAAAGCGAAAACGCGGACTGACGTAAAGTGGATCACTTTCGAAACGCGCTGGATCCTTCCTGTGTAAACAAGATCGCACCGCTGGTGACAGATTCAGGTTTGTTTGTCTGATTCCTCTGCATCGCGGCACTCGCCGCGGGCACCGAAATCCTGGCCTCTGCCAGAATGCTTTTTACTTCACGCGCGGGCAACGAACTCTGGGACATTTTTCGCGGTCCCGAGCGACAGAGGCGAGGTCATCAACTTAACTCATACGCCTGAGATCCGCAAAGAGTCGCCACGCTGTGGCCGGACAATTAACCAAGCCAGGCAACTGAATTCTCAACCGCGCGCCGGGTGAGTACCACTTGAATGCCGTGCCTGGGACGGAGTGTAATGGTGGGTAACGGCTCGACCGGGTGATCTTGCGCAACCCGGATCTGAAACCTCTGCGCGATCGCCGCCAACACTAAAGCAGCTTCCATCGTGGCAAAGGAGGCGCCTACACAAGTGCGCGGTCCCCCACCAAAAGGAAAGTAAGCAAACTTGGGAGCAGCTTTGGCTTGCTCATCCGACCAGCGGTCTGGATTGAACCTCTCGGGCTGTTCATAATATTGAGGGTCGCGGTGCATCACCCACTGGCTCACCACCACAGTTGCTCCGGCGGGCACTCGATAGCCGCCAATCAGGCAGTCTTTCAAGGCGTTTCGAACAACAGCCCAAGCTGGGGGGCAAAGACGCATGGCCTCTTTTACTACTCGCTCTGTGTACGGTAGTTTGGGCAGATCTTGCATTCCTGGGCTTTTGCCGTGCAGTACCCAGTGAAGCTCTGACCACAGCTTTTGCTCCACCTCTGGATACTGCGCTAACAGATACCAGATCCACGATAACGAGACCGCAGTGGTCTCGTGGCCGGCCAAAAGCAGGGTCATCACTTCATCGCGCAACTGCTGGTCCGTCATCCCACCGCCTTCGTCTTGAGCCTGCAGCAATTCAGACAGCAGGTTGTCGGCAATCTGGCCACTCGCTCGCCGCTGGCGAATAAGATCGTACACGATATCATCCAGCTGGCGGACGGCGCGCCGGTAACGCATGTTGTCGGGCGTCGGCAAGAGGCGAAGAATTGGAGGCAGGAGCATACGTCCTCCCGAGCCCAGCTCCATCACCGTGTTTAGTGCCTCTGCAATTCTGTCTCTCTCAGCAGTGACGTCGACATTGAAGAGAACCTTGGCCACGATTTCCAGCGCGAGACGCATCATGTCCTGATGAATGTCCCGCGCTTCACCATCCTGCCAGACCGCCATCATCCGCTCCGTGTAGGCCACCACGGTGTTGCTGTAAGACGCGATTCTGTCCCGGTGAAAGGACGGTTGGATAAGGCGTCGCTGCCGCGACCACGCATCTCCTTCGTTGGTTAAGAGTCCGTTGCCAAAGATCCGGCGGTTGAATTGGAGAGCCGGACCCTTGATGAAACTTCGGTAGTCATTCACCAGAACCTGTTCGATAAGATCGGGGCGGTTCAGGAAATAAATGTGGCGGTTAAAGGCCCGGTAGTAGAAGATGTCGCCATATTGACGCGCCCACTGCGTATATAGTCCGAGCGGGTCTCTGCTGCCCAACGGGAAGTTTCCGATTATCCCGCGATTCCTAGGACCGGGCGGACGAACCAAGGGCATCATAAGCTGATTGCCAATCTTCTCTTACCGATTTTGAATGATACTGCACAGCTCGCTACCTAACGGCTGAAGGTGAGGGAATAGGGAATGTGGGCGACCAAAACTATTACTCTTAATCCCGATGTGGACTTGTCGAAATATCGCGCGGTTTCAGTGTGGTGCAAACGGTTCAGCGTCAATCTTGGCACTGCTCCATTGATTCCTAGCCTATGCCGAGATGATTCGATAAATCGCGGGGTGGGCAGGGCTCCGTAGCAAATAACTGTGCTCTTGGGCCTCTGCTAGAATGCTTTTCAGGCAGAACTTGGCGTGCAGCATTAGAGATCTGCCGTGCTTTTCAGCCAGCTTGTTCAGCCATGCTTGCGGCTCAACCTGTCCAATTTTGGTCGAACAACCGGAAAGTTGCAACAGGTCTTCGTTTCATAGTGGGCGGTTAGCTCAGCTGGTTAGAGCGCCTGCCTTACAAGCAGGAGGTCGCAGGTTCGAGTCCTGCACTGCCCACCAATTCTAAACGCATCAACAGGTCCCCAATCGCTGCCTGAATCCTCCTTGTGAGTCTTTCATCCAAAACGTAGTGCATCTGCTCTGTGTGTCCGTAGTGTCTACCAGAAGCGAGGAGCCCGATGGATGTTTGAGAGTATTCTCTGCCAAGTCACGGAATATGATCCCGACGTTCTAGAATCTCTAATCGAGCTCGCAGTTGAAATTGCTCGCGAGGGCCGAGAGGGACGGCGGGTTGGCACGCTATTCACACTCGGGGATGAGATGGCTGTCCTCGCAAAATCCAGACCGTTGATTTTGGATCCGTTGCTGGGGCATCCGGAGTCTTCGCGGCACCTCACCAATCTCAATCTCCGCGGAACGATCAAAGAATTGGCGCAACTGGACGGTGGGTTCGTGGTCAGTCAGGAAGGAATCGTCCTCTCCGCGTGCCGCTACCTCGATGCCGTGGCCGCACAAGTGGATGTGCCGCTGGGACTCGGCAGCCGCCACATTGCCGCGGCCAACATGAGCGCAGTTACCAAAGCCGTGGGAATTGTGGTCTCTGAGAGCTCGGTGGTGCGGCTTTTCTGTCATGGACAACTGGTTGGCGAAATCATTCCCGAGGTTTGGATGATGGATCACGCCCAACTGCGTGGTGCCGTGAAGAGGGAAGAAGTTGGCGAACTGACGATTCTGACGCCAAATCTGCGACCAGCCTCGATCAAGAAGTCAGCATGACTAACGTGATGCACGGGACTGAAAGCATGACAACGCTGCAGGAATTCAGGTGTGAAGTCTGTGGTCTAGTGACGACCAACCCGATCCACTGGTTCGTGATTCGATGTGGAGATTCCGAGCTTACCGTGCACAGGTGGAATTCTGAAACCGCCAACGCAGCCGGAGCCCGACATTACTGTGGCGAGGCTCACGCCGAGGTGTACATCAGTCGCTGGTTTGATTCAGTATGTGCGCCGCCGAAGCCAAGTTTCATGTAGCGACCGGCGATTCGACATTCCGCAATAACTGGAACGTACGGAGTCAGTCCTTGGCTTGTATTTTAGACATTCCCCGAGATGCAGTCTTTTCCCGGCGGACGGGTCCAAATTGATCATATCGACGCTGAAAGTTCCGAATGCAGTTGCCAACAGTGAACGAACATGCTCCACTAGCGCAGCGCATTCCGACAGAACCTGTACTGATCTGAATTCCGTCTGCTACAATTCATCACAGAGCATGGACAGATGCTCAGCGTCGCGATAGCCTGCGGACGGTTTTTGGCGATTTTCATACTGTCCATTTCGTACCGAAACCTGGTTATATTCGGTGGAACGGATTGAAGCAGGCGAAACGGCTGACAGCAAGTATCGACAGTAAACATGCGGGCTTGGCCCTAACCGTATGAAACGCAAGTGGGGACGTAGTTCAGTT
>JBAUYE010000029.1:0-2091 GCA_049584615.1 Candidatus Sulfotelmatobacter sp.
GCATGGTAGAAACGGCGGACCGGGCTCATGGTATCGATCTGCTTGCCGTTTTTGTAAACGTCGAGGATCGCCCACTGGCTGAAATAGTTGGCGTTGTCATCCTCGGTGGAGGTGCGGCAGATGAGAGTGTAGGGGCCGATGGTCATCTGATCGCCGTTTTTCATCTCCATTTCTTTGTCTTGATTGAAGGCGGAGCCGGCGAAGCCGATGATCACCACGGCCACGCCGAAGTGGACGATGTATCCGCCGTAGCGCCGAGTGTTGCGATGGGTGAGCTGCACCATGGAGGCGAACATGCCCTGGCCGGTGTGTTTGGCGATGACGCGGCCGCCTCGGTAGAACTCGCTGGCCACGGTGAGAGTCACGAGCACGGCCAGAGCAATCGCCATCAACGAATAGAAGTTGGAGATGTCCCGCCAGGGCTTGAGGCCGAAGGCTGAGCCCCAACTTTGCGGCGTGAGCATCAGGAAGACCGCGACCGCGATGGCACCGATGCTCGGCCACATGAAATTGCGCTTCAGGCTTTCGAGGGACGTCTTGCGCCAGGCGAGCAACGGGCCGACAGCAGTGAGTATCAGAAGCAGCAGAGCCACAGGAATGGCAACGCGGTTGTAGAACGGCGCGCCTACCGTTACCTGATTGCCTTGCACGAGTTCGGAAATCTTCGGGAACCAGGTTCCCCAGAGGACGGTGAAACAGAGCAAAACGAAAAGCAGATTGTTAAAGAGGAAGCTCGACTCACGCGAAACCAGAGATTCGAGCTTATGTTCGCTCTTCAGGTGAGACTTGTTCTTAAAGAAAAAGAACGTAAACACGGCCAGGGTGATCAGCAGAAACCAGCCGAACCATTCGCCGATGGAAGATTGAGCAAAAGCGTGGACGGAGCTGATGATGCCGCTGCGGGTGAGGAAAGTCCCGAGGATGGCGAGCCAGAAGGTGGCGAAGACCAGCCACATGTTCCACATCTTCAGCATGCCGCGCTTTTCCTGCATCATCACCGAATGCAGGAAGGCGGTGCCGGTGAGCCAGGGCATGAGCGAGGCGTTTTCGACGGGATCCCATCCCCAGTAGCCACCCCAGCCCAGCACCGAATAAGCCCAGTGCGCGCCGAGAAAGACGCCGCAGGTGAGGAACGCCCAGGTGACCATGGTCCAGCGGCGCGTGATATTGATCCACTTCTCGCCGGGATACTTCATGATCAGCGCGCCCAGCGCGAAGGCGAACGGGACGGTGAACCCGACGTAGCCGAGATACAGCATGGGTGGGTGAATCACCATCTCGGGATACTGCAGCAGTGGGTTCAGGCCGCTGCCATCGGCACGGAGCGGACCCTCGAGAATGCCGAAGGGAGGCGCGGCGAATTCCAGCAGCAGCAGAAAGAAGATCTGCACGCCGGCCAGAACTACCGAGGCGTAGGCGAAGAGGCGCGGATCAGTCTTGTAGCGCAGGCGCAGGACGAATCCGTAGGCTGCGAGCAAGAGCGACCAAAACAGCAGCGAACCTTCTTGACCCGACCATAGCACGGCGAACTTGTAGGGAGCGGAGAGATCTCGGTTGCTGTGGTGGAAGATGTAAGAGATAGAGAAATTGTCCTGGAAGGCGCAGACGACGAGGACGAAGGCAGCGAGAAAGACTGCTGCGAAGGTGGCGACGCCCGCGCGGCGGGCGGTCTCGCCGATGCGTTCCGAACCGCGGCGGAGGATCGCGATGAGCGAGTTTTCTTCGGGAGAAAGTTTGGCGCTGGCGCGGTATGCGCCCTGACTTCCTGGTGTCGCGGCCAGCGAAGAGGTTTGGTTCTGAAAAACTAGGGCAATGATCCCGGCGAGGAACGAATAAACGCTCAGGGCCAAGGCAAGCTTCAGCGCGAAACTCCCAATTTCCGCCATGGTGGGGAACCCCGGACCATTTTTTCAGAAATGTCCCGTCGAGGCAAACGCAAAGGGACAAGCGGCGGCCAAATTGCGCCGCCGCAGTCTTGACAGGACCCTGCTACGCGCTCTGCTGCTGACGGTAACGCTGCTTAATTTCACGTTCGGCGGTGAGCCAGTCTTCGGACTCGCTGCCGGACGCGTTCCCGCGCTGCTGGTAGAG
>JBAUYE010000030.1:0-2337 GCA_049584615.1 Candidatus Sulfotelmatobacter sp.
CTGACGAAGATGTCGCGATCACCGGATCCAGCGGCGGTGAAGCTCATGCGGCGCACATCGCGCGCTCGCGAAGAACCGATGAGGCTGAGGTAGCGACCAACTTCGTCGGTCAGTTCGCGCTCCGCTATGCGGACCGATGTTCCCGCGTTGAGTTCGAAGTTTCTCATCTCACCGGCGTCGGTAACGATCGAAAAGGCGGTGACATCCTCGAAATCGTCCCTGGTGCGCTGCTTGCGGATTTTTTCGACACTCAGCAGGCGTCCTGCCGCCGTTGCCGAGCCGCTATGCACTTCCACACGCGCTCCGCGCAGAGCGGAGAGATATTCAGCCTGCGTCACTTGCTCGCCAAATGGCAATCGGAGCGATTTCAAGCGCTCGTCGAGCGGGGCGATCGAGTTGTAGCGAACCGATGAAACGCGGCCGTCGCCGAGATCGACGGCAGTCAGCGATTTCAAAACATCGTTGAGTTGCGCGGTCGTAAAGTCGATGCTGAGGTCCTGAGCGCCGTGAACCCGCGCCTCATGCTCGAAATAACCGACGCCGTTCTTGTAGAGCACGACGCGCTTGACGGGCAGGCGCGCGGAAGAGTCGCCGACTGCAGGGGCAGACTGAGCCGGCAGGGTTTGTGGCAGATCAGGTTTCTTCTGGGCCAAGGAAAGAGCGCTTAGCGAGAGAAAAGTGAATGCAGCCAGAGTCGAGAGACGCATAGACACCTCCGGTACTGGGGAAGCGCAAGTCTAGCACTACGGATAGGATTGGGCCGACGCGGGTCCGGGCGCTTCTCTTGCAGCTTCTGCCCTAACCGCCACGGCTGGAACTGTGAGACATGGCGACACCATGCTGGGATCAATCAGGAAGGTTGTTCCCTGTGCGCCTGTCTCTCGAAGTAGAAGGCCACGGCCAGCGCAAGGATGAGAGCCGCGACGCCAAACAGGGTCGCGGCGGGAATGGTGTTGGGCTCGAGGATGATGACTTTTCTTGCCATGGCGATGAGGGCCACTTCGATGACTAAGCGAACATGAATGACATCCTTCCGGAGATATGCCTTTAGGGTCTCCAGCAACTCGACACCGATAAGGATCAGCAGGAAAAACGAGAAGATTTCGAGCAGGCCTTGCACCGGGATTAGAAACCTTGGAGGAGTCCAGATCTCTTCTGCAATCAGGAAGCCTAGATGTACGGTGGAAAGCGTTACAACGATGACTAGAAGAATCGCCAACGCGACGGCAATGAGCTTTTGAACCTTGGTCAGAAGGGCTTCCATATCGTTTCCATCCAATCGGGCGGCCGTGGGCGACGACGATATTTACATGGCCGGTAGAAAACATCAACTGGGGGTCGAACCCTCCCAGAAACCGATCATCCCTGCTTTGGGATACCTTCCGAGTCGCGGGTTACGGACCTAAGATCCTGCAAAGTTAGCTCCAAACCACCGAAGTCGGGGTGGTCGTTGTGGCCGATGGTGAAGGCTATGTCGATGGCGTCTCCGGCTAAGAGCGGCGACTGCTGCAGGCGTTCGGCCATGCGCCAGCCCAGGGCGTTAAAAACAGTTCTCAGTTCTCGGTTCTCAGTTCTCAGTTGAAAACCCTTCGCTTCAGCTTTCTCGGTTCGCCGGATGGCTGCGCCATCTGGGTGGCAGCTTGGGGTGGCTAGAATCGCTACCTCAGACAACTCTTCTCTTTCGGATTGTTGCGCGGATTCTTGCACGGATTCTTGCGGAGAGAATTCGTGGCCGCGGTTGTCTTCTCCCCCTTTCAGTTTCAGCTTGATGTGTTTGTCTTTCAGGATTTTCGGGGGAGCGATCAGACGGACGCTGCGGGCGGCGAATGCAGGTTCGTGGTTTCCCGCTCCGTGGGGCTCGAGCAATTGCAGCACGCGAAACAGTGACGGAGTAATTTCGTCAAGATCCAGTTCTGACTCTAGCTCGAGTACGGGATCGAAATCCGCTGGAGTTAGGCGGGTGCGCGCGAAGGCGTCGAGTTCGGCTCGCAGTTGAGGCACGTTGCTGGATGGCATGGCGAAGCCGCAGGCGTGGGAGTGTCCACCGTAGCGGGTGAAGAGGTTGTGCGACGACTCGACGGCCTCGAGCAGGTGGAAGGGACGAATGGAGCGGCCGGATCCGAAGGCCTCTTCGCCTTCGCGGGCGATGACGATGGCGGGGCGGTGGTAGCGCTCGACTACGCGCGTGGCCGCAATACCGATCACGCCGCGATGCCAGCCTTCGCCATCAACCACTATGCAGTAGGCTTCGCACAGTGTGGGATCGCCGGTGATGCGCTCTTCCACGGCGCACAGAATGCGGCGCTCTTCTTCCTGGCGGTCGGCGTTGAGACGATC
>JBAUYE010000031.1:0-16549 GCA_049584615.1 Candidatus Sulfotelmatobacter sp.
CGTCGTGAGGATGAGAAGCAGTACGAGAGTGCAGGGCTGGAGTATGCGATGTTTCATTGGACCTCCAAAGGACTGGGCGAAACTGCTGGGATGGACATTTTGGACAACCATCTTAGACGGATGTGAAGGGCAGAAGTTTGAAATTACGTGGAGGGATGGGAGGTTGTCAAACCGGTGCAACGCTTTGGCTGAGGCGCGTGGGGAAGTCGCATTTTGCGCTCAGCGCGGTTTGAGGCACAATGCCTGCGGGAGCGTACTTAATGGATTCGACGATCGAGGTCCAGGGGAAGCAACTCAAGCTGTCGAATCTGGAGAAGGTGCTGTATCCGGCGACCGGATTCACCAAGCAGCAAGTGATCGACTACTACGTTCGTATTGCGCCCGCGATGGTGCCGCATCTGGCCGGACGTCCGCTGACCCGCAAGCGCTATCCCAACGGCGTGGACGAGGAATTTTTTTACGAGAAGAATGCGCCGCAGCACCGGCCCGGCTGGGTGAAGACGGCGCCCATCTGGAGCGAGAGAAACCGCCGCACCATCCATTACATTCTCGCCGACGATCTGGCCACGCTGGTCTGGCTCGCGAATCTTGCCGCAATTGAGCTGCACCCCTCCCTTTCGCTTGCAAAAGACATCACGTGCCCCACGATGATGGTCTTCGATCTCGATCCTGGAGCACCGGCAGACATTGTGCAATGCTGCCAGGTAGGGCTGTGGCTGCGGGAAATCTTCGATCACTTTGGCATGCAGAGTTTTCCGAAAACTTCTGGTTCCAAGGGGTTGCAGATTTACGTTCCGCTCAATACTCCGACTAATTACGAATTGACCAAGACTTTTTCTCACGCGCTGGCGCAGTTGCTCGAACATGAGCATCCTGAACTTGTTGTTTCGGACATGAAGAAGCAGGTTCGAACCGGAAAGGTTCTCGTCGACTGGAGCCAGAACGACGAACACAAGACCACCGTGGCCGTGTACTCATTGCGCGCGCGAGAGCATCCTACCGTTTCAACGCCGGTAACCTGGGAGGAAGTTCAGCGCGCCCTCAAGAAGAAGGACGCCAGTCTCCTGGTGTTCGAAGCGAAGCAAGTAGTCGCACGCTTCGATAAGATGGGCGACCTGTTCGCTCCGGTGCTCGAATTGAAGCAACGGCTGCCCGATCTCAAGGGAGTTGCGGCTTCTGCAGTTGCAGAAAAGGCGACGCCAATTTCGATTGCCGCTCAGGCCGAAGATGAACCGGAGGACGTTCGGCCACGCCCCACGCGAAAAACTGGCAAACCCTCGCAGGCGCGCAAGACGCGACGCAAGGTATAATCCCGTCCGCTGCGCATTGTGCTGCGAGACGTTACCTTGCGAGCTTGCCATGCCTCAACTTTTTGTCGGAACCTCTGGATGGGCCTACCCGAGCTGGAAGCCTGACTTTTATCCCGCCAAGCTCGCACAAAAGAAGTTTCTCAGTCACTACGCCACGCAGCTCAACACCGTCGAGGTGAACTTCACTTTCCGGCAGCTGGTGAAAGAGACCACGATCCAAAATTGGATCAACGAAACGCCGGCGCACTTTCGCTTCGGCATTAAAGCGCATCAGGTGATCACGCACATCAAGCGCTTGAAAGGGACGGAAGATTTTGTTCCGCGCTTCCTGGCAACCATCGAGCCTTTGGCCAGCGCCGGCAAGCTTGGGCCTGTGCTTTTCCAGCTGCCGCCGAATCTGAAAGCCGATGCCGCGCTGCTCCAGGATTTCCTCGCACTTCTGCCGCGCACCCTGCCGGCGGCATTCGAGTTCCGGCACGAATCGTGGCTCACTGACTCGACTTGGGAACTGCTGAAGTCCCGCGGAGCGGCCCTGTGCGTGGCGGAGACGGAAGAGAGAACCACGCCTGACGTGGTCACGGCGGCTTTCGTCTATTACAGATTCCGCAAGCCGAGTTACACGCCAGACGAGCGCGGCGCCATGGTCGCGCGCATCGGAGAGCACCTGGCGGCCGGCCGCGACGTCTTCGCTTACTTCAAGCATGAAGAAACGCCGGAGGGGGCGCTGTATGCGGTGGATCTGCTGCGTGATGCTGGCCGGACGTAGCAAAGTCTCTACGACAGTGCCTTGCTCCGGCATCCGTCTGATCACTTTTATCAGAGTCCGATAACGCGCATACTCTTCTCATCCCTTCTTCATGCCTTCGGAAGCCAACTCGCGCGTGCTCTCAAGTTTTCTCGATTATTTGAGAATCGAGAAAGGACTGGCGCCGCTTTCCGTCAGTGCCTACACGACCGACATCTGCCAGTTCTCGGAATTTCTGGAAAAACGCAAGCGTTTGTTGCTGACTGCTCGCCGTATCGATGTACGCGATTTCCTGCAGCAACTTTTTTCCCATCAGGTCGACGGCCGCAGCGTGGGACGAAAGCTTTCGGCCCTGCGGCATCTTTATCGCTATCTGTTACTGGATAAAAAACTCGAGCACGATCCCACGCTGAACATCGAGTCGCCGCGACAATGGAAAGTCTTGCCGAAGGCTTTGGCTCGTGACGAAATGGAAGCAACGCTGGCGGCTCCGCTGGCGCGGCACAAAACCGGAGAAGTGAGCGGCACGAAGGCGGACGCGCTGGCGGCCCGCGATCGCGCCATGCTGGAAGTTTTCTACGCGGGTGCGCTTCGGGTTTCCGAAATCATCAGCGCCAAATTGGAAGACCTGAAGCTCGAGGCTGGCTACATGCTGGTGCGCGGCAAAGGCGACAAGGAACGCGTGGTGCCGCTGGGAAGATCGGCGCAGGAAGCGCTCACACAATATTTGGCAGAGTCGCGTCCGGCACTGGCATCAGGGAAGAGAAGCGGAACTTCGGCAACCGCTGCCTCGTCCGGAAAGAATTCACCTTTACTATTCATCGCGAGGGGAGGACGCAAGCTGACCCGCCAGCGCGTATGGCAGATGGTGCGTGCGGCCTCGGCTGCTTCCGGGCGAACGGCTTCTCCGCATATGCTGCGTCATTCTTGCGCTACGCACATGGTCGAGAACGGTGCTGATTTGCGCACGGTGCAGACCATTCTCGGCCATGCCGATATTTCGACAACTCAGGTTTACACGCATCTGGCGCTTGATCGCCTGCGGACCGTTTATCAGAAGCATCATCCGAGAGCGAAGGCGAGATGAGGCCTAGCGCCAAGCTGGATTTCACGACCGCGGACAAACGGGCCAAAAGTACGGTCGATAAAGCCGCTGCTGATTTTATCCGCCATCTGCGCGAGCGCAATGCCTCGCCCCACACGATCAAAGCTTACAGCCGAGATCTGTCGCTGTTCGCTACTTACGCCGGCTCGCGCGGATGGAAGCAGATCGACCATATCGCGGTCCGGGGATTTCTCTCGCAGCTCTACGGGAACGGATTGAGCAAGACTTCCGTCGCGCGTGCTTTGGCCGCAGTGCGGTCTCTTTATCGATGGCTGGCGCGGGAAGGCGTCGTAGAGCAGAATCCGGCGAAGCTGGTCGCCACGCCAAAGCTTCCCAAGAAACTTCCGCGGGTGCCGACGATTGAAGAAATGAATTCCGTGATCGACGGCCAAATGCCCGAAGTCGCGGCTTTCCCCGAGCGCGACCGGTTAATGCTGGAACTGCTCTATGGCTGTGGCATCCGCAATTCAGAACTCACCGGGATCAACCTCCACGACATTCGGCTGAGCGCTGAGGCCATCCTCATTCGCGGCAAAGGAAAAAAAGAGCGCTACGTTCCGTTTGGCGATACGGTGAAGACCGCGCTCGCCACCTATCTTCCCGAACGCCAGAAAGTTCTCGCGGAAAGCAGCAAGCACTCGGCCGCGTTGCTGGTCAACCGGCGTGGCGGCCGGCTCACCACGCGCAGTGTCGGCCGCATCATTAAGAAGATTGCCGTTGCCAAAGGCCTTTCCCCTGACGTCCATCCGCACACGCTGCGCCACGCTTTCGGCACACACATGCTGGAGGAAGGCGCCGACCTCCGCGCCATTCAAGAGCTGCTCGGCCACGAGCGTCTCGCTACTACGCAGCGCTACACGCAGCTGTCGATGAAACATGTGCTGCAGGTCTACGACCAGACCCATCCGCGCGCGAAGTAAAACTTATTCTCTGTGTTGATGTCCCCCGCGCAACCGCTCCCACATCCCAACCACTCGCGCCTTCAACTCCGCAGTCAGCTTCTCATAAGCTGCTTCCGACGCCTCGCTCTCGGGCGGCGGAAGAATCGGATCGCCAAACACAATCTTCAGTGGCCTAAACCCATGGAACGGTTTGTTCCGCGGCCACACTTCATAGAATCCCTCAATCGCTACCGGAACAATCGGCACCTGCAGGTGAATCGACAAAATGGCGGCGCCTTTCTTGAAAACCTTTGGCGTGCCGTCAATCGAGCGCTCACCTTCGGGATAAAGAATGAGCGGACGTCCCTGCCGCAATCCAAAAGCTCCGGCGCGCATGGCGGGAATCAGGTTCGCGTCCGGATCGACGACCACCACGCGCAGCGAACGAGCCAGCCGCAGCATGAATCCTTTCCCGAAGATTTCGCTCGTCCCCACCGCGAAGACTTTATGAAACACCTCTGGCGGCAAAATGCTTGCCAGAATGACGGGATCGAGATAGCTCTGATGATTCGACGAAATAATGTAGGCGCCGCTCGCGGGCAGCTTTTCAATGCCCCGCACATGCAAATCGAAACGGTCGAGTGCGATTATCTGGATCAGGCGGGAAACCATGTACCAGAACGCATCGCTGAGCGGCTGCGGCCGGGCCAGGGAAATCACGTCAGCGGCAGCTGGTTCTTCGGCCAGAATCGCTTTCCAGCCGGCAAACGAGGCACGTGTTCCCGGGCCACCAGCGCCGCTGGCCGCGCTCTGCAGCACGGCGTCGATTAGCTCGCGCACCGTATAAATCGAAGCGAGCTGCGACTCTTCGACGTTGCCTCCCAGCTGCTCTTCGACCTGGCTGAGCAACTCGACTCGCTGCATGGAGTCGAACCCCAGGTCGAGTTCAAGATTGAGAGTTGGCCGCAGGGTCGGCGGAGCCGTGTGCGCGGCCTCGCGCACGATGTTCAGTGCCTGCTGCACGCTGGGCTGATCGAGCCATGCCATTTCGTCCGCCGTCAACGGCCGCTCAGACGGCAATTCAGCATCGTCGTCAGGCCGCCGCGCCTGATTTGCCTTTACCCGCTTCTCCACTTCGAAGCGTTTGATCTTGCGCGTCGTAGTGCGAGGTAAATCTTCCTGCCAAATCTCATAGCTGCCAATGCGCTTGGTGGAAGCGATTTGCTGCGACAGGCTCTCGATATCGAAGCGGATGACTTCCTTGGCGTTGACAATCTTTTTCTGCCGCAGCACATCGAAGTTGGGCACGATCACAGCATGCAGCCGGTCTCCGCCTTCGCCGGGCTTGCCTTCGAGTCCCATCACCGCCAGTTCTTTGATGTAGGGCGATTTCAGGTAATGCGCCTCAACCTCTTCGGGATAAATATTCTTCCCGTTGCTCAGCACAATCACTTCTTTCCTGCGGCCGGTGAGGAACAAGTTACGGTCCGCGTCGAAGTAACCGAGATCGCCGGTGTAGAACCATCCGTCGCGCAGCACCGCTGCAGTGGCGTCCGGACGGTTCCAGTAGCCCTTCATCACCACTGCTCCGCGCAACGCGATTTCACCCGTGGCTGGACCGTCTTCTTGCGGCTGCGGGTCGTTTGTCGCGTAGACGATTTTGGCCTCGACGCCCTTCATGGCCTTTCCCACGGATCCGATCACGTTATTCGTTGGCGAATTCGCAAACACGGCTGCCGTTGTTTCCGTCAGCCCGTAAGCCTGCAACACGTCAACACCGAGATTGCGAAAATCCGCCGCAATCTGCGGGTCGAACCGCGAGCCGCCAGTGACCAAGTAACGCATCTTCTTGCCGAATGCCTCGTGGACCTTGCCAAACAGGATGGGACCGGCGTTGAGCCCCACCTTGCGCAAAGTCCGGTTGAACGCCACGAGTGCCTTGAACGCCCTCTGGGCAAGCGCTCCTCTTTTCGCGACCTCCTGAAAGATCCGATCGTGAATCAGATAAAAAAACTGGGGCACCACGGCGAAGGCGGTGATATTGCGTTCGCGCAGGGCCCGCAAGAGTTCCGTAGTGTTCAGAGTCTCCAGATAAACCACGCGCGCGCCTTTCACCAGGGGCAGCAGCAAATTCGCCATCTGCGCCAGTACGTGAAACATGGGCAGCACACCCAGTAGCGCGTCCGACGGCCCAATGTCGACCCAATTGAACACGGCTTCCACTTCGCCGAGAAAGTTGGCGTGGGTAAGCATTACGCCTTTGGGATCGGCGGTGGTGCCTGAGGTGTAGAGCAGGGAAGCGAGATCGTCCGCGGCCGCGGGCGCAGGCTGGAATTTCTCTGGCCCGCCATCGAGAATCGCCGGCAGATTTGCCAGCCAGCGCTCGGAGGCAGAGTGCTCGACTATGCGGTCCGCGTCCATCAGCACGAGTCCGACGTTGAGGTTCGCAACCGCGTCACGCGCCGCCTGCGCATGCTTCGCGTCACAGAACAGGGCTGACGTGCCGCTGTCTTTCAGCAGTGTGGTCAGTTGATCGGCGTGCAGCGCGGTGTCGAGCGGGACCACCGTACATCCTGCCGCAATGATTCCCAAATACGCCGCGACCCAGCGGGGATGGTTATCGGCCACGATGGCCAGCCGCGATCCGCGAGCGAATCCGCTTTCGCCAACCCAGCGTCCCACGGATTCGGCCATCCGGTGAAGCTCAGCATACGTACAGCTTTCGATGTGATCGTGGCGCTGGACTTCCAGCGCGACGTTGTCCGGCCAACGTTCCGCGCATTCGACAAACCGATCGTAAAAAGTGGGCATGAGTCGTGTGGAATATACACGAAAAATATGTTTACCGCCGAGTTCGCCGAGACCGCGGAGGATAACAAGAATGTCTCCTTTGGTCCTCTCGGCGTCCTCTGCGTTCTCGGCGGTGCATCTCTTTTGTTACTTGCTCCTCGGCGCCGTCCGGCGCATCTAAATATGCTAGGCTAAAAGAGATACGCTGGGGCAGTTCCCGCCCTCTGAAGGATTTCACAGTTTGATTAACACTCTGATCGGCAAGGTCTTTGGGACCAAGAATGATCGGGTCATCAAGAGCTTGATGCCCCGGGTCGAGGCCATCAATGCCCTCGAACCACAGATGCAAAAGCTCACCGATGCCGAATTGCGCGCCAAGACAGACGAATTCCGGCAGCGCATCCAGGATCGACTAAGCCGCTTCAACAACGTTGCCGCGACAGACTCAGAGGCTGAAGCAGAAGACGATCCCGATCGCGCGAAGCAACTCGAAAAAGAGCAATACGAAGCTCTGCAGGAGGTCCTCGACGACATACTCGAGGAGGCCTTCGCCGTAGTCCGTGAGGCCGGACGCCGTGTGCTCAACATGCGCCACTTCGATGTGCAGCTGATCGGCGGCATGGTGCAGCACCAGGGCATGATCTCGGAAATGAAGACGGGCGAAGGCAAAACCCTGGTTGCCACTCTTCCGGTTTATCTGAACGCCCTGAGTGGGCGCGGCGTGCACGTTGTAACGGTCAACGATTATCTGGCCAAGCGCGACTCCGAATGGATGGGCAAGCTCTATCGTTTCCTCGGCCTCACGGTGGGCGTGATCGTTCACGACCTCGATGACGAAGAGCGCCGCGCTGCCTACGCAGCCGATGTCACCTACGGCACCAACAACGAGTTCGGCTTCGACTACCTGCGCGACAACATGAAGTTCGATCTGAAAGATTGCGTGCAGCGCGGCCACAATTTCGCCATCGTCGACGAAGTCGATTCCATCCTGATCGACGAAGCGCGCACACCGCTCATCATTTCAGGAGCGAGCGAGGAGTCGACTGACAAGTATTACAAAGTTAACCGAATCATCCCCAAACTGGAGAAGGGCGAAGAGCTTGAGGTCGCACCGGGCGAACCTTCGCAGCTGACCGGCGACTTTGTGGTTGACGAAAAGCACCGCAACATCACGGTCACTGACGAAGGCTGGACGAAAGTTGAAGGTCTGCTTGGCATCGGCAACATCGCCGATCCTGAGAACTGGCCGCTCAAGCACCACGTCGATACGGCGATCAAAGCGCATGCGCTCTATCGCCGCGATGTGGAGTACGTAGTGAAAGACGGCGAAGTCATCATCGTCGACGAGTTCACCGGGCGCATGATGCCCGGCCGGCGCTGGTCTGACGGCCTGCACCAGGCCATCGAAGCCAAGGAAGGCGTCAAGATCGAACGCGAGAACCAGACGCTTGCCACCATCACCTTCCAGAATTACTTCCGCATGTTCAAGAAGCTCTCCGGCATGACGGGCACGGCAGAAACGGAAGCCACCGAGTTCGAAAACATTTACAAGTTGGACGTGGTGGTCATTCCAACGAACAAAAAGATGCTGCGCCTGGAGAATCCCGATGTTGTTTTTCGCACTGAGAAAGAAAAATATTTTGCCGTCGCCGATGAAATTCAAAAGCTGGCCGAGAAAGGCCAGCCTGTGCTGGTGGGCACCACGTCGGTAGAAAAATCGGAGCGCCTCTCCGAGTTGCTGAAGAAGAAAGGTTTGAAGCAACACGTGGTGTTGAACGCGAAGTTCCACGAGCGTGAAGCTGAATTCGTCGCCCAGGCCGGACGCAAAGGCATGGTCACCATCGCCACCAACATGGCGGGCCGCGGTACCGATATTCTGCTCGGCGGCAATCCCGAATTCATGGCCAAGCAGGAGATGGTGAAGAAGGGAATCGCGCAGCAGCTGCGCGTGGCTCAGGGCAAGATCGAGGGTCCGCAGGAAGACGGCACGATTTCGATTTTCTATTACAACGGCAATGAATACACCGTCCCGACCGACAAGTGGACGGAAGCACTGAGCCGCTACAAAGCGCAGACCGATAAAGAGCACGACGAAGTCACCGCGGTCGGCGGCCTGCACATTCTGGGCACCGAACGCCACGAGTCGCGCCGCATCGATAACCAGCTTCGCGGACGCGCCGGCCGCCAGGGCGATCCTGGCTCGTCGCGCTTCTACCTCGCGCTTGAAGATGACCTCATGCGCATCTTCGCCAAAGAGTGGGTCTCGAAGCTGCTCGAACGGCTGGGCATGGAAGAAGGCATACCGATCGAGTCAAAGCTCATCAGCCGCCGCATTGAGACGGCGCAAAAGGCGGTCGAAGGCCAGCATTTTGAATCGCGCAAACACCTGCTCGAATACGACGATGTCATGAACAAGCAGCGTGAGGCCGTGTACGGCCTGCGCCGCCGCTTGCTCGAGGGCATGGATCAGAAAGATCTCATCCTCGAGGACTACGTCTCAGCCATTCTCGGCGACCTGATGGAAGAGTATTGTCCGCCTAAGGGCCACGCCGACGACTGGAACATCAAAGGATTGAAAGATGCGGTTTTCACCCGCTTCGGCGTCGATTTCATCGCCGAGGGCGTGAAACCGGAAGCGCTGAACCGGCAGGAACTGGGCGACGCGATCTTCGAGAAGCTGAAAGAGCGCTACGACGCGAAAGAAAAGCTGATTGGTCCCGAGGCCATGCGCCATCACGAGCGCATGATCATGCTTAGCGTGCTCGATTCGCAGTGGAAAGACCACCTCCTGAGCATGGATCACCTGAAGGAGGGCATCGGCCTGCGCGGCTACGGCCAGCACGATCCGCTGGTTGAGTACAAAAAAGAATCGTTCGAAATGTTTGAGGCCATGTTGGAGCGCTTTCAGGAAGACACGGCCCGCTATCTCTACCTGATGCAGATTATTGAGCGCCCTCCGGACGCAGGCCCGGCCGGTCCACGAGGAGGCGAACCCGCAGGCCACGGCCCCGAGACCGGAGTGCCATCGCAACAGGGGAGTGGAGGAAACGGACATCGTCCGCCGCGCCTGGTCGCAACTTCCGCCGACGATCTGGAAGAAGCCTTCATGCGCCGCAAACGCCGCGAACTCGAACAAGCGCGCATGGCCGGTGCCGGCGATGTGCAACCAGTGCAACAGGTCGTTCGCGGGCAGGAAAAGGTGGGCCGCAACGATCCCTGCCCCTGCGGCTCCGGCAAGAAATTCAAAAAATGCCACGGAGCGTAGCTGGTAACGAACCATGTGGGGACCCTTCGGCCGTCCTGCCAAGCGCAGCGAGACGCACCGTTACCCCGAATGTCGCCCTGAAGCTCTCGCAGCCGCTACCGCTTTAAATGTCATCACTCCGGCTCGACTTTTGGTCTGAGCCTTCCACTCCAGAAACAATCCAGTATAGTTCGTCGTGATGTAATCGGCCGCAGTTACGCCGAGTTTCTTCGCAGTTACATCAATCCACCGTGGCCCCCCTTCGATCTCGCAGAAATTTCCGATAGGCGTCTCGTCCACGACAACCTGCCCCTTCCCATCGGTCCACTCGGCGCGAAACTTCTCGTAGCGGAAAGACGGCGAATATCCCAGAGCGAGCAAGATCAAACACATCTGTTTGCCATCGCCCACTGAAGTCTCCAGCTCGACGCGGCTGCTGTGCCGCCCAACCTTCTTCCCGGCTTTATGCGTCAGCGTCCACTCAGATCCGTACTTGCGGAGTCGCAACAGCTCTTTGCGCACTCGCAGCACTTCCCCGGGAAGGTCGTACAGAGTATTCATCTCGTGTGTCCGCGGCGTCACCAACCGAAATCCTGCCGCTCGCAACCTGCGGGCAAGCGCCCGCACGTCCTCGACACGAAACTTGATCTCGATTTCGTTGTGCAAAGCCACGTGCGAAACCATCCAAGGCAGTATGGCCAAGGCAGAATAAAAGGATCGGCGCGATGGACGTTAGCAAACCACCAACGGTTATGAAAACGTCGGCAGCTTCACCAGATCATTCTGCGGCACCGATTCGAGCGGCTCGCCGGCCTTGCGCCAGGCAGTCAATCCGCCGACGATCACGAACGTGTTGAATCCTTTTTCCCGCAGCAGGTGCGCCACCCGAGCGCTAGTCGCCTCGCGCGCTCAAGTGCAGTAAAGATAAATGTCCTTGTCTTTCGGTAGGTTCTTGATCTCCTCCTCAAGATTGTTGGGCTCGATCCGGATCGAGCCTTTGATGCGGGCCGATCCGGAGTCGTAATAGCCGTGGCTGCGGACGTCGACAATGAGCACTCGATTCGCATCCTCCGACGCCAGGCGCGCGGCCAGCTCCTGCACCTGAATCCGTGGCACCACGCGATACATCTTGTGCTTGCGGAATTGCACGATACGGTAGATCGCGTACGCCGTCACCGCGGCGACCACCACCACTTCCATCGCTAGCCCGGCAGTGTGAAACCCGCGCAAGATGGCAGCCAGAAAATCGCGGGAAAGATATCCCACTGAAAGATAGGTGAGGGAGTACACCAGGGCACCGGCAAAGTCCAATTGCAGAAACTGCCAGAAGCGCATCTTCATGCTGCCTGCCAGCGGCGCCGCCATGGTGTTGACCCCAGGAATAAACTTCGCAACTACCAGCGTGGCTTTGCCGCGTTTGTAGAAGGACTCTGCAGAGCGCAGAATGCAGGTCTCGGGATTGATCGACACGCGGCACAGGAATCCCAGCAGCAGCCAGCCCATGTAGCGCCCCAGCCAGAACTGCACCGTGTCGCCCAGCAGCAAAGCCATGATCGCGGCAAGCAGGATGTACGGACCCCACAACGCGTGCGCCGCCACTGCAGCCCCGGCCGCCACCAGAGCGATCGCGGCCGGGAAGGGAAGCCCGATGGCTTCGGCCAGCAGCAGACCGAAGGTCAAGGCGTACCCATGACGCGCCATCAGCAAATACAAATTCATAAACTGTCTTGGATAAAGAAAATCAGGAAAAGGTTCAGTATAAACAAACGGACGGGTTACTTCTCTCTTGCCACCACAAACTCCGGCGCCCATAGCAACGCCCGCTTGATCTCGGAATCCGGGAAGGTGCAGATCGCTTTCCGCGCCGACTCCGCATACCGCGCAGCGCGAGTGTGGGCCGCTTCCAGCGATCCGTAGCGCTGCAGAATCTCCATGATCTGCGCATGAGTTACCCCGTTGAAAGCGCGATCGCGCAGAATGGTCTCAATCTTGCCGCGTTCTTCGGGCGTGCAACGCTCCAGCGCGTGGATCACTGCCATCGTAACCTTGCCTTCGCGCAGATCGCTGGCCACCGGCTTGCCCAAAACATCTTCGGACGCGGTCAGGTCAAGCACATCATCCACGATCTGAAAGGCCATGCCGAGATCGTGCCCGTACTGGCCCAGAGCTTTTTCCTGCGCAGCCGTGGCTCCGCCCAGAATCGCTCCCAGCCGCATGCAAACCGAAAACAGGCAGGCCGTCTTGCGGTAGATCAAATCGAAATGCTCATCGAGCGTGATCAGTTGACCCAGTTTTTCCATCTGCAGCAGTTCGCCTTCAACCATCTGCTGCGTCAGCTCAATCAGAGTGTCGAGTATGCGAAAGTTGCGCTCTTGCACCGCCACCTTAAAGGCCTGCATGTAGAGCCAGTCGCCCGCCAGCACACACTTAGAATTGCCCCACTGGGTATTGGCGGCGGGCCGGCCGCGGCGCGTCTTGGCTTCATCGATGATGTCGTCGTGCACCAGCGTGGCGGTGTGAATGATCTCGACCACTGCGCCCAGTTTCACCGCACCGCGTCCTTCGTAGTTGAAGAGCTTAGAAGAAAGGAAGAGAAGTGCCGGACGAATTCGCTTGCCGCCACCGGCTCGCAGATACTCACCTATCTCCGTAATGGCCTGCACGCCCGAGACGGTATCCTGCCCGAACTCTCCCTCCAGAGCCGCGAGATCATCGTGCAGCAGGTCGAAAACTTCTTTCCCGTTAATGATTGCCGGTGCGCTCACTTAATTTGTCCGATAATTCGTAAACTGCAAATCGATGCCGAAATCATGCTGCCGCAGCATCGCGATTACTTCCTGCAGTGTGTCGCGGTCTTTACTACTGATGCGCACCAGGTCGCCTTGGATCGAGGCTTGCGCTTTTTTCTTCGAGTCCTTGACCAGCTTCACGATCTCCCGCGCCTTTTCGATGGCGATGCCCTGTTGCATCGTGACTTTGCGCTTGGCCGTGCCGCCAGCTGCCGGTTCAACCGCGCCATACGTCAATCCTTTTAGCGAGACCCCGCGCTTGACCAGTTTCTGCTGCAGGATATCGTTCACCGCCTTCAGCTTGTACTCGTCGGCGGAATGCAGCACGATCGCATCCTTTTCCAGTTCGATATTCGACTTCGAATCTTTCAGGTCGAAGCGCGTATGAACTTCCTTCAACGCCTGCTGGATCGCATTCGACACTTCCTGCAGATCAATCTTGCTCACGATGTCAAAAGTGTTCTCGGGCATCGGATTTCATTTCTTTCTGAAACAATGGAATATGACCCTTGAGGGTACCAGAAGAAGACCTCCGGGAGGAGGGTTAACCTGCAGAAACTTTGCTTTCAGCGGTTTCAGCCAATTTGAAAAAATTGTAAAAATTGCGAGCCGTCCGCTGCCCGATTTCTTCCGCCGTCGATCCTAATAATTCGCCGAGCTTCCGCGCGGTTTCCCTTACGAATGCCGGCTCGTTGCGCTTGCCGCGATGTGGCACCGGCGCCAGATACGGCGAGTCGGTCTCAATCAGCATGCGCTCCAGCGGAACCTCGAGCGCGACCTCGCGAATTGGTTGGGCCTTCGGGAACGTCAAGTTGCCCGCGAACGAAATCATGAACCCCATGTCGAGCGCGCGCTTCGCCTGCGGCCAGTTTCCTGTGAAACAGTGCAAAATCCCTCCCAGCCCTTTCGGCGCCCATTGTTCTCGCATCAACCCAAGGCAATCCTCCCAGGCATTGTCGCTCGCTTCCGAGGGGCGGGAATGAATCACAATCGGGAGTTTCGCGGCCGCCGCCAATTCCATCTGCCGCAAGAAGACATCTTTCTGCACCTCGCGCGGAGAATGATCGTAATAGTAATCGAGCCCGATTTCGCCCCAGGCGATGACCTTAGGATGCTTCGCCAGACGTTCCATGTTCTGATAGGCAGCTTCATTCGCCAGCCGGGCTTCGTGAGGATGAATGCCCAACGTTGCGTAGATGAAGTCGTATTTCTCCGCCAGTCGGATTCCGCATTCCATGTCCTCAGGACCATCGCCATTGCCGATGGCGACGATAGTCTGCACCCCAGCCTCGCGCGCGCGGCCAATCACCTGCTCGCGATCCGAGTCAAATTGCTTGCCGTCAAGATGAGCGTGAGAATCAACAAACATGGTCTTACTTCAATCTCGCCCCAACGGGAACATCCTCCAAAAACCCCGCCAGCACCGGCTTCCCATCGTCCAGCGACGCCGCGACGATCATCCCGTTCGATTCCAGGCCGCGCAGCTTGCGCGGCGCAAGATTGGCCACGATCACAACTTTCCGCCCAATTAAAGTTTCCGGCGCATAGGCTTCGGCGATTCCGGCCAGCACCTGCCGCACTTCAGTTCCAATATCAATCTCAAGCCGCAGGAGTTTGTCCGCCTTAGGCACTCTCTCGGCGACCTTCACCAGCCCCACGCGCAGCTCGATCTTGGCGAAATCGTCGATGGAAATCTTATCGTTCGTTGCTGCAACGGTTGTTGGAACTGCCGCCGGCACGGCCGCGGCCGGACCTACCTTCGCCGCATTTGTCGGTGCGGGCGTCGCAGCTGCAGCCTCCGCCACCGGCGCACTCCTCTGCTCCTCTTCCATCTTCTGCATCCTTTCAATCGCGCTCTTGTCGGCGCGCGGAAACACGGGCTGCACTTCACCCAACTTTGTGCCCAGAGGCAGCTGTCCCCAAGCCAGTTCGCTCAACGCGAGCTTCTTGATATCGCCGAGCCCCAGCTGCAGCCAAATCTTCGCGGCCGCATCCGGCACCACCGGATACGCCAGCGCGGTCGCGATCCGGAGCGCTTCCGCCGCCGTATAAAGCACGGTTGCCAAACGCGAGCGACTGTCTTCACCCTGCTTCTCGCCCAGTGCCCATGGCTCATTCTCGACAATGTATTTGTCCACCGCCGCCACCAGCGCCCACGCCGCCTCAAGCGCGCGGGAAAACTGGAACTGATCAAACAACGTCCCGAATTCGCGGATCGTCTTCCGCGCCGTCTCTGCAATCGCGTCGTCCGCCGCGGTTCTCGACGCCCCGCGCGACGGATACGGCACCTCACCCTTGAAATAGCGGTTGATCATCGTCAAGGTGCGGCTGGCCAGATTTCCCAACCCGTTCGCCAGGTCGGAGTTGTAGCGCTGTACCAGCGCGTCAAACGAAAACGATCCATCCTGGCCGAACACCACCTCTCGCAACAAAAAATAGCGCAGCGCATCCGCGCCCAGTACGTCGAGAATGGTTTCCGTCCGCACGATATTGCCGCGCGACTTCGACATCTTGCTTTCTTCAAACAGCAGCCAGCCGTGGGCCACAATTGCCTTCGGCACCAGCAGCCCCGCAGCCATCAGAAACGCCGGCCAATAAACGCAATGGAAGCGGACAATCTCTTTCCCGATCATCTGCACATCGGCCGGCCAGAATTTCTTGAACGCCTCCTGCGCCCCAGCGTGTGAAGATCCGTAGCCAATGGCGGTGATGTAGTTCGCCAGCGCGTCCAGCCAGACGTAAATCACATGCTTGGGATCGTCAGGCACCGGAATACCCCAGGTAAACGTCGAACGGCTGATCGAGAGATCGCGCAGCCCCGAGCGCACGAACGAGATCACTTCATTGCGCCGCGCCTCGGGACGAATGAACTCCGGATTCGCATACAGCGCCAGCAGCTTGTCTTGAAATGTCGAAAGCTTGAAAAAGTAGTTCTCTTCTTTAACGGTCTCGGTAATGCGCCCGCAAGTGGGACAAGGATCGCCCGGCTGCGCGCCGTCAACATAAAGCTCATCCGACACGCAGTACTGCCCGGTGTAAGTACCCTTATAGATGTATCCATTGTCGCGAATCTTCCGGAAGAGTTCCTGCACCCGCTTCTTGTGCCGGTCTTCCGTAGTGCGGATGAAATCGTCGTTCGAAATGCCCATCCGCTTCCACAATCGCCGGAACTCCGCCGAAATCTCGTCTGCATACTGCTGCGGAGTTTTTCCCGCAGCCTGCGCCGCCCGTTCGATCTTCTGCCCGTGCTCGTCCGTGCCTGTGAGAAAAAACGTTTCCGCGCCCAGCAGCCGCTGCCGCCGCGCAATGGTGTCGCAGGCAATGGTGGTGTAGGCGTGTCCGATGTGCGGATGCGCATTCACGTAGTAAATCGGCGTCGTAATGTAGAACTTCTTGCTCATAGACTCTTATTTACTACCCTGTGCACCTCTGTGGTTAAGGTTTTCTGCCGGTCCAGACGTACGCCCGCGCGGCTTCCTGTATCACCGTCTTCAGCGGCACATGATGCTCCGCCGCGATGCGCCGGCAATCTTCATATTCCGGAGCGTAGTTCGTGATCGTCCCATTCATGCTCGCGATCTTGATCCTAACTTCGCCCCACGGCGTGCCGACGCTCTCCCACCGTCGCGCTAGAGTCTGCCGCATCTCATCGCGCCGCCGCACGCCCAACGTCGTGGTTTCAGTG
>JBAUYE010000032.1:0-7872 GCA_049584615.1 Candidatus Sulfotelmatobacter sp.
GGATGCGCGTGGTGATTGTTGTGCCAGCCTTCCCCGAAAGTCAGCAAAGCAACCCACCAGCTGTTGGTGGAAAGATCGCGCGTAGCAAACCGGCGCGTGCCCCAGGAGTGCGTAGCCGAATTCACCAGCCAGGTAGCATGCAGGCCAACCACGGTGCGCACGAAGATGCCCCACATCAGAAACGGAAGCCCACCGATCGCGAACAGGATGGCTCCCAGCACAATCATAGGCACGTAGTGATACTTCGTGATCCAAACGTGAAACTTATCTTTGGCGAGGTCAGGAACGTAGCGCGCGAGCGTAGTCGTGTCATGGTGCATCGACTTGCCCATCAGAATCCAGCCCATGTGCGCCCACCATTTGCCCTCGATGGGCGAATGCGGATCGCCATCCTGATCCGAATATTGATGATGAATGCGGTGCGTCGCGACCCAGAAAATCGGTCCGCCCTCGAGTGCGAGCGTGGCGCAGACGGTCAGGAAATACTCGACCCACTTCGGAGTCTTGTAGCCGCGGTGCGTGAGCAGGCGATGATAAGCCATGCCAATGCCCAGGCTGCCCGAAACCCACCACAAGAACATGGCGACGAACAGAGCCTTCCATGTGAAGAAGAAAAGTGCCACGATGGCGCCCACGTGAAACAGGCCCATGAAGATCGCAGTCACCCAGTTCACTTCGCCGTTTGCCGCTTGCCGTTTTTCCAGGCTTTCCAGTTCCATATCCAAAGGAGTTCCTCGTTCGGCTGGTTCTCGAATCCGCTACCGCCTGATCTAACGTATCAAGAGACTGAGCAAAAGCACTGTAATACTTGTGTAATAGCGCGACAGGCGGCCATTACCGAGGTACCAGAGGAAGGTAACAAAGCGGGGCGCGAACTGGAGCCGCGCCCCGAACGAGCAGAATTACAAATCACTTATTCCACCAAACTCTCACGCGCTCATCGGCATTTGCTTCATGGCTTCTCCCATCTCTTCCATCGTCATATCGTGCTTGTGAGTTCCAATCGACCACTTGTGGCCGAAGGGGTCGGCCAGCTTGCCGTAGCGGTCGCCCCAGAACATATCGGCTACCGGCATTTCAACGGTTGCTCCGGCCTTCACCGCGCGGTCAAATGCCGAGTCTACGTCGTCGACATAAATGTGCAGCCCCATGCCGGCGCCGCCAGTCGACTGCGGCGACAAAGCGCCCATTTGCGGGAACTCATCGCCCAGCATCAAAATGGAATCGCCGATGCTCAGCTCGGCATGCGCAACCTTACCGTCCGGCGATTTCATAATCCCTTTTTCCACGGCGCCAAACGCCTGCTTGTAGAACTCAATGGCGCGGGCGGCGTTGCGGACAGTCATGTATGGAGTAATGGTGTGGAAACCCTCGGGCACAGCTTTTACGGTCATATTGTCCTCCTGGTAGGAAATCCGGCGGAACGAAGTTTACACCAGGAAGCGCGGCTAGGTTGTCAAAGGAGTATTAAAAGCGGCGTTCGTAAGTCGACCCAGCTTTCCCTCGGCCAGGAATCAAAAAAATCTGGTAACGCCTTCTTCCAGCACCACGATGCGGTCTTCAATCCCCGCCGAGCGCGCTTCCTGTTCCAGCAGTTGCAGCGGCTCATCCACCGGCTCGTGCGACAGCCGGAAGCTTCCATAGTGCATCGGCACCATCCAGCGTGACTTCAGGTCGAGGAACGCTCGCATAGCGTCGGCGGGACTGGTATGTACGTTGCGGAAGCTGGGAGGGTTGTAAGCGCCGATCGGAAGCAGCGCCAGTTCCGGCGACAAGCGCCGGCCAATCTCGCGGAAGCCGGCGAAATAGGCCGTGTCGCCGGCATGATAAACAGAGTGCTTCGCGCCTTGCAGCACATAGCCGCCGTAGCCACGGTGCGAATCCTTGAGAATCCGCGCTCCCCAATGCCGCGAAGGAACGTGCGTCACCTCCAGGCTGCCGTGCCGCGATCTGTTCCACCAGTCAAGTTCGATAATCTCGGAAAATCCCAGATCGGAGATCAAGTCCGTTACGTGGCTCGGAATAATGATGGCGGGGGCCGTACCGCGCGTTCGCAGATTATTCTGCACAATGGCGCGCAGTGACGGCCGGTGCAGATGATCGAAATGCGCATGCGTCACCAGTACCAGATCGATGGCCGGCAAATCCCGCACCCGCAACCCGGGACGCCGCAGCCGCTTCAGCACAAAAAGCCAGCGCGCGAAGTTCGGGTCGATCATCACGCTTTGCCCGCCGATCTGCACGAAAAAGCTGGAATGTCCGATGAAAGTAATACCCAGCTCACCGTTCGACACCAGACGCGGGGTGTGCGTCTCTCCGCAAAGCGGTGTAACGGCGGAGTGCCGCACCAGGCGCCCGAATTGCGAAGCTCGCTTGCGGAGCGCCGGATTGCGAAGCGTTTGTTTGATCATCCTACGATTGCCCTACTTCATTGGATGAGTGCTGCCCATCGTTAGCCTCATTCTAGTTCAGGACGGTAAATAAAGTCCGTAATTCCCCCGGTTCCCCTGGTAACCGCTTTCGCGCAGCCGCTCGAATCGCATCGTCAGCAATCATCCCAAGCCTTTTCTAATGCCCGCTTGACCTTGATCCGCTCGCTCATATCTAATCCGGAAGGTTCCTTCATCATCAGGAGAAGCTCAGGAATGCGAGTCGCTTTCTTAGGTCTGGGAATTATGGGACATGCGATGGCCACGAATCTGGTCAAAGCCGGCCACGAAGTCACAGTTTGGAACCGCACGCCGGGCAAACTGGTCGAAGGCGCGGGCATGGCTCCAACTCCGGCGGCGGCGGCACAAGGGGCAGAGGTCGTCTGGATGTGCGTTTCCGACACCGCCGCCGTCGAGAAGATATTGTTTGGCCCCGAAGGCGTCGAGCAATCGCTCACCGAAGGCATGATCATTGCCGATTCCAGCACCATCTCGCCTTCCGCCACCGTAAAATTTGCCGAGCGGGTTCGCGCCCGCGGCGTGGCCTACGTCGACGCGCCCATGACTGGATCGAAGATCGGCGCCGCCAACGGCACGCTGATTTTCATGGTCGGCGGCGACGAAGCAACCATCGATCGCCTCAACCCTTTGTTCGCAGCCATGGGCAAAAAGATTTTCCGCATGGGCGAAACCGGCAAGGGCCAGGCCACCAAGCTTTCCATGAACCTGCAGATTGCCCTCATCTACGAGGGCTTTGCTGAAGCTCTCACCCTCGCCACAAAACTTGGCGTGGACTCGAAACAACTGGTCTCGCTGATTGAGGCCACCATGGTGCACTCTGGAGTCGTCGAGTACAAAGCGCCGTTCGTCCTGCAGCGCGACTTCACGCCCAATTTTCCGCTGCGCCTCATGCATAAAGACATCCTGCTCACCCTCGAAGCCGCGAAAGAAGCCCGCGTAAAGCTCCCCGCTCTCGAAACCGTCGAAGAGATTTACGAAATGGCCACCGAAGACGGCCACCGCGACCTCGACTACGCCGCAACCCTGACCCTGCTCGAAAAGTGGGCCGGAGTGCAAGTGAAAGGCGAAGCGGCATAAGGCGTTGACGCGCCCCGGCCTGCTCCCTCAATATGTTCCCGCAAGGGGCGGATCTCTTCAATTGATAGGCCAAACCATTTCGCACTATCGCATTGTCGAGAAACTTGGCGGCGGTGGTATGGGTGTGGTCTACAAAGCCGAAGACTTGAAACTCGGCCGTTTCGTCGCACTCAAGTTCCTCCCCGATGACGTTGCGAGGGACCCGCAGGCCCTCAGCCGGTTCCAACGCGAAGCCAAGGCCGCCTCAGCCTTGAACCATCCCAATATTTGCACCGTCCACGAGATTGACGAGCAAAACGGCCAGACCTTCATCGTGATGGAGTTTCTTGACGGCGCAACCCTGAAGCACGTGATCGGCAATCGCCCCATGGACCTGGATCGCGTCCTGGAGATCGCTACTGAGGTCGCCGATGCCCTCGACGCGGCTCACGGGCAGGGCATCATTCACCGTGACATTAAGCCGGCCAACATCTTCGTCACCAAGCGAGGTCACGCCAAGATTCTTGATTTCGGTTTGGCAAAGGTCACGCCCAAGCCGGAGGAGGTCGCGGTTGAAGCCACAGCCACGGTTGTCGCCGAGGAGCATCTCACCAGCCCGGGCAGCACGCTGGGAACGGTCTCTTATATGTCGCCTGAGCAGGTGTTGGCCAAGGAACTGGATCCTCGAACCGATCTTTTTTCCTTTGGAGTCGTGCTCTATGAAATGACCACGGGCACACTGCCCTTTCGCGGCGACGCTTCGGGAGTAATCTTCGATGCCATTCTTCATAAACAGCCGCCCGCGGTCGTGCGGCTGAATCCCGATCTTCCCGCGAAACTCGAACATGTAATCTCGAAGTCCCTGGAAAAAGATCGTGACGTCCGCTACCAGTCCGCCACGGAACTAAGAGCCGACCTGAAGAGGGTGAAGCGTGATACCGAGTCGCAGCGCCTTCAACTCTCTCCTGCGTCAGCCAAGCCGGCCTCACGATTCAGCCGCACCGCTAAGTCATTGATGGTCGCAGCGGCTGTTATTTTGATCGCAGGCCTGGCCGTCTATGGTGTTCGAAATTACATTTCCCGGACTCACCCGCCGGAAGTCGTGCAAATTGCTCCCAAACCCTCCGTTGAAACCATGGCCGTTCTTCCCTTCCACGATATCTCCGCCGCAACCTCCGACAGCTGGGGCATCGGGATGACCGACGCCATCATCAGCCGCCTGACTTCGCTGCAAAACCTTGCGGTGCGCCCGACCACCTCGGTCTTGAAGTACGCCAAGGAAGCCCCGGAGCCTGTGGAAGCAGCCAAAGCTTTGAATGTGGAGAGCGTTCTGGAGGGCACCTACCAGCGCTCGTCCGACGTAATCCGCGTCACGGTTCAACTCATCGACGGCCAAACCGGCAACACCAAGTGGTCGCAACGCTACGATCTGCGCAGTGCCGACATTCTGAGCTTCGAAGATCAGATCGCCACCAAGGTCGTGGAAGGCCTCAAGATCGAAATCTCTCCCACCGAGCAAAAGTCGATCCAGCAGCTTGCAACTACCAACGTCGACGCCTACAACGACTACCTCCAGGCCCGTTTCTATCTCAACGAATACCTGGTCACCTCGCGGCTGGAGAGCATCGAGAAAGGCAAAACTCTTCTTGCCCATGCAGTCTCGCTGGATAAGAATTTCGCCGACGCCTACGCCCTGCTGGCCGAGTTTTGCGTGTTTCAAGGAGCAAACTTTCTTGAGGATGCCTCGGGAACTTTGAAGCGCGGCGAGGCCGCCGCCCAGAGCGCGTTGAACATCAACCCGCACTCCGTGCAAGGATTGACCGCCTTGGGCGGAGCTTACACTGAGCAGGGCCGCGTGGGCGAAGGCATACGCGCTGTCCGGCAGGCGGTTGCTCTCGCTCCCAACGACGAAAACGCCTGGCAGAACCTCGGCTATGCATACTATTACGCGGGCCTGAATGAACTTTCCGAAAAATCCTATCGGCGCTTGATGGAGTTGAACCCCACCACTCTTCAGCCCCGTTGGATGAATGCCCGCATGCTGCTCTACCAGGGCAAGCTGCAGGAAGCTGATCAGGAAATGCGCCAGGTCGTGGCCCAAAACCCCGATCAGTTCAAGGCCTTGGCCTACTTCGGGGGCGTTCTCTATTACGAGGGCAAGCTCGATGAAGCTCGAGCCGTCTTCGAGCGCTCGCTGCAACTCGCTCCCAACTCCGGCGACGAAACACCCCAGATGCTGGCCGGGTTCTTGTACGCATCCCGCCACCAGCGCGAAAAGATCAACCCGAAGTTGTTGCAACGCCGTCCAGAGGAAATCGTCGATGGCGACGGCGCCTACTGGATCGGAGGCATCCACGCCCTGCTCGGCGAACGCCAGGACGCTCTCCTTTGGCTGCGACGCACCGCCGCTCTCGGAGACGTGAATTACCCTTGGTTCGAACGCGACAAGAACTATGACAGTCTCCGCTCTGATCCGGAATATCAGACAACAATGGCGGGCATCCGGCAACGCTGGGAAGCCTACAAACAAGAGTTCGACCCTTCCCCGTGATTTCAGCAGTGGCTTTGACCTGCGGTCGCGGTCAATATGCCAGCAGGATCCTCAAATCGCGCAAGTTGTTGCCCGTAGGTCCAGTCCCAAGCGCATCGCCCAGCGCACTGAAGAACGGATACCCATCGAATTTCTCTAGCGCTGCTCTGGCATTTAGTTTTTTCAACTGCGCGCGTGCAACCGTGCTTCCATCTGCAACTGCTCCAGCCGCTGGACTGTTTCCATCTACTCCATCCGTTCCCGCGCTCAGCACAGTGATGTTTTGTCCTGCAATTCTCTCAGCACACGCCAGTGTGAACTGCTGGTTGCGTCCGCCGACGCCTCCGTTCGTGACCTTCACCGTCACTTCCCCGCCGGAGATCAGGCAGACTCGCGCGGATTCTTTTCTGACCTCGCGCAAGCGTTTCAACAAATATTCGGCCGCGCGCTCGTAGTCCCAATCGTCGCATGAATTGTCCACGTGCACGGCAAACCCAGCGTGCTCGGCCGCAACCTTCGCCTGCTCGACCGCAGTTTGGTTCGAAAGAACTGTCCACCAGCGCGACCGGTAAAACGCCCGGTCGTCGGACTTCGGCGTTTCCTCCAGAGCATGGCGTTCAAAAAGCTCACGCGTGGAGTCGGGAAGCTGCGCCAGCAATCCGTGTTTCTCGGCGATGCGATAACAATCTTCAACGCTGGTTGAGTCGGGCATGGTTGGGCCCGAAGCCAGAGCATCGGGCATATTGTCGGGAACGTCGGATACGAGCAGCGAAACCTGCTGTGCCGGAAACGAAGCCTGCGCGAGCCGTCCGCCTTTGACCGCGGAGAGATGTTTGCGGATGGCGTTAATTTCAACGATGGGCGCTCCCGAATTAACCAGCACGCGATAAGTCGCGATCAGATCGTCTAGGGAGATCTCGTCGTCGATGGGTTTCTCGACGATAGACGATGCTCCGCCGCTGAGCATGAATATGACGAGCGAGGCCGCGGTTTGCGCCTCCAGCGCATTGCGGATCGCATTCGCCGCGCGGATGGATTCGGCGTTTGGCGTAGGATGTCCGCCACGAAAATAGCGGAAGCCACGCACCTGCGCCGACGGCTCAACCGGACACGCCACAATGCCTTCCAGCGCAGACTCACCGACCTGCTGCGTGAGAGCCTCGACCATCGTGTGTCCGGCCTTGCCGATGGAGACCACCAGAACGCGTGAATGCGAGTCGAGATGGTAAAGATCTTCGCAGACGCGCAATACACTACGCTCACAATGCACGTGCCGCGAAAACGCATTAGGAATCGAGGCTCCGGCCAGCGCGTAACGAAAAATCTCCCGAGCGGCGTCGCTCATCCGGCGAAACTGCAATTCGCGATCGGCATCAGACATGGCGAGGATTATAAAGACCGGCTTTCAGCTGACAACTTCCTTCACCCAACCTTCAATCGTCTCCCGCAATTCACGCAACCGTCCCTCGAAAAAATGGTCTCCACCTTCAATCAGCACCAGTTTCTTCGGCTCCGGAACCGATGCAACCAGAGCCTCCAGCTTCGCCCGCGGACCAAACTGATCGCGCGCGCCGCTCACGAACAGCTTCGGCTTAAGACAGTTCTGCAGGAAATCAAACGTGTAAACGCGCGGGGCTTCCGCATCAGCAGCGACCGGAATCGCCGGAACGCCCACACCAATCAACGCCTTCACGCGAGCATCTGGACATGCGGCTCTCAGCCCGACAGCTGCGCCGAACGAGAAGCCGGCAAACAGCAGCGGCAAATGGAACTCAGCATCCAGCCAGTCGAGAGCGGTGCGAACGTCTTCAACTTCGCCGTTGCCGTGATCGTGCT
>JBAUYE010000033.1:0-7020 GCA_049584615.1 Candidatus Sulfotelmatobacter sp.
GAGATCCCCAGAAAGACTCTTTAGCAAATCGTTCGGTATTTTTGGAAATGAAGCAGGCTTTTGCTAACATTTCGGCGTGCCCCTGCCTCCGTGGATTAGTGAAATCTCCCAGTGGGTGCAGCGCAATCTTTCCCTCAAGACGGCTGCCGTGGTAGCCGTCTGTCTGGGCGGCCTTCTTCTTTTCGCCCCCGACCGAGCCTTGAGTTTTTTCGGACTAACCGCCTTTGCCCATGATAGGCGGGGCTGGATCTCTTTGGTCTTTCTCGGATGCTTAGTCCTATTAGTAATTGGTCCAGTGGAAAGTGCTTGGACTGCGGCTCGGAAACGAGTTCATCATTACTTGTACAAGAAACGCATTCGATATCATTTCGAGCACCTGAGAACGGACGAAATAAACGTACTGCTTCCGTTTGCGGAAAACGGCAAAACATCCATGCGATTCAGTTCTTCTAATGGAACAGTACAAGGGCTGGTGGACAAGAGAATCCTGTATCGACCAAGCCAGAGAGAACAAACTATGAACGATTCCCTAGCCTATAATCTGACTGCCGAGGCGTTGGAGTTTATGGGATACAAAGTTTTTCAGGAAATGCTTACGAAGAGTTCCAAGAGTCACCTTTAGGCAAGCAACTTCCCCATTCTCCAGATGCCCTCAGTACTTCCGGCGCCGATGGCGGGAGTGACGCGCACGGGCCGATGTGCTC
Source organism: Candidatus Sulfotelmatobacter sp. (assembly GCA_049584615.1). Taxonomy (GTDB): domain Bacteria; phylum Acidobacteriota; class Terriglobia; order Terriglobales; family Acidobacteriaceae; genus Sulfotelmatobacter. Next base: position 705 of record JBAUYE010000033.1, read on the forward strand.
GGCAGAAGCCCAGCAGCACTCCGCTCTGAGAGGCTCCCCCGACCGAGAGGTCTCGAAATAAGGTCCAGCGATTGTGACATCTGACCTTGTCATCCACAGCCCTAAAAGCCCATCCTGTTCGCGAAGGAGTCGCGGCGCCACGTTTCACAGTCCGCGCTTCGCAGCTAAGTCCTTAGGTTTCTAGATTATGACCTCTAAGCCCTTTGTTCTGCGGATTTTACAACCCAAAACATGCTTAACTCGATGATTCTATTAGACCCAGGGGGGAGGGGGGGACCCTGTTACGAAAAGGTAAACCTGACCCGGTAAACATGGGCCCGATGGACCGCTTTGGAACTGGTGTACGATTTACCCGCGTCCCATCCATCGACCATGAAACTCTCACAGATCGCATCCGCCCTCAACGCACGCCTCGACAACAGCTACGCCGACAGCGAGATCACCGGCCTCAACGGCATCGAGCAAGCCGGCCCCGGAGAACTCACCTTCGTCGCCAACCCCAAATACGCCGCCGCAGCCCGGCTCACCAAGGCCTCAGCCGTAATTGTTGCGGAGAATTTCCCCGCCATTCCGGCGGCCACGCTGCGCGTCAAGGATCCCTATCTCATCTTCGCGCGCGCCCTCGAACTCTTCCACCGACCGTTGCGGTATTCCCCGGGCATGCACCCGACGGCGGTAGTCCATCCCACGGCGAAGATTGGGCGCGGCGCCCACCTCGGCCCCTACGTTGTCGTCGACGAGCAGGTCGAGATCGGCGACCACGCGGTGTTACTGGCACACGTTGTCATCTATCGCGGCACAAAGATCGGCGACAATTTCTTTGCCCACGCGCACGCCGTGGTGCGCGAGAACTGCCGCATCGGCAACAACGTGCTCTTGCAGAACGGAGTCGTGATCGGGTCCGACGGCTTCGGCTTCGCCAAGACTCACGATGGACACTGGCACAAGATTCCCCAGCCTGCCCCGGTCGTCATCGAAGACGATGTGGAAGTGCAAGCCAACTCCTGCATCGACCGCGCCAGCGTCGGCGAAACCCGCATCGGGCGCGGGGTCAAGATCGACAACCTGGTGCAGGTCGGCCACGGCTCGCAGGTTGGCGAAGATGCCCTGCTCTGCTCGCAAGTAGGCCTCGCCGGCTCCACAGAGATTGGCAAACGAGTGATTTTAACCGGCCAGGTCGGAGTGGTCGGACACTGCAAAGTCGGGGAAGCCGCCATCGTCACGCCGCAAAGCGGCGTGGCCCACGACATTCCCGCGGGAGCGCTGGTGAGCGGCGCCCCGGCTGTAGATCACAAACTGTGGTTGAAGTATTCCGCGATCCTGCCGAAATTGCCCGAGATCGCCCGCGCGGTTCGTGCGAGGACTGCAAAAGAATGAAACGCAGACTAACCCTCGCAGAGATTTCAACGCTGTGCGCTGGTTGCCGAAGTTTGCCGGAACTCTTCCGACAGACCGCTCTCAATCACCGCTCGCACCTTCTCCATCAGGCACTCTCGGCTGCCGAAATCACTGGGTTCAATCGGCGCATGAAAAATTACGGTCGCCACTCCCGGCTTAATCGCGAACCTTCCCTTCGGCATCAGGTCATGCGTACCCGCGATGGTCACCGGAACCACCGGCACTCCGCACTCCATCGCCAGGTAGAACGGTCCCTTCTTGAAGGGCAGCAGTTTGCCATCGAACGAGCGATGCCCTTCCACGTAGATGCTCATGTTGATCCCTTGCTGTACGACCTGCTTCGAAACCCGCACCGACTCGATCCCAGCGTCGCGATTGCCGCGATCGACTGGCACCAGCGACCCTATTCGCATCGCCTGGCCCAAGATCGGAATGCTGAACAGCTCTTTCTTCACCATCACCGAAGTGCGCCGCGGAATTAAAGGAATCGTGATTGGCGGATCCAGGTTCGACACGTGATTCGACATAAAAATATAAGTGCGCGCCGGGTCCAGTTTGTCGAGTCCGACGGTCTGCACCTTTATTCCGGTCAGCCGCACTCCGTTCCACGCGCCAAACATGAACATGCGATAGAGCAGGCTGACATCGCCAGAAATAAACGTCCAGGGAAACCCGATCAGCGCCGCCACGGGCGCTGCCACTGCCCAGAACGCCAGCATCGCGACAGTGCGGATCATTTTAGGTTTGCCCCATGGAGCTTCTACCGTTGGTTGGGTTCGCGCGGAATCTGCGCCTCGCCCTTCAACCACGCCGACCGCCGGGCCTGCTGCTCCGCCGTAAGTTTATCTACGTCTCTGAGTTCGTATGATATTTCGTCACGGCTTCCCACCTTCCACTTCAACTCACGGTCGCCGCCGCGCCGGCCCTTCACCTTAACCGTAATCGTGTCGCCTGTGGAAAGCTGGGCTATTTCCTGGGAGAATTCTTCTCCCGAGGTCTTGCCATTGATTTCGAGAATCGTATCGCCGGTTTGCAGACCGGCACGCTCCGCTTCACTGCCTGCGGTTACCGACGCGATGATGGGACCGTCAAAGTTTCGTGACGCGATAAATCCGGCGTCCGCGATCGTGTTCTTTCCCTCGATCAACCGCAATCCCACGCTTCTGAAAAAATCATCCCATGGGATTTCATCCGTCCCGGCAACATACTTGGCGAAAAACCATCCGAGATCGGCATGAGTCACGGCCTCGGCAGCCTCGCGGACGCCGTCTGAGTCAGGAAAGAACCGATCCTTCTTTGCATAATTTTGATTCATCCACTGAAACACTTCGCGCAGGGATGCCCTTCCGTGGCTGGCTTCGCGGACCGCCAAATCCAGCGCGACGCCAAGCAACTCGCCTTTGTTGTAATACGAAATGCTACGCTCCGGGCGCCGGTAGTATGCGTCACCCTCCAGCCACGCATCCAGACTCGACTCTTCCGCCGACTGGGTCAGATGCGCGGGCCGCCCCTCGAGTTCGGTGATTCCTGAGGCCAGCTGCCGTTCGAAGTGGCGCTCGTCGAGCAGGCCGGCGCGTAACTGAATGATGTCGGCCGCGGTGCTCGTGCATCCTTCACTGAACCACAGAGCCCGCGTGTAATTCTCGCGTGTGTAATCCACCGGCTCGAGGGTTCGCGGACGGATGCGCTTCACGTTCCACAGATGAAAAAACTCATGCGCCGTCACCGACTCCAGCACCTCGGGAGCCTGCAGCGGCACATCCGCATGCACGGCGATGGCGGTGGAGTAAGAATGTTCCATGCCGCCGCCGGCCGGTCCGCGCGGGAAGTGATAGAGAAACATGTAGTTGTCGAAGGGACGATCGTCCATCCAACTGGTTGCGGCCGCGACAATCTTCTGGAGCATACCGTCAAGCTTCGCCATATCGTAGTCTGCGGCGTCAGCGTCAACGATCACGCGATAATGCCCGCCACCTTCATCGAAATCAGATTCCTTAAATTCTCCAATCTCAACCGGAGAATCCACCAGCCGGTCGTAATTTTCTGCGCTGAACGTGGCTCCGGTGAAGCTGCCCTCGGGCATCGAAGTCAACGGCGTCGCGACGAGCCAGCCCTCGGGAACCTTGATGAAACGCACGATCATCGGAGCGCTTCGCGCCTCCACCGGATACATAAGAACCTGCGCCAGATTGAAGAAGGCGTGATGGGAATTCAACTGAGCGCCGAACGGTCCGGGTGAATCGACAAAGATCTGATACTCCACCACGGCACCGCGCTCCGCACTTGTGATCTGCCATCGGCTCGGGTTCAATGCCCGCACTGCGAGCGCTCGGCCGGCGCGGTCCTTTGCGCGCACCCAGTTTACGTATTGCGAGAAGTCACGCACTTGATACAAAGCGTTCCAGACTGGAAGCTGCAACTCCCGCAGCGCCGGTCCTTCCGGGAGTATGATCTGCACCTCGACCAGATGTTGTTCAGGGTTGGCAAGAGTAATCGTGTAGTTAGTGACGGCGTAGGATGACGCCGAAGCCGAAGCAATCCAAAGGAGCAGGACGAAGCGAAGCGCTCGGCGCGCTGTACGTCCCGTCGCGACGGAAAAGTTCATCGTTTACCGGCCACGTTCGCCGACTTGACGTTGTCAGATTGTACGGCCAGGGCTCGCAGCCGAGCTGGCAGTTTGTCGTAGATTCCACCGAATCCGCCGTTCGAAAGAATCGCCACCACATCGCCGGAGCGCATCTCCGGAGCTATGGTCTGAACGATCTCGTCCGCGCCGGCAAGCAAGCGAACATGACTGCCATGTTTCTGAATATCCGCCGCCAGTTCCGGTAGATCCAACCGTTCGTTCTCCGGGAGCGCCTCCGAGCGGAACACGCCGGCGACGATCACTTCGTCCGCCAGCGCCAAACTCCGTGCCAGGTTCGCCTGCAGCACGCGCCGGCGCAGCGTATTCGATCGCGGCTCCAGAATCGCCCACAATCGCGAACCTGCATAACGCGCCCGCAATGCCTTCAGCGTGCCTGCAATCGCCGTGGGATGGTGTGCGAAGTCGTCGATGATCGTGATGCCATGAACCTGTGCCTTCACTTCCAGGCGGCGCTTGACGCTCTTGAAAGTTTTCAACGCCGCCGCGATCTCCTCTTTCGAAATACCGTAAGCGGAAGCGAGCGCCGCCGCTGCCGTCGCGTTCCATACGTTGTATTCGCCGGCCAGTGGGAACTCAAAGTCGGCCCAGGGCTTTTTATCGCGCTCGACCGACCATGAAGTGCGCCCGGCTTCGAATTTCAGGTCCTTCACTCGCCAGCTCGTGCGCGGCCCGGCGCCATAGCGCTCTACCGGACAAAAAGACTTGCTCAGGCAGCGTTCAAGACTGGCGCTCTCCGCCGCATCCCCAGCCACACCATCTCCAGCAATTCCGTCGAAAGCGATGATCCGCCCGCGCCGTGGAATGAGATTGACCAACCGCTTGAACGCTGTTTCCACAGCGTCGAGATCTTTGTAGATATCGGCGTGATCAAATTCCACCGAGGTGAGAATGATGGCATCGGGAAAGTAATGCAGGAATTTCGGTCCCTTGTCGAAAAATGCCGTGTCATATTCGTCGCCTTCAAGAATGAAATGCTTTCCCTGACCCAGATGGAAGCTGGAACCGAAGTTTTCCGCAATGCCACCGATCAGAAACGAAGGCTGCATGCCTGCGGTATGAAAAATCCACGCCAGCATTGAGGTGGTCGTGGTTTTTCCGTGCGTTCCCGCAACCACCAGCACTTCTTTGCCGCGTAGGAACTCATCGTGCAGCAACTGCGGCATTGAGCAAAACGGAATGCGCTGGTCGAGCACTTGCTCGAGTTCAGGATTTCCGCGCGACATCGCATTGCCCACGACCACGAGATCGGGGCGAGGCTCCAGATTCCGCGGATCAAACGGCTGAGCCACCGGAATGCCCAGCTCTGCCAGGAAATCCGACATCGGAGGATAGGCCGCAGCGTCTGACCCGGTGACGCGAAAGCCGCGCTGCTTCAGCATGCCAGCGAGCGACGCCATCGCTGTGCCGCAGATGCCGATCAGGTGAATGTGCCTGGTTTCGTTCATGATCGTTTCATTCATGAGCGGGGCTGGCTCTTTCCGACCGCAGTTACGGCCGATTCCATGATCTTCAAACTTACTTGTCCACCTTGTACGGTCAAGCCAGCCCGCACGCCAATCGGCAGCGTGATGTTCCTGGACGTCACATGCCCTGACCGCACCCCATAGGCCACTGGCACTCCCAATTTGCCAACGACCCGCAGAACCACTTCTTCCAGCGCGTAGCCCTGATTCGCATTCTGTAGGCAATCCCGCATCTCGCCAAAGACGATTCCACGCACTCCATCCAGCTTGCCGGCGAGCTTCAACTGAACGAGCATGCGATCGATTTGAAACGGCTTGGCCGCCAAGTCTTCAAGAAACAGGATCTTGCCGGCTGTTTTGATCTCATAGGGCGTTCCCAGAGAAGCTACCAGAATCGAGAGGCACCCGCCGTAAAGAATTCCCTCGGCCGTACCATCGACTAGTCCTTTCGCTCCAGAGTCCGCATCCAGCCGGGGTTCCCAAGGCGCCGTTCCTGCGAGCGCCGCCTGCCACGAAGCCAGATCGACGCCATCTGGGTGCAGCCAATCTTTTGCCACCATGGGTCCGTGGAAGGTAATTAATCCCGCTTTGTCGGAGAAATACGTGAGCAGCGTGGTTATGTCGCTATAGCCGACGAAAATCTTGGGGTGCTTCTTAATCTTTTCCAGATCGAGGGCTTCCAGCAGATAGTTCGCGCCGTAGCCGCCACGGGCACAGATGATTGCTTCCACATCCTCGCGCACAAACATTTCTTCCAGTTCGCGGGCGCGGCGTTCGATCGATCCTGCGAAGTAAAGGTCTTTATCAA
>JBAUYE010000034.1:0-8008 GCA_049584615.1 Candidatus Sulfotelmatobacter sp.
CGGTCAGGGCTGTGATGCAAGCCACTCCGTAGCAGCCGTGGGCGGCAATCGTCTTAATGTCGGCCGTAACGCCCGCCCCGGATGAGGGATCGAAACCGGCGATGGTCAGCACAACAGGTGGTTTTTCAGCCATGGTCCTCGAAAAAAATAAGCTCTACCCTATGCAACCTTGTACCTAAAACGCTCTCCTTAAACAACTTAGAAAGAATTGTCCGCAAGTCATTGAATCCATTGAGGATGAAAATTATTCCCGAACTACATCCTTCTGAGTATTTACTATATAATAAATATGTAACCTAATTGTTTTGAATGACTTGTTGCCTATTACTCATGATTAACAACAAGTTACGTGAGATATCGATAACTATCACGTCACCATAGGTCATGCACTTTCGGGTTGACAAGCCCCTCCCAGCCCCCTACCATTTACAGAACCTTAACCAAACAGCCTAGCTAGGACGACTTTTGAGTATGCGAGGAGAACTGAATGCGTGGACGTATAGCTCATGGACTGATGATCGCCTTATTGATCGTCGGACTGGGAGCGGCTCAGGGACCGAACAACTCGGAGGCCAGTTCAGCCCAAACTAGGGCAGTTCCAGCCACACCCGAAACCCGCAACCACAACATCAAAAACCAACCGTATCAAGTTGGGACAGCCTCCTGGTATGGCGAATATTTCGTCGGCAGACCGACCGCCAGCGGCGAAGATTTCGACATGTATGACATGACCGCCGCCCACCCTACGCTTCCCTTGGGAAGCTACGTGCGGGTCACCAACCTGCGCAACGGACGGGTGGTCGTGGTCAAGATCAACGACCGCGGTCCGGTCGTACCGGGCCGTATTATCGACCTTTCCTTCGGTGCCGCCCAGGTGCTGCAGTTCGAGCAACGCGGGCTGCAGAGGGTTCGCCTGGATCTGGTCAAACCCCGGACGGAGCGCCGGCAGGTTTACCAGACCGTAGCCTACAACCATCCTATGGCGGAACTCCAGTAAACGAACTACACTGTTGGGGATGCAGGCCACTCTCACCAACCGCATCCCCAACAATCTAGGCGCCAGTCCTGCGCGCGAGAAGCTGATCGTCGCTCTCGACGTTTCCACGGCGGCAGCCGCACAAAAGATCGTGGCGGCCGTCGGCGACTCCGCCCTCACCTATAAAGTCGGCTTGCAGCTCTACACCGCCGAAGGCCCGCAGGTGGTGCGGGATCTCGTCGCCTCAGGCCGGCGCGTGTTTCTCGACCTGAAGTATCACGACATTCCCACCACGGTCGCCGCAGCCGTGCATGAAGCCGCCCGGCTCGGAGTGAGTATGCTGACCGTGCACGCCGCAGGCGGTGGCAAAATGCTCCACGCCGCCACCGAAGCCGCTCGCGCCAACAACCCCGCACTGTTGGTGCTGGGCGTCACCGTGCTGACCAGCCTCGACGAAAACGAGCTAGAGAAAATCGGCTTCCGCGGAAGCGTCCGCGAAGAAGTGTTGCGCCTAGCCACGCTGGCCTTAGACAACGCCTGCAAGGGCATCGTCACTTCCGCCCGCGAGACCGCCGCCGTGCGCGCAGAACTCGGCCACAATTTCGCCATCGTAACCCCCGGTGTCCGTCCCGCCGGCTCCCGCCACGCAGATCAAGCCCGCGTCGCCACTCCCGCCGAAGCCATCGCCGCCGGAGCCAGCCACATCGTCGTAGGTCGCCCCATCACGGAGGCAGCCGATCCGGCCGCCGAAGCCCGCGCGATTCTCGAGCAGATCAGCTCCTGAATTTTCCAAAGATGCCCATGTGGGGACCGCCGCCCTCGGCTGTCCGTCGAGCAAAGCTCGACTTAGCTGCCGCCATCGCGTTGTATTTCGCGGTTTCCACGTGCAAGCTATACCTATGCCAGAACTGCCCGACATCTCCGCCTACATCACCGCGCTAGAACCACGAATAGTCGCTCAGCGCCTCGAGCATATACGGTTACAAAGCGCCTTCCTCTTGCGAACCGCCCAACCTCCGCTCACAGATGTGGAAGGTCGCGTCGTCCGCGAACTCCGACGCGTAGGCAAGCGCATTGCAATCGGCGTCGACGACGATCTCTGGCTGGTTCTTCACTTAATGATTGCCGGCCGGCTGCACTGGCGCGCGCCACAGGTAAAGCTGAGCGGCCGCCAGACTCTGGCAGCGTTCGATTTTCCCAACGGTTCCCTCGTTCTTACCGAGGCCGGCTCCAAGCGCCGCGCGTCTCTGCACTTAGTGCGCGGCGAGGAGGCCCTGCGTTCCTTCGACGCCGGAGGCATCGACGTCTTCTCCGGCGATCTCGATTCCTTTCGCGCGGCGCTCACCGCCGAAAACCACACACTCAAACGCGCCCTTACGGATCCGCGCCTATTGAGCGGCATCGGCAACGCCTATTCCGACGAAATCCTGCACGCAGCGCAGCTCTCCCCGCTCACCCTCACGCAAAAGCTGCAGCCGCAAGAATGGGAGCGACTATTCGCTGCCACCCGCCACACGCTTGAGTTCTGGATAGACCGGCTGCGGAATGAAGCAAGCGCCGCCTTCCCTGAAAAGGTTACGGCTTTTCGCCAAGGCATGGCAGTCCACGGGCGCTACGGCGAACCATGTCCCAGATGCGGCGATAAAGTATTACGAATCCGCTACGCCGACAAGGAAACCAACTACTGCGCCCGCTGCCAGACCGTCGGCAAAGTTCTAGCCGACCGCAGCCTGTCCCGGCTCCTGGGATCAGACTGGCCGAGGACGCTGGAGGAACTGGAAGCTCTCAAGCACCGCTAATTGCCCATCACTTCAGCAAACTCCTCAACACCGCCACCTCCGCCGTAATCCCGGTATGCAGCGCCGGATCCACATCCGGCGCAAACAGCGGAGAGTGATTCGACGGCAGCATCGTCCCCGCAGCCTTGGCCTGCGCCAGCTTCTCCGGATCCGCTCCTCCCAAACCAAAGTAGAAGCCCGGTATCCCCTGCTCCACAAAATAAGAAAAATCCTCTGACGCAGTCGCCGGCGGTTCATTGATCACATTGTCTTTGCCAAGCGCCGATTCCAATACCCCACGCATCCTCTCGGCCAGCGCCGGATCGTTGTACACCGAGTCCGTCGCCTCGTAATGCTCGATCAATGGCGGACGCAGCGCGCCCGCCGCTTCCGCTTCCGCGTTAGTAATCCGCGTGATCGCCGCCAGCACCTGCTTGCGCACCTCCGCCTTAAACGTCCGCACCGTCAGCCCCAACTCAGCCTGATCCGGAATGATGTTATTCTTCGTCCCCGCCCGAATATAACCGACGGTCACCACCGCCATTTCTCCCGGCTTCACCTCGCGGGAAACAATGGTCTGCAGCGCCAGAATCGTTCGCGCCGCAATCACAATGGGATCGATCGCCGTATGCGGCGCCGAGCCATGCCCGCCCTTGCCATAAATCGTAATCCGCAGAGAATCCGCGTTGGTACTCATAACTCCAGGAGTGACTCCAACCTGCCCCGCCGGCAGCCCATTGCCAACGTGCAACGCGACAATCACGTCAGGCTTAGGGAAGCGCGTGAACAAGCCGTCTTCGATCATTCCCTTGGCCCCAAGAATTGTTTCTTCCGCCGGCTGTCCGATCAGCATCAACGTCCCCTGCCAGGTATCTTTGCTGTGCGCCATGATCGCCGCGGTCCCGATGATCGACGCCATGTGCAAGTCGTGCCCGCAGGCGTGCATCACCGGAACGTCATGCCCGGCGTCATCCTTGGCGTGAACCTTGCTGGCATAAGGCAGCCCAGTCTTCTCCTCCACCGGCAGCGCATCCAGTTCCGTGCGCAGCATCACGGTCGTCCCCGCGCCATTTTTCAGGATGGCCACGATTCCCGTCCCTCCGACATGTTCCGTCACCTCATAGCCAAGCCCTCGCAACCGGCCGGCCAGCTTCGCCGCAGTTTGAGTTTCATGCGAAGAGAGTTCCGGATTCTGATGAATATCCAAATACAGCGCGTGTGCGTCAGGATAGACGGCATCGACTTCTTTCGACGAAGGAGCCTGAGCCCAAACCGACGCAACCAGAGCAGCAAGAGGTAGTAGTTTTCTTAATTTCATGGCTCACGGATAATATCCGCCGCAGCGCCGGTCTGTAAATCACTTTGCCATCTTGTCATCCTGAGCGAGACGCCTTTTGTCTCCCGAAGGATCTCGGCGAGCCGCGCGAATCCTCGGAGCCTGCCCTGAGAGAGCGACAGCGACCGAAGGGCGCGTTTGGCTCGCTTCCTTACAAACTTCACCACCCAATTATTTGCTCCAAACCTTCTCACCTCACTCACCTATTCCCAAAACCGTCGAACCGTCCAATCACTTTTTTCGATTGCATCCTTCCAGTCTTGCCCGGGTGTACAATCGCGATAGAAAGCACTGGTTTGCGCGTCGCCGTCTGGCAAGCTTGAGGTGCTCATGAACGTTCACGTCAGTTACCGCCTTCATAAAACTCCCGCCGTAGAAAAAGATATCCAACATCAAGTCGAAAAACTGCGAAAACGCCTGCAAGTCTTTCGTCCCGAGCTGATTCATTTGAAAGGTATGGTCGAGGAGATCTCTGCCCGCGAAGGCACCAGCGTTTCCCTCAACCTGCGCCTGCCTTCGGGACAGATGGCCGTCCAGGCCAAAGCCTCAACCGCCGCCGCCGCCGTGAAAAGCGCATTCGAAGATCTGCTGCAACAGGTCAACAAACACAAAGACCTGCTGCGCTCCTCCCACAAGTGGCCGCGACGGCAACACGAGGCCTCAGCCCGGCGCAATCTTTCCGTGCCGTTTGAGCAGACGCTGGCCGCGGTGTTCCCGGCGATGGTTTCCGCCGAAGACGTGCGCTCTTACGTCAACGTGAATCTCTCCCGCCTTGAGCGCTTCGTCGAACGCGAAATCTATTTCCGCGAAGCCTCCGACCTGGTAGCGCCAGACTCGATCAGCAAAGAAGAAGTGATTGATGAAACCATCGCTGCCGCTCTCGGCGAAGGCGATGGCAATAACAAAGACAAGCCGGAGCGCCTCGCCCTCGAGCCCTGGCTCTACCGCTTGGCCATGAAGGCCCTCGACGAACTCTCGCGCCCCGAGGGCAGCAACGGCAGCGCCGTGCATCTCAGAGATTCTGCCCGCAAACAAAACGTAAAGGCCAGCGACGAGGCCGAACTGCAGTTCCATCAGCCGGACGAAGCCATTACCGAAGAAAACATCATCGCCGACGGTCGCGTAGCCACGCCCGAGCAAATCGTTGGCTCCGATGAAATGATGCGCCTCATCGCCTCCGCTCTGCACGATGTAAGCCCGGCGCATCGCGAGGCTTTTATCTTGCACGCCCTCGAAGGCTTCGGCGTCGACGAAATCTCCGCCATCACCGGCGCTTCGCCCGCCAGCGTCTCGATCTCCATTGCAGCGGCGCGCGAGCACCTGCGCAAATCGCCACGCCTCGTCCGCCAATTTAAAGGGAGGTTCGCCAACACCGGCACCGCATAAATCACCTTTCCACTTCTTTGAAAGGACTGATTTGAAAGGATTGGGATTACGGAATGATCACTCGGGAACAGATTCACGAACTGGCAGAATTTGAAGATCCTTCAGCCTGCGCTCTCAGCTTCTACTTTCAGCCCGCCACACCTCGGAACAAAGCACACAAAGAAGAAGCAATCCTCACCAAAGATCTTGCGCGCGAAGCCATGCGCCAGTTGGAGACCAGAACCAGGAGCAGTAGCGCTGGTAACAGCAATAATAAAACTAATAGTAAAGACAAGTTCGAGTCAGCCCGCGCCGATCTCGATCGCATCGTGCGCCTGTCGCAAGATCTACGCGGTAACGGCACGCATGGCCACGGCGCCCGCGCCAAAGCCGTGTTCGCCTGCAGCGCGCGCGGCTTCTGGCGTCAATACGATTTGCCGGCACAATTAAGCGGCACGCAACTTCTGGTGAACCGCCATTTCCACCTGAAACCTCTCGCCCAGTTACTGGGAGCATTGTCCAGCCTCGGCATCGTGCTGGTCGATCGTCATCGCGCCCGCCTGTTCGATCTGCGTCTGGGCGAATTAACCGAACGTATGGATTTCTTCCACGCTCTAACCCGCCGCGGCCGCGGCGACGGCTTCGGCGGCTACGATGCAGGCCACGTCGAGCGCCGCGTAGCCGACGAAGCCCGTCAGCATTTCAAGTTCATCGCCGAGTTCCTTAAGGATGCGTTGGACAAAAAAGGCATGTTCGAAAACTGGATCGTGGGCTGCCAGGATGTTCACTGGTCGCAGTTCGAACCGCAACTGCACCCCTACGCCAAGCAGAAATTGCTGGGCCGGTTTACCGCCGAGGTTGCGCACGTAAGCAACGAAGAAATCCGTTCGCACGCGGAAAAGATCTTCGCCGAAGCGAAAGAGCGCCGCTGTGAGGAAGTGGTTCGCGAAACCCTCAATCAGGCCCGCCACCAGGCCCGCGGCGTCACCGGGTTGCGCCGCGTTCTTAACGCGCTGGAGCTGGGCGAGGTGCAAACCCTGCTGGTCGGGCAAAGTTATCACGCCCAAGCCGTCGAGTGCTCCGGCTGCGGCCACCTCGACGCTCACCTGGTCAACTTCTGTCCAGTCTGTGGCCGGCAGACTCGAGAGGTCGTTGACGTAGGCGAAGCCATCTTGCCCTGGGTCATTCGCCACAACATCGAACTTTTTTACGTCAAGGACGATCCCGAGTTCGACAAAGTAGGAAACATCGCCGCTCTGCTGCGCTTCCGCTCCGAGCACAACAAGAATAACAACCTGCGCTCCATCTCCGACGTCCCGCCAAACCCCTCAGTCAGCCGCCGCGCCGGACTCGTGGGGCGCTACCGCGGATTAGCCAGCGGCTGACTGCGAGCAAGTCGACAGGATCGGGAAGGGCACGACTTCCAGTCGTGCCGCAAATTCGCCTCCGGGGTGGAGCAGCGCTTCCAGCGCTGCGTTAAGGCGCGAATCCGGAAACGGCTTCAGCCGCTGAGGTAACCGGCACTGACTCCGCCGCGTCCCCCATCCTTCGGGTTCTTCGCGAAAGAGCCTTGGGCGGAGTCGAATGGTGGGATTCAACTACTCCAAACCCCTCGGGATTTTGACCTTCGTGGTGCCCTCGAATCCGCGGGGCGGGCTTTTTATCTCCACACTTTTTCCACAGCCGACAGGTGTGACATCTAACCTTGCTCTTCATCTCGAACTCGTTCATCATTACCTCAGCACAGGGTGTAAAGAATAAAGAACAGTTCATTGAAAACTGAATAGAGCCCGAGCTAAGCCCTTCCCCCACAAGATTTCGCCAAGCAGAATTCGATTGTTTTCAGTCTGGACAGAAATCGCATCACTGATTCCAAATAACTTACGCGATGCAAACGCACCTAACTCCTTTGTCCGCAATATTTTGCGGATAAACTGTCTGGAATCAATATTTTAGCTGGATTCAGACCGGGTCGATTCCTTTCAAATTATTGATTCCAGATGATTAATCGGATTCGATCCGCATTTTTTTCGATGTCCGATCTGACCAGCGACAAAGCCCCGAACCTCCATCCCGCGGCGTGATATCCTTCCCGGTTTCCTACATCCAGGAGCAACCCATGACTTTCTCGCGCCGTGATTTCGTAAAGACGTCAGTTCTAGGAGCAGTCGCCGCTGGAGTAGGAGCCCGAGCCCAGGGAGAAAATTCCAAGCAAGGTGCCGCAACCCAAGAGCACGGCGCACAATCCGGACCCTACAAGCGCCCGATCATCGTCTGTGCCAACAACGGGTTCAACTATCTCGACGAAGCCTACGCGTTCCTGAAGAGCGGCGGCGACACGCTCGACGCCGCGCTCAAAGTGGTTAAGGGACCGGAGGACGATCCCAACGACACCAGCGTCGGCCTCGGCGGACTTCCCAACGAAGAAGGCGTGGTCGAACTCGATGCCTGCTGCATGCACGGCCCCACGCGCCGCGCCGGCTCGGTGGGAGGCGTGCGCAACATCAAAAACGTGTCGCTGGTTTCGAAAGCCGTGTTTGAGCACACCGGACA
>JBAUYE010000035.1:0-4295 GCA_049584615.1 Candidatus Sulfotelmatobacter sp.
GCATTGGCTACCAGACGCGGCGCATGCCGGTCGAAGGCAATCGCTTCAACGTCTATGCTACTTCGCCGGAGCAGCCGAATCCGGTGGTGGTTTTCTCCACGCACATGGACACGGTTCCTCCGTTCATTGCATCTTCCGAAGACGCCGCTCGAATCTACGGGCGCGGCTCGTGTGATGCGAAGGGCATTATTGCCGCGCAGATTGCTGCTGCGGAACGATTGCGCAAGGAACGAATTTACGTCGGACTGCTGTTCCTGGTGGGCGAAGAGCGCGACAGCCTGGGCGCGCAGGCAGCTAACGAGTTCGCGGCGAGTCAGCCTGCTCATGGATGCAAATTCCTGGTCAATGGCGAACCGACCGAGAATCGCATCGCTCTGGCTTCGAAGGGGACGCTGCGGGTTGAGGTTACCGCTTCGGGGCGCATGGCGCATTCGGCTTATCCTGAACTCGGCGAATCCGCAATTGACAAGCTTCTTGCGGCTCTCACGCGGCTGCGCGCGATGCCTTTGCCGTCCGATCCAGAAGTTGGTCCGTGCACGCTGAACATCGGATTGATCGAGGGCGGTCGCGCGCCCAACGTGATTCCTGATTATGCTCATGCGGACTTGCTCTATCGTCTGATTGGTCCTTCGCAGGATCTGCGGCGGCAGATTCTTGCGACTGCGGGCGATTCGGTGAAGGTTGAATTCCCGCTGGAACTTCCCTTCCTGCGCTTTCGCACGGTTGATGGATTGCCGACGATGATTGCGGCGTTTACCACTGACATTCCTCGGCTGACGAATTGGGGCGAGCCGCTGCTGATTGGTCCGGGATCGATACACGTCGCGCATACTGATGGCGAGTTTATCGAGAAGAAGCAACTGGCTGAGGCGATTGATTTGTACTGCGCGATTGCGAAGGCAGTTCTCAGTTCTCAGTTCTCGGTTCTCAGTTTCTAGCTTTCGGTTTTCAGCTGTCAGCTTCTAGCTTCTAGGTTCTAGCTTTTTTGAAACTGGCTTGTGGAAATCTGCTTGAAATATTCTGAGAGCGGTACTGTTTCCAAGGGCTGGAGCGGGCTATATCTTGGCGAATTCGGTTAGTCGTCTCGATACCCCCTCCCCCCGGGGGGTCTAGCGGAATCATCGGGTTAGCAAGAAATTCCTCGCAAAATCCGGAGCCCAAAACAGTTAGAGGTCAAAATCTTGAGAACACGGGACTTGCGTCCGTTGGGTTCTCGATTGTCCCTACTGCCTCCGCTTTGACCATGATGCGCCCGTTTCGGGTTAGGCGCAAGGTTGGATGTCACAAGATGGTTGTGGAAATGTTTCGGACTGTTTTCTGCCGTGCTTAACGCTTCGATTGTGGCCGATCAGGGATGTGCGCCATCCTCACGGCTCGATCTTCGTCCCCAACCCCGCATACAAATAGTTCTCTCCATACGCCTTGTTCAATCGCGCAAACGCCGGCTCACCTGTGCAATGTCCCGGCGCAATCCTCTGCACCTTCCACTTCGTCTTTAAGTTCTCCACCAGCACATCAATCTCTTCCACCGGCGTGGTCACCAGGTGCAATCCCCCAAACACAACTTCCGTTCTCGGATCGACCGCGCTTGCCGCTTCCAGAATCGCTTCAATCCCCGCGTGCGAGCATCCGTCGACGAGCAGCAACCCGTTCGGTCTTTTGATCGCCAGCGTCAATTCCGGCAGCCCCAGTGTCTCTTTCTTCTGGGAAACTGTCCGCACCAGGAAAATCCCCGGCGATACCTCCGTCAACTGATTCACCAACACAAAATTCCCTGTGTCATACAGCTTGCCCAGTGTGAAATGTTCGGGATCCGTTCCCCCGAAATACCGCATCTTCGCGGGCAAGCTCTCATCCGTCCGCAAGTACGTCTTCGGAATTGCCGCTCCCCCAAATCCATTCGCCCCATCCGTGGGCGCATACACAGTAACTTTCGGATTCACCTTCAGCACATATCTCAGCCCCGTCGTGTGGTCTGCGTGCCAATGCGAGATCACCACAAAATCCAGTTTCGTCAGGTCTACGCCCAGCGCCTTCACGTTGTGTTCAAAAATCGCGGCATCATTCCCCGTATCGAACAAAATTCGCTTTCCGTTGTGCTCCACCAAAGCGGAATATCCCCAATCCTTCGTCAGTTCCCTCGATTCCCCGAACGCATCGTAGAGGATCGTCACTTTATCCTGTGCCCGGCAGGGAACTGCCGCCACATACACCAGCAGAAACGCCAAAACCCTCAAAGCGGGGATTCGCAATGAACACCTCCAAGCGGAATTTCGGAGTTAGTATAACAAGCTGGATGCTGAATAGCTGGTGTTATCGGGCGTTCAGACTCATTGACTTCGGTGGTGAGATTGGCACCCTTAAAGGCGATAGGTGAGGGGACATATGAAAAAGTTGGGTCTGATAAAGATGTTTGGCACCGTCATTCTCGTTGTCGCCACTGCTCTTGGTCTCGGAACGCAGACGGCGGGTCAAGAGTCTGCCAAGCCTGAAGATACGGAGGTCTGGCAGCCGGAGCCGAAAGTGGTGACGCCGGGCGCCGACTGCGGTACGGCTCCCTCGGACGCAGTCATCCTATTCGACGGCAAAAACCTGGACGAGTGGGTGTCTGCGCAAGACCGGTCTGCCCCGGCGAAATGGATCGTTGCCAACGGTGTGGTCACGGTGAATAAGTCAGCGGGGAACATTGAGACCCGGCACACCTTCAAGAACTACCAACTCCACATGGAGTGGAGAATTCCCGAGAACATCACCGGTTCAGGTCAGTTGCGCGGCAACAGTGGACTGTTCCTGGCTTCGACCGGCCCCGAAGACGCCGGATATGAGTTGCAGATTCTCGACTCGTACAACAATAAGACGTACGTGAACGGCATGGCCGCGAGCGTTTACAAGCAGAGCATTCCGCTGGCGAACTCGATGCGCAAGCCCGGGGACTGGCAAGTCTACGACGTGGTATGGACGGCTCCCATGTTCAATGCGGACGGCTCGTTGAAGAGTCCTGCCTATGTGACCGCCTTCCTTAACGGGGTGCTAGTCGAGAACCACTTCGAGTTGAAGGGCGAGACGCGGTACATCGGCCAGCCCTTTTACAAGAAGTTCGACGGCGCGCCTATCAAGCTTCAGGCGCACGGCGACCCGAGTCCGCCTATTAGCTTCAGGAATATTTGGGTCAGGGAGCTCAATTAGGGGCTTGGATGCTTGCCACGAGGAGGCAAGATCGCGGTACCGACTTTTCGGTTGTCCTATACGGCATGCGCGCAATATTATTCCGGGCCGCTTCAAGCTGACAGCAAATAGTCAATGATTGGGAAAATGATAGGGCGAAAGATTCTGGTCCGGTATAATTTTATGCGGCTAGATCCATGGTCGATTCCAGATGGTCTCATGGGTTTTCAAAAAGGAGAACAAAATGACAACAAAAGGAAAAGTCCTGGTACTAGTCTCGAGCGGTCACGGCTTGCCCTTGAAAGATGGCAAGGTTTATGCCGGCGCTGGCTACTACCTCAACGAACTGACGGTTCCGGTGCGCGCCCTGATGAAGGAGGGGTATGAAATCACCTTCGCCAACCCCAAAGGCAACACGCCGCAAATGGATGTCAATTCAGCGATAGCCCAGTTCTTCGGTGGGGACGAGGCTAAGCTTCAGGATTATCTAAAATTCCGCGACACCCTGACTGGGCTCAAAAATCCAACTCGTATCTCGGATGTCATCGCATCGGGCCTGGATCAATATGACGCTGTTTTCGTCCCCGGCGGCCACGGCCCGATGATGGATCTTCTCGACGATCCCGACGCTGGCACCGTGATGAGACACTTTCATAAAACATCCAAGCCTACGGCAGTGCTCTGCCATGGCCCGATTTCACTTCTCTCGGCTCTTCCGAATGCGTCGGAAGTGGTCGGCGCGCTGAAGGCGGGCGATGCCGCTGGAGCGCGGACAAAGGCTCAAGGTTGGATATATTCTGGATATAAGATGACTATCTTTTCGACAGCGGAAGAGCAGCAGCGGGAACCGCTTGAGATTGGTGGTAAGGTTCTCTTCTACCCGGACTTCGCCTTGCGTACGGCGGGCGCCGACGTAAGTGTGGTCGCGCCGTGGGGGAGCTACGTCCTTCAAGATCGCGAGGTGATCTCTGGGCAGAACCCGTTCTCCGATGAAGCGCTTCTGAAACTTCTTCTCCCGGCACTCAACAAGAAGAAGTTGGATTCAGCGGCATAAGAGTCGGAGGGAAAGCGGGGAGAGACGGGACGTTTTGCATTTCTCGACAACGGAATTAGTGAACGTCCGCCTGTCC
>JBAUYE010000036.1:0-13726 GCA_049584615.1 Candidatus Sulfotelmatobacter sp.
CCGGGATCGACCTCATACTTCAGCCAATTTTCCGAAACCTTTTCCTGGATGACTCGGACGTAGTAGGCGTAAAGACTGCCGAAATCACCCCCGCCTCCGTTGACGCCGAAACCTCCTTTTGCGCCGCCGGCAGAGAACGTGCCATACGGACCGCTGACGGGACCTCCTTCGCCATAAGCAACCTGGTTGGTTTCTTCCTGAGGCGGAGCTTCAGGTTTTGCCTTAGTCGGGGTGGGAGGCTTGGTCGGTTTGACCTTGGAATTCTTGCCCTGGATTTCGATCGCGTCCGGCGCCTTCTCCTCGATCTTGGGCTGAGATTGGGTAAGGCCCTTGGATTCGTTGGCCAAAACGTTTTGGCTTTGCGTGGGGTTGGCGGGCAACGGGACTGAGCTGACCAAAGTGACGCCGATGGCGCCTCCGCCCCCGCCGCCTGCGCCCCAACTCGCGCCACCAGATGCGCCAAAGATAAGCGAATAGAGCACGATCAATGCCGTCACGGCGACATGGAAACCCGCCGACCATCCGAGGGCGCGCCCCCAGTTGTCGTGCTCGAAGAAGATTTCAGCGTTTTGCGCCATGTTCTTCCAGAGGCTGGGTGACGATGCTGATGTTGGTGATGCCGGCTTGCTTCACCGCATCCATAACTGTGGCGAAGGCTCCAAAAGGGACTTCTTCATCAGCGCGGACGAAGATGAACTGGTTGCGGGGATCCCGAATCTTCTGGTGCAGCGTGGCCGCGATCTGGTTGATATTGATGGCCTCGTTGCCGAGGAACACCCGCTGATCCTTGTTAATGGTGATGACCAGACGTTCTTCAGTGATTTCCTTGACCGTGCGGGTTTTGGGCACGTTCACTTCAATGCCGGACTCGAGCACCGGCGCGGTGACCATGAAGATGATCAGCAGCACGAGTACGACATCCACCAGCGGGGTGATGTTGATGTCGGCGAGCGCCGTCTGCGTGCGGCCGTTGGAGGAGGTGAACGCCATTACCGCCTCACTTCTGGTGCGGCTTGCGGCTGAATGGTCTCGATGGCGTTCAGCACTTCGAGGCCGAAGTCGTCGCCGCTGGCGGCGAAATTGCGGATGGAGCTGCCGATGAGGTTGTAAGCGATGACGGCAGGGATGGCTGTCGCCAGTCCTGCAGCAGTAGTAATAAGAGCCTCGGATATGCCCGGGGCAACCGCGCGCAGCGTGGCGCCCCCGGCCGTTCCGAGGCCATGAAAGGCGTCAATGATGCCCCACACCGTGCCAAACAATCCGATGAACGGAGTCACGGCTGCGGTAATGGCGAGCCATGGAACATTGCGCTCGAGGCGCGTGATTTCTTCCGAGGCTCCGATCTGCATGCCGCGCTGCACTGCGGTCAGACTGCGCAGCGCGGCTCCGTGCGCCGACAACTGGCGCTTGTATTCCTGGAATCCGCCTTCGAAAACGCCCACTAGGGGGCTGGGACGGAACTGATCCGCCACCGTCGCAATATCCTGCAGGCGTTGTGCCTTGCGAAAGGCGCGCAGAAAGCGTCCACTTTGCCAGCGCGCGCGGCGCAGGAGGTTCCACTTGGTGAGGATGATGGCCCAGGAGATAAAACTGAACGCCAGCAAGGTGAGAAGGACAAACTTGGCGACGGGGCCGCTACTGGAAACGAGTTCGACAATTTCGCCGCCGACGAAAGCTGCAAAGTAGGGAAGGTGCATCGTAGTTTTGGGATACCTTGCGGCGATTATAGATGATCGAAGCGAACTTCTCTGCAGGACGTATCCTAAGAATAACGTCCATGTGGACCCAGAACGCCTTCATAATTTATTTTTCCCGATATACCTTTCCTGATATACCCCAGCATCGCGGTTGACATCTAAGGGGAGCGTTTCAGTCAGTAAGGGATCTCGAAGGAGGGGAAATCATGGCTAAGCACGGACTGTTGGGAAACTATCGCTTCACGGATGCCACCGAAGACATTCGAGGCTCCAAGTTGTATGGGATAAACGATGAAAAACTTGGCAAGATCGACGATGTGATCTTTGATCACTTCACCGGACTCATTCACTACGTGGTGGTCGACACCGGAGGATGGTTGACGACCAAGAAGTTTATTGTCCCCGCGGACCGGCTTCGTTTGTCTGTGGAGCACAAGGACGACTTTAGCGTCCCTCTTACCAAGGAGCAGGTGGAGAAATTCCCACCTTTTCAGGAAGCGGACCTGGAATCCGATGCACAGTGGTCGGACTATCAAGGGCGCTATCGATCGAAGTGGGAAGCTGATCCGGTGATGCACCGTGCCGGGACCGACCGGAACATTACTCCTACGACTCCGCAGATGCCGGGGCAATCGCCTTCGGCCAGGGCGGCGGACGCCGCGGCCGGCAACGTCGATACCGGGGCCTTTACCGAGAGCGGCTTCGCTGCCAGCACCGATTCAGTTGTAATCAGCCAGAGCGCGAATGGAATCGGGCCGCGTTGGGACGTATTCCAGGACAGGTTGCGGGAACGTCGCAAAGAAGTGATAACCACAGGTTCCACGGAGGAAAGCGCGGATAAGTACCGCAAGGCTGGCTAATCAGGCGGCCTTTTATAGAGCCACGGCTCCGGCCGTGGCTTTTCTGTTTGGTGCTGGAACCGAGGCGTTGAAAAGATTCTCGTCAGCGCACACCGCCAAACCCGTTCCTGCTCAAACTGACAAATGACAACTGGCCACTGGACACTGCCTTTCATGCTATGCTGCGCAAAACTTCGACATGGTCGACTGAGGACTGCCTGTGCTGGTTGAATTGCGGCTGGAGAACTACGCGGTCATCGACAACGCGGCGGTGGAGTTCACCTCCGGGCTGAACCTGCTGACGGGAGAAACAGGCGCCGGCAAATCCATATTGATTGATGCCCTGGCCTTGCTGCTCGGGGAAAAGGCGTCAAGTGAGGTGATTCGTACCGGCGCGGAGCGCGCCCTGGTATCGGCGGTTTTCGCGTGCGAAGGCGCCGCCGGGGATGCGATCGAAAAAGTGCTGGAGCGCAACGGCCTCGACGAATCCGACGACGGCTCTCTGATCGTGCGTCGTGAGATTGCCGCTGGAGGCAAAGGCCGCGTGTTCGTGAACAATCAGCCAGCTACGGTCGCGGTGCTGCGTCAACTGGCGCCGCATCTGGCGACCATTCATGCGCAAAACGAATCGATCCTGTCGTTTAATGCCCCCGCGCGCCTGGCATTGCTCGATGCATTTGCCGGAAGCCAGCTCGAGCACGTCATGGCTACATTTGAATCGTGGAAGGGAATTCGGGCGCGCATCGACGATCTGCAGCGCGATGAACAAGACCGCTTGCGCTTAGTGGATCTGTGGATGTTTCAGAAACGCGAGATCGAAGAGGCCAGGCTGCAAGCCGGCGAAGACGAGCGCCTGGAAACCGAGAAGCGCGTCCTGGCTAACGCGGAGAAGATTTACAACGCCGCCATGCAGGCTTTCGATCTGCTCTATGAGGGAGACGGTTCCACCTCCGCATCGATGCGGGCCGCGCAGAAGCAGATTGAAGACCTGGCGCGATATGAGCCCAGGTTTCAAGAGGCACTGGCCGCGCTCGAAACCGCGCGCATCAGCGTGGAAGATGTGGGAGCCACGGTAAGGGACTACGCCGGCGGAATCCACGCCTCTCCCGAACATCTGGCGGAGGTCGAAGATCGGCTCGCCGTGCTTGACCGGCTGAAGCGCAAGTATGGTCCAGCGCTTGAGGATGTGATCGCCTTCGGAGCGGACGTCGAACGCAAGCTTTCCGAGATCGAAAACAAAGACGAGATCCTGCGCGAATTTCGCTCCGAGCTGGCGAAGAGCGGCGCGGAGTATTTGCGGGCGGCGCGAGCGCTATCGAAATCCCGGCAGGACGCGGCGCGCAAGCTGGAGAAGCTGGTCGAGGCCGAGATCAACGATCTGGCCATGAAATCGACTTTCCGCATCCAGATGACGACCAGCGAAGAAGAAGGGAACTGGGCAGCGGCGGGAATCGACGAGGTCGTTTATATGATTGCGACAAATCCCGGCGAGCCCATGCGGCAGTTGGAGCACATTGCCTCGGGTGGCGAATTGTCGCGGGTGATGCTGGCGCTGAAGTTGAGTGTGGCATCTACCTACGTGGCGCGGGCGCCCTCGCCCGCGAAAGCTAGCTCCACGGCACCCGCGGTGGGGCGCGCCGCTCAACGTCCCACCCAGCGCACCATGGTCTTCGACGAAATCGACTCCGGCATCGGCGGCCGCGCCGCCGAAGCCGTAGGAAAAAAGCTGAAAGCTCTGGCACGATCCAATCAAGTTCTTTGCGTCACTCACCTGCCACAGATCGCTACGTTTGCCGATCAGCATTACGTAATCGAGAAGAAGGACCGCAACGGTCGCACCCGCACCAGTATCCGCGCCGTCGTCGGCGAAGAACGCACCGAAGAAGTAGCCCGCATGTTGAGCGGGGCCAAGCTTACCGACACATCGCGCAAGCACGCGGAGCAGATGATTAAGGCCAACGGGTAAGGCGAGATTAGGCGCTTGACGAAAGAACTTTGGTTAGCTAACATTAATTAGCTAACCATCGTGACATGGAAACCATCACCATACACAAAGCCAAGACGCAGCTTTCGCGGCTCATCGAGAAGGCTTGCAAGGGCGAGGAGATCGTGATCGCGCGCGGGAAAAAGCCGGTGGTCCGGTTGGTCGCCATCGAAGACAAGCGCGGAGATCGCAAGCCTGGTGCCCTTAAAGGCAAGATCAAGATAGGCCCGGAATTCTTCGAGCCCCTCCCTCCTGAAGAACTGGAAGGCTGGGAGTAACAGCGCCGTGCGCCTTTTGCTGGACACTCACGCGCTACTTTGGTGGCTCGTGAAGAGTCCGTCCTTGCCCCTCTCGGCTCAGAGCCTGCTCACGCACCGGGATCACACGGTGCTCGTGAGCGCCGCCTCAATGTGGGAAATTGCCACCAAAGTCCGACTAGGGAAGTTAGACGTTGAGGTTGAGGTTGTCGAAAACTTCGGGGCATATCTGGCCCGGGAAAGATTCGAGCCAGTCTCGGTAACTGTTGCTCACGCGATCCGCGCCGGCTTGCTCCCCGGCCCGCACAAAGATCCTTTCGACCGCATGCTGATTGCCCAAGCCCAGGCCGAAAACGTGCCGATTGTAAGCAATGATCGGGCGTTGGATGGGTATGGCGTAAGGAGGCTGTGGTAGACGGGCACCGGAGCGGCGCCACTCGGCCCTGAATTCTCCCACTTCACTGCTAATCCCCGCCGTTTCTGTGGCTTACGTTGACCAGAAGGGTACTTTCCGGTAGTTTATTACTATCGCCTCAATGGGGTTCGTGTACCCTGATCGTACAGGTTTCAAGGCCACATTTTGCATCTTGGATGGTCTGGGGCTGATCAGTAAGACGACCACAAGAACGGGAGTTTGATAGTGCCAAATAGTCAGGGAAAGACGTTGTTGTTGCTCAAGCCGCGCGGGTTCTGCGCCGGCGTGGTACGGGCTATCGACGTCGTGCGTATCGCGCTCGAGGCCTTCGGTCCGCCCATTTACGTGCGCAAGGAAATCGTCCACAACAGCTTTGTGGTGGACGAATTGCGCGGCAAGGGCGCGATCTTCGTCGACAGCGAAGATGAAGTCCCCAACGGCGAGCGCGTCATCTACAGCGCTCACGGAGTTTCGCCAGAGGTGCGCGAGCACAGCGCCCGGCGCGGACTGCGTGTAATCGATGCGACGTGCCCGCTCGTCACTAAGGTGCACGTGGAGGCGGTGAAGTTTGCCAAAGAGGGCTACTCGCTGATCCTGATCGGACACCACGATCATGACGAGGTAATCGGAACGCTGGGCGAGGCTCCGCTGGTGACCCAGGTAGTGGGAAATCCCGAGCAGGTGAAATCGCTGAGCGTGCCCGATCCTGATCACGTGGCGTATCTTACCCAGACCACGCTTAGCCTGGATGAGACCAAAGACATTATCGCGGCGCTGAAGAAAAAGTTTCCCAACATTAAAGGCCCGGCCGCGCAGGATATTTGCTATGCCACGGAAAACCGGCAGGTGGCCGTGAAGGAAGTGGCCTCGGAATCTGATCTGCTGCTGGTCGTCGGCTCTGAGAACAGCTCCAATTCGAATCGTCTGGTTGAGGTGGCGCGCAATCTGGGCACGAACGCGCATCTCATCGACAGCTACAAAGATATTGAGGCCGAGTGGTTGCTCGACGTGAAGACCATCGCACTCACCGCCGGTGCTTCGGCGCCAGAGTGCCTGGTGGAGGAAACGATGAAGTTTCTGGCCACTAAGGGTTTCGACAACGTGCAGGAACTGGAAGTGATGCCGGAAAACGTCCGCTTCGGGCTGCCGCCGGAGATTGTCGAAGCCATTGCCGCCGCTCCGGCCAGCGCCACCGCGGATTAACGGAGCCGCTTATTGATGGAGATGGACACCAACTCCCCCGATCCCCATACTACTTCCGCACCCCAACTTCGCTTCGGCAAGATCGACGGGCTGGCAAGCCGTGTCGGCGCTGCCATGGACGCCGCCCGCAAACTTCTTTTTTCCGCTCAGCACGAGGAAGGTTACTGGTGCGGAGAGCTGGAAGCCGACACTACGCTCGAGTCAGACTACCTTGTGCTCCACACCTTGCTGGGAACGGTCGATCCTGTGCGCCTCCAAAAGGCTGCCAACTGGATCATTCAGCATCAGAACGAAGACGGCGGATGGAGCATTTACCCTACGGGGCCATCGAATATCAGCGTTTCAGTCAAGGCATATTTCGGTCTGAAGCTTGCGGGATACCAGGTGGATCATCCCGTGCTCCAGCGCGCCCGCAAGAAAATCCTGGCACTCGGCGGCGTTACCGAGGTCAACACATTCGTCAAGATCTATCTCTGTTTCTTCGGGCAGTATGACTACGACGCAGTGCCGGCGATTCCACCCGAGATCGTTCTGTTTCCCAACTGGTTCTGGTTTAACCTCTACGAAATATCATCGTGGTCGCGGGCCATCCTGGTCCCGCTCTCCATCTGCTATGCCAAGAAGCCGTTCAAGAAAATCCCCCGGGAGATGGGCATCGAAGAGCTGTTTGTCGGCGGCATGCAAAAGTCTCGCATGCACCTGCGCTGGTCGAAAAAGCTGGTGTCCTGGCGGAATTTCTTTCTTTGTCTCGATCGCATGACACACTGGTTTGAGCGAGTCCACATTCGGCCCCTGCGCTCGATCGCACTAAAGACCGCGGAGAAGTGGATGCTCGAGCGTTTCGAGATGAGCGACGGGCTCGCGGGAATATATCCCTCGATCATGAACTCCACGATTGCGATGCGTTGCCTGGGTTACTCAGTTGATGATCCCCAGGTGATCCGCGCGCTGGATGAGTTTGAGAGATTAGGCATCGAAGAAGGCGACACTTTCCGCATGCAGCCCTGCCTGTCTCCGGTATGGGATACGGCCTACGCCATGTTCGCCCTCGCCGAAGCGGGAGTGCCGGCGAATGATCCGCGGATGGTGAAGTGCGCCGACTGGATCCTGCAGAAGCAGGTGCGGAATCCGGGAGACTGGCAAATCAAGAACAAGACAGGCAAGCCGGGCGGTTGGTACTTCGAGTTCAACAATGAGTTCTATCCCGATGTCGATGATACCGCTATGGTTTGCCTGGCGCTGAGCCGCGTGGAGCATCCCAATGGACGTTACCAGCGGGAGTCGGTGCAACGCGCAATCGATTGGGTTCTGTCGATGCAGTGCAAGAACGGCGGCTGGGCGTCGTTCGACAAGGACAACGATGAGATGGTGTTCCAGCATGTGCCCTTCGCCGATCACAACGCCATGCTCGATCCCGCGACGGTTGACATCACCGGCCGCACGCTTGAGATGATGGCGGCCTACGGCTACGACAAAAACCATCCTGCGGTGAAAAAAGCGATCCAGTTCCTCCGCGACGAGCAGGAACCGGACGGAAGCTGGTTCGGGCGCTGGGGCGTGAATTACATCTACGGCACATTCCTGGTGCTGCGCGGCCTGGAAGCGATCGGCATGGACAACCACGAGCCTTTCATCCAGCAGGCGGCCGAGTGGTTGCGCATGATGCAGAACCCGGATGGCGGTTGGGGCGAATCCTGCGGTTCTTACGACGATGCGGCGCTGCACGGCGTGGGGCCGAGCACTCCTTCACAAACGGCGTGGGCAATTCTGGGCTTGCTTGCAGTCGGCGACACGCGCAGCGATTCCGTGGCTCGCGCCATTGCCTACCTGCTGCGCACCCAGAAAGAAGATGGATCGTGGGATGAGCCTCATTACACGGGCACCGGCTTTCCCCGTGTGTTCTATCTGAACTATCACCTCTACCGCCAGTATTTCCCATTGCTCGCGCTGACAACGTATGCCAAGGTGATGGAGAAGGCCGAAAACTAGTTCTCAGTTCCCAGTTCTCAGTTCTCAGTGTCGCTCCCCGAGCGATGAGGCTTTGGCTGAGAACTGAGAACTGAGAACTGAGAACTGCCCTGAAAGTTTTCGTTACAGGCGCGACCGGATTTCTAGGCTCCCACGTAGCTTGTGCTCTGGCGGAGCAGGGAGCCGATTTGCGGCTGCTGGTGCGCCCGACCAGTAATCTGAAGAATCTGGAAGGCCTGAGCTCTGGGACTGGTTCCGGCACCACGAAGGCCGAAACCGCGACCGGCGACCTGCGCGATGCAGCGTCACTCGAGAAAGGAATGGCGGGCTGCGAGGTCGTCTTTCACGTAGCCGCCGACTACCGGCTCTGGGTGCAGGATCCAGCGGAGATGTATCGCTCGAATGTGGAAGGAACGCGGGCGATCCTGGCCGCAGCGCAGAAAAACGGCGTGCGCGCCGTGGTGTACACCTCAAGCGTGGCCACCATGGGCTTCACCGGCAACGGCCATCCGGCGGACGAAGACTCGCCAGTCTCCCTCGCCGACATGATCGGTCACTATAAGCGCTCGAAGTTCATGGCCGAACAGGTGGCGATGGAAGCGGGTCGCGCCGGGATGCGGGTAGTGATAGTGAATCCGACAACACCCGTGGGCGAGCAAGACGTCAAGCCGACTCCGACCGGGCGGATCGTCGTCGACTTTCTTAAAAGGAAGTTTCCTGCGTACGTGGAGACGGGGCTGAATCTGGTAGACGTAAGGGAATGTGCGCGGGGACACATTGCAGCGCTGGAAAAGGGCAAGACCGCCGAGCGCTATATTCTCGGCGGTGAGAACCTGACGCTGAAGCAGATTCTCGACAAGCTCGGCCTGATCGCGGGCTTGCCCTCGCCGAAAGTGAAGCTGCCTTACTTCGTTGCCTATGCGGCCGGTGCGGTGGATGAGACGGTATCAGGCCGCCTGCTCGGCCGCGAGCCGCGCGCGACGGTCGACACGGTGCGCATGGGAAAGAAAAAGATGTGGGCCAGTTCCGACAAAGCCGCGCGCGAATTAGGATGGAAGACCATCCCAGCGGATGCTGCCTTGCGCCGTGCCGTCGAGTGGTTCCGGGCCAACGGATATGCCTAAAGTTGCCATCGTAGCCGCGCTCGAGCGCGAAGTCAGCGGGCTCACCAGAAGTTGGAGCCGCGTGGAACGGCAGCACGACGGCCGCAGATTTATTTTCTTTGAGCGGGACGAGATAGTGATTGTATGCGGCGGAATCGGCATGGAAGCTGCCCGTCGCGCCGCCGAAGCGGTGATCGCGTTGTACCATCCTACGCTGCTGCAGTCGGTAGGATTTGCCGGCGCGCTTGATGCAGATCTGCGAGTAGGGAACCTCTTCGTGCCAGCGCTTGTGATTGATGCTCGCGACGGAAGCCGGATCGAAATCGAAGGCGCGCCCGGACTGGAACGAGGGAGCCGAAAGGAAAGAGGCTCGTTGGTGACCTTCGCGGCCGTAGCGGGAACGCAACAAAAAGCCAGCCTGGCACAGGCCTACGGAGCGCAGGCCGTGGATATGGAAGCGGCTGGAGTGGCAGCGGCCGCGCGGGCCCAGGGCATTGGATTCGCGGCGATGAAAGTGATTTCCGATGAGCTGAATTTTGAAATGCCCGAGACTGGACGCTTCATCGCCGCTGACGGCCGGTTCAAGACCGCGAACTTCGCAGCTTTTGTAGTTCTCCGGCCGTGGCTGTGGCGCCGCACTGCCACGCTGGCAGCCAACAGTCGCAAAGCAGCAAGAGTGCTGTGCGAGCATATCGATCACTACTGGCAGGAATTAAGCCGGCCGTCCAACCCAGTCGCAGCGTCTGCGGCCACGGCGCAGCCCGAGCCGCAACCTGCAGCCGTCAGCGGTTTTCACGTGGGAGGTCGCAAATGATAATGCTCACGAAACCAAGGCTGCTTCTCATGCTCTTGTGTATGGCAATGCCTCTGGCCGCTCAGTCAGCCGCGACTGAAGTTTACGCACAAAGCTTTCGCCAGGGCTCAACCCGTATCGTGGAAGACAGCTTTGACATCAAACTCACCCCGCAGGACCCGGTTTTCCGCCAGCGCATCAAGGACCTCGCTGGCAACGACCGCTATGCCTTCTCAATTATTCCCCAGGGGCCGGAGGGTGATACCAAGATCACATCCTGGCAAGGAACCATGGCTGACCTGCTACACCCCGTTTTCACCAACGTCCTGTTGGTATCGCCGAATCCGTCGGATGATCCGAAGAATGAAGCGAAGAACGCTACATACCGGCTCTGGCCTTCGACTTTTGCGCAAGTTCCCCTGGGCGCCAGGCGAATCATGAAGGTGGATAATTTCTATGTCGTGTTGCAGGTGAAGGCGTACCACTTCACACCGCCCGAATCGCCGTATCTGGATTCGATGACTGTGCACGTGGAGTTCAGAAATACCGACCCGAGGCAGGGAGGAGACTCCGGAAAGTAAGACACCGGATCGCTCTGAAGCATATCGCAGGCGGAGTTCATCTAAGGAGTTCGCCCAAGGAGTTCATAGAAGGGGGATCGTCGAAGAACAAGATGGGAATTGCAGGACAAGTCGCGATCGAAGACCAAAGCCAGTCGATCCCTGCGACCATGCTGGCGGCGGTTTACCGGGGAGTCAACGACGTCCGCCTCGAGACCGTTCCCGTGCCCCGGATCGGCGCCGGAGAACTGCTCCTGCGGGTACACACCTGCGGAGTCTGCGGCACCGACCTGAAGAAAATTGCCTCCGGCTCCCACTCGGCGCCCCGCATCTTCGGCCACGAAACTTCTGGCGTGGTGGCGGCGGTAGGCGCAGGAGTGAGCAAGTTCGCGCCCGGCGATCGGGTTGTAGTCTTTCATCACATTCCCTGCCGCCAGTGTTACTACTGCCGGCATAAGACCTTCGCCCAGTGTCCGACTTACAAGAAGGTGGGCTGCACCGCTGGATTCGAGCCTTCTGGCGGAGGCTTCGCGGAATATGTTCGCGTGATGGATTGGATTGTTGATCAGGGAACGGTGAAGATCCCCCAAGCAGTCTCCTTTGAGCAGGCTTCTTTTGTGGAGCCCGTGAACACCTGCATGAAGGGAATCGAAGCCCTGCGCCTGGAACCAGTCGAGACCGTGCTCACCATCGGGCAGGGCCCCATCGGCATTATTCTGAGTGTGCTGGCGCGAAGGGCAGGCGCCACGGTTATTACTTCCGATTTGTATCCCGAGAGGCTTAGAATAGCTAAAAGCCTTGGTTTTGAGCATAGAATAGACGCGTCGCACGACGACACGGTCGGGGCTGTGCGGAAGCAGACTGATGGCCGCGGCGCCGACGCTGTGATTTTGGCCGTGGCCAGTAACGGCTTGATCCGTCCTGCGATGGATGCGGCCCGTCCCGGTGGCAGGGTGCTGTTGTTTGCGCAAACGCAGCGCGGGGAGGTGGTACTAGATCCCGCCGCGATTTGCGTGGATGAGAAGGCGCTGGTCGGCTCTTATAGCGCTTCGGTCGATTTGAGGGAAGAGTCGGTTCGTTTTGTGATGAACCGCGAGATGGATTTGGAACGGCTGATCAGCCATCGGTTTCCGCTGCAGGAGAGCGCGCAGGCGTTGCAACTCGCCGCTCATCCCCAACCGGCATCGATGAAGATCGTGATTCAGCCGGGTAGTTCCTGGAACCGTGAGCCCCGGGAAGGAAGCAAGCAGTGAATGGAAAAATGACAGCTGCCGTTCTTTACGGCAAAGAAGATCTGAAGATTGAAAGGGTACCCATCCCTCGCGTCGAAAAAGGCGAGGTGCTGGTCAAGGTGCAGGTCGCTCTCACCTGTGGCACCGATCTCAAGGTGTATCAGCGCGGCTACCACGCCCGCATGATTGTGCCTCCCGCTTTGTTCGGACATGAACTGGCCGGAGTGATCGAGGAAGTTGGCGAGGGCGTCCACAGCTTCAAGAAGGGCATGCGCGTAGTCGCGCTGAATTCCGCGCCCTGCCAGATGTGTTTCTATTGTTCCAAGCACCAGGAAAATCTGTGCGAAGACCTGCTCTTCAACAATGGAGCCTACGCGGAATACATCCGCGTGCCGCGCCGCATTGTCGAAGCCAATATGCTGGTCATCCCGCCCGGCGTGAGTTTTGAAGACGCGGCCATGACCGAACCTCTGGCTTGCGTGCTGCGCGGCCTGCACGAAACCGGCGTGGAAATTGGCGACACGGTTACCATCATCGGCGGCGGCCCCATTGGATTGATGTTTGTCCAGGTGGCGCGCGCCATCGGCTGCAACGTGGTCTCGGTGGTGAAGCGCGACGAACAGGTAATTGCCGCCAAGCACATGGGTGCGCACGAAATCGTGCAGACAACCAAGGTGGCGGACGTGGTAGAGGCGGTGCGCGCGCTGACTCCGCAGAAACGCGGCTGCGATGTAGTGATCGAAGCGGTAGGTCGTCCCGACGCCTGGGAGTGGACTGTAGAGATGGTTCGCAAAGGCGGCACCGTAAATTTCTTCGGCGGATGCGCCAGCGGATCCAAAGTGCAACTCGATACCAATCGCTTGCACTATTCCGAGATCACGCTGAAAGCCACGTTCCATCACACGCCGGAGACGGTGCGCCGGGCTTTCGGCCTGATCGCGGCCAAGAAAATTCGCCCCACCGACTACATCACTGGCGAGGCTCCTCTGTCGAGCCTGCAGAAGGTGCTGCGGCACATGCTGAACCGCGGCGGCGACATCAAAACCGCCATCATTCCCGGCCACTAGAGCCACGGGATCGGGAAGGGCACGAGTTCACTCGTGCCATAAGACCGGCAGAATGGATCTCGGCTTCAGCCGCTGAGGTAGGCTTTCTGGTCGGGTGCCGAGCAATCCTGAAATGATTTCTTACTGAATGACTTCTGCAACCAGCACCGACCCTCGTATGCCCGTCGCGCCGGCCGCCGCGCTCGGCTGGAGCCGCCTGCCCGCCGAATATGCGATCCCCCAATCCGCGCCATCGCTGGAGGAAGCACGCGAATACTGCCGCCGCCTCGCCCGCACCCATTACGAGAACTTCTCAGTCGCCACTTGGTTTCTCCCGAAGAACCTGCGTCAGGATTTCCTGAACGTCTACGCCTATTGCCGCATCTCCGACGATCTAGGCGATGAGGTCGGAGACGCAACCGCCGCTCTGGCCCTGCTGGATGAGTGGCAGGCCGAACTCGATGCTTGCTACCTAGGCAATCCCCGCCATCCGGTTTTTGTAGCCTTAGCCGAAACCGTGAGGAAGTTTGAAATCCCAGAGCATGAGTTTTCCGATCTCCTGATCGCCTTTCGCCAGGACCAGACCGTCACCCGTTTTGAAACTTTCGACGATGTGCTCGCCTACTGCC
>JBAUYE010000037.1:0-21242 GCA_049584615.1 Candidatus Sulfotelmatobacter sp.
CCCAGCGGGTGCCGAAGGAAGGTATAAGCCGCCGGGCCCCTCGCTGCGGACGGATCACGCCCTCTTGTCGCAGGACGGCTTCAATAGAATTCCAAACTCTAGGGCTGGGTTCGTCTGCCGCTTGCAGTCGGCTCGCCGCTGCGGCGATCTGATTCAGGTCCCTTACCAGCGCCGAGCACGCCGTACACGCCCTGAGATGGGCGAACTGCTCCACACTTCCGCCATTTTCCAGGTCCGCCAAGCTCTGCTGCAGCTGAACGCAATTCATAACCTTCTCCCCAAGTCAGCTGCGGCTCGAACTATTGCCGCAACGCTTGCGCCCCTGCTCAGGTTAATGTCGTTCCGTATTCGTCGTTCAGTGGTCCAACGCCTGTCTAACCTACTCGAGATTTTGCGGCCTTTTCGGCTCTATTCATCTTGAGCAGATCGCGCAATTTCATGCGCGCCTTGTGTAGCTGCGACTTGCTGTTCCCAATCGAGCATCCCGCGATCCTGGCGATTTCATTATGCTCGTAACCTTCTATGTCGTGCAGTACGAAAATCGTCCGGTAGCCCGGAGGCAGATTGTCCACTGCCCTCTGCAACTGCATGCGGTCAATGGACCCGGCCAGCGCGATATCGTCCGCCCCGAAATCCCTCTTCGGAGAATCCTCTTCAGTCCCTTGCGTGGTCTCTTCCAACGAAACCACGGGAAGACTTTTCTTCCTCAAATGCATCAGCACGACGTTTACCGAAAGCCGGTGCAACCACGTCGAAAACGCCGACTCCCCGCGAAATGTTGCGATCTTGCGGAAGAGCTGCAGGAACGCCTCCTGCGCCAGATCCTCGGCCTCCGCCGTGTTTGCCGTCATGCGCAGACACAGCGAATATACCCGCCGCTTGTGCTTGTCATAGAGCGCCTGGAACGCTTCTGCGTCCCCCAGCTTCGCCCGCTCGATTAACTCGGCTTCGCTAGGTTCAGTCGCCGGTTGCTGTCGTGGCTCGGTCAAGTCGCCTGTTCCGGGCCGCAATCACTGGGATGCGGCATAAGTAGTTTCTGTTGTATCGTTTGCGTGGGTTTCGCCGTAACCGAGGTACCCTCCGCAGTTCCAGAATATCAGAGTATTTCTACCAATCTTCGGATACTTACATTAGCTCAATCTGCGTCCTGAGCCACGCGGGAAAACCTTTGCATTCGGAGGCTTGGATGCATCGGCTCGCTCCAGACTTTAAACCCGCGCTGTACCGAAGAGTCGCAACCTCCGCAAATTGGTAGTTTGCCATGCTTGCGCCGAGCCCACGAACGCCTCAATGCCTCTAAGTTTCGGGCTGGCAGGTCGTTTCACCTCAGTAGTTCACAATCGCCGCAAACGATTTCGGATCGAGCGAAGCCCCGCCCACCAGTGCGCCGTCGATTTCCTCTTGTGCCATCAAAATCGCGGCATTATCCGGCTTCACCGATCCCCCGTAAAGAATGCGCATCAGCGATGCGAAATCCCCGCCGAAGGCCTCCGCAGCTTCCCGGCGGATCACGGCATGCGCTTCGGCGGCCAGGTCCGGCGTCGCTGTTTTGCCGGTGCCGATCGCCCACACCGGTTCATAGGCGACGACCAGCTTAGCGGCTTTCTTGGCAGAAATGGCGTGAAATGCCCGGACACACTGCCGTCGCAACACATCATCGGTAAGGCCGGCTTCGCGTTCCTCGAGTACTTCGCCCACGCAACAGATCGGTGTGAGCCCGGCTTCTAAGGCGGCCTTCAGCCGCAGGTTCACCGTGTCATCGGTCTCGCCGAAATACTGCCGCCTCTCCGAGTGTCCTACGATGACATGGGTCACACCCAGGCTCACCAACATCGGGGCCGAAATTTCCCCTGTGTAAGCGCCCTCGGCTTTCCAATGAACGTTTTGTACTCCGATTGCCACGTTGGAACCCCGCGCCGCCGCCAGCGCCGCGTCCACATCCGTGTAGGGCGGGCAAACCACAATCTCATCGCGACTGTGACCTGCGACCAGCGGGAGAAATTCGCCGAAGTACACGCGAGTTTCATCCGGCGTCTTGTTCATTTTCCAATTGGCGGCCATTAGCTTGGTTCTCATGCGGAAGCCTTCTTGATTCGGAATGGAAAAACGAATGATGGATGGTTCAACGTTTCGAAAGCTTGGCGAAGATGGATCACTTCTTATCGGTGAGGGCTTCGACTCCCGGCAGTTTCTTACCTTCCAGAAATTCCAGCGACGCCCCACCGCCGGTGGAAATATGCGTGATCTTATCCGCCACTTCGGCGCCGTGCACCGCCGAGACCGTGTCGCCGCCGCCTACAATGGAGATCGCACCGACGTTCTCGGCCACAGCATGGGCGATTTTGAAAGTCCCTCGCGAAAATCCCGGAACCTCAAACACCCCCATCGGCCCGTTCCACACAATGGTGCGCGCCCGCGAAATCTCTTCCGAGAACAGCTCGATCGTCTTCGGGCCAATGTCGAGCGCCATGCGATCGGCCGGAATGGGCTGGCCTTCCCCGATTTGCTGCACTACGGCGTTGGTTTCGGGCTTAAGCGCAACCACGTGATCGATCGGCAGCAGGATCTTCACATTCCGCTTCTTCGCTTCTTCCATCAACTGCCGCGCCAGGTCAACCTTGTCGGCTTCCAGCAGCGACTTGCCGATTTCCTGTCCTTTAGCCTTCAGGAAGGTATAGGCCATTCCGCCGCCGATGATCAGCGAATCAACCTTGTCCATCAGATTCCGAATCATGCCGATCTTATCGCTCACCTTGGCGCCTCCCAGGATTGCTACAAACGGAGGCTCAGGGTGCTCTAGCGCCTTGCCCATGTACTTCAACTCCTTCTCCATGAGCAGGCCAGCCGCCGATTTTGACACGAACTTTGTAATGCCTACAGTGGAAGCATGTGCCCGATGTGCCGTGCCGAAGGCGTCGTTCACGTAGAAATCCGCCAGAGTTCCCAATTGCTTGGAGAACTTCTCATCGTTGGCTTCCTCTTCGGCATGAAAACGGAGGTTCTCCAGCAGCAGAGTCTGGCCCTTTTCCAGTTGCGTGGCCACTTCCTCCGCTTCCGGACCGACGCACTCCGGGCAGAACCCTACGTTTTCGCCACGTGCCAGTTCTTTGTCGAGCACCATGCGCAGCCGCTCGGCCACCGGCTTCAGGCTCATTTTCAGATTGACCTTGCCTTTGGGCCGCCCCAGATGCGAGGCCAGAATCAATCTCGCCCCATGTCGTAACGCGTACTCGATGGAGGGCAGGGTTTCGCGGATGCGCGTGTCGTCCATCACGCGCCCGTCTTCCAGAGGAACATTGAAGTCGACCCGCATGAAGATACGGTTACCGTTCAGCGGGAGATCACGGATAGAAAGCTTGGACATTAGCTGGTTCGTCCTTAGTCAGGAGCCGCATATAGAGTAGCGCCGGCACGCTCGCGAAAGCCGATGCCGGCGCCACAGAACCGCTACAACCCTTTGCCGGCAATGTAGTGAATCAGATCCCGCACCCGGCAGGAGTATCCCCATTCGTTGTCATACCAGGAGATCACCTTAACGCAATTGCCACCGACTACGAGGGTCATGGGCGCGTCCACGATGGAAGAACGCGGATCGCCCTTGAAATCTGACGAAACCAGTTCCTCTTCTTCAAAACCCAGGTAGCCCTTCAGCGGCCCGCTCTCTGATGCCTTCTTCAACGCCGCATTCACTTCTTCCTTCGTCGTTTTCTTTTCCACCCACGCCACTAAGTCGACCACCGAGACGTTGGGCGTGGGCACGCGCATGGAGAAACCATCCAGTTTTCCAGCCAGTTCGGGGAGGACGAGCTTCAAGGCTTTCGCTGCTCCCGTCGAGGTAGGGATCATGTTGATCGCCGCTGCCCGCGCCCGGCGCAGGTCTTTGTGCGGGAAATCGAGAATGACCTGGTCATTTGTATAAGAGTGAATAGTGGTCATGGTCCCGCTGACAATCTTGAACGTGTCATTGATCACTTTGGCGATCGGGGCCAGGCAGTTCGTAGTACAAGAAGCGTTTGAAATGATGTTGTGCTTGGCGGTATCGTACTTCTCCTGATTCACCCCGAGCACAACCGTAACGTCTTCATTCTTCGCGGGAGCCGAGATGATGACCTTCTTCACCGATCCCCGTAGGTGCTTCTTGGCGTCGTTCGCGTCGGTGAAATGCCCGGTCGACTCGATCACCACCTGAGCGCCGACGGAATCCCAAGGCAGTGCGCCGGGATCTCTTTCCTTGAACACCCGGATGGTTTTGTTATCGATGGTGATGCTGTCCGCGGTAGCCGAAATCTTGTTGGGCAGGTTCCCAAGAATGGAATCGTATTTCAGCAGGTGCGCTAACGTCTTGGGGTCGGTGAGATCGTTTACCGCCACGAACTCGAGGTTGGGGTCGTTGAGTGAGGTCCGCAAAACGTTGCGGCCAATGCGTCCGAATCCGTTAATACCAACTTTAATTGCCATAATTTCTCCGTTCTTAATGTTGTAACGTCTTATGAGTGCGACATCAGAAGCCTTCCCGAGCCGGTAGACAGACACATGATGTTAGCAGGACGGCGAACCGGCGTAAATGATCTGGCCGCTGGTTGAGAGGGCCTCGGTTCCCGTCACGGAAACCTGTGCTTGCGGTCCTTGACAGGCGGGTTATGGGAAGCTTATTTCGAAAAAAGCATCCGCCCTGCTAAAGGGCGATGACAGCCGGGCCAACAAGTACTTTCGGTTGATCGTCTGCCGCGCGTGGGCATGCTCCTCCGGCGGCAGGATGCGTGCCGTGGCGGGGACTTCAGAGCCGGTCAATTTTCCCCTCATCGTGCAAGGAGCGACCGTCACTTGCGGATTGTTGCGAATGCGCTTCGTCTTGCCCATCTTGCTAAGGGTCATGACGTAGAGCTTATCGCCGTCTTCCCCAAACCACACCGGGGTCGCGACCTTCGCCCCGGTCTTGCGGAACGTGCCAAGAGAGATGTATCTCTGGCCGTGGATTGCGGACGGGATTGGCTGAGCCATGGTCACATTCTAGCGGAGTTTACTCGGCTATCGCGCGTGGTTCGCTTGCGGTCCGGCCGATTGATCCCGCCATCTCTTCTGTGTTAAAAGCCTTGCATGCGTAAATGGATGCGCGAGCGCCTGCAGCGCCGCAAAAAGACGCCGCTAGAGCCCTCCGACCAGCCTGCGCCGCCGCCGTTGCAGCCGGCCTATTTTGATGCGGAACAAGCGCCCAGCACGCCTCCCCACGCCGAAACGCAGTCGGAGATTTCTGCTGAACCACCGCCTGCGCAGAATGTTCGACCGGCGCGCAGGTCGCCTTCAATTTCGGGGGAACAGTCTTCCCAAGAACCCTCGACAGAAGCGCCGGCAGCCCAGGAGTCTGCTGCAGTACGAACTCCAAACACCGGCCGAGGCCGCCGTCGCCGCGGAGGGCGAGGTGGCCGCGGACGAGAGCAGGCGGTCGCTCAAGCCTTTACCCCCGCTGCAGTGAAGGGATCCGTTCCGGGAGTGCCCGCGGAGCCGGCGGAGGAAGAGTTTGCGGACGCTAGAGACGCAGAAGAGCCAATAGCAACTCCTTCAGTAGCGGCCGCGCCGAGGATTCCATCGGCACCTGCCGCGCCGCAACGTCCGCCGAAAGGCGTGGTCGTTCTGGCTATCGGCCTGCCTGGCTCGGGCAAGAGTTCGTGGTTCAAGCGCCACAATGTGGTCCCGCTCTCCAGCGACATGGTGCGCTCGCTACTCTTCGACGATGTGCGCGAGCAGCGTTTTCAGGATTTGGTGTTTTCCAACCTCCGCTCCATGCTCAAGGCGAGGCTCATCGCCAAGCGTCCCATGAATTATGTGGACGCGACCAACCTGACGCCGCAGGAGCGGCAACACTGGATCAAGCTGGCCAAAGATTACCAATACGAAGTGCATGCGGTCTTTTTCGACGTACCGCTCGAAGTCTGTCTCGAGCGCCACCAGCGCCGCGACCGGGTCGTTCCTGAAGATGTGATGCGCCGCATGGCCGCCAAGCTGAAACCCCCGGCTTTTGAAGAGGGCTTTGCGAAGATCACCGTCGTCCGGGTAAAGAAGAAGGAGTCGGAAAGCTAGTACCGTTTTCACAAGGCGTCGGCCAAGACACACTTGTCATCCCGAGCAAAGCGAGGGATGACAATCCCTGTAGTGGCGTAATCTGACCGGCCGTTTATTCCTTCAGATACGGCAGCATCTCCTTGAACGCCGGCGACGACGAAGACCGCATCAGCTCATAGATCATCATCTCGGTCGAGGAAATCACTGCGCCCGCGGCCCGCATTCGCTCCAGGCCGATCTTCCAATTCCACTCCGTTCGCGAGCTGACTGCATCCGATGCGACATGCACGAGATAGCCTTCGCGCAGAGCAGCCAGCGTAGTCTGCATCACACAGATGTGGCTTTCCATGCCGCATAGCAACAGAGTGTTGCGGTTCCCCGGCAGCCGCTTGAGCAAGGTGCAGAAGACATCGCTGCCAAAACAGGAGAATCT
This sequence comes from Candidatus Sulfotelmatobacter sp., assembly GCA_049584615.1. Classification (GTDB taxonomy): domain Bacteria; phylum Acidobacteriota; class Terriglobia; order Terriglobales; family Acidobacteriaceae; genus Sulfotelmatobacter. Next base: position 6,494 of record JBAUYE010000037.1, read on the forward strand.
GTCTTTGTCGATGGCCTCGGTTTCTGGCAGCAGGGAAGCGATCTCCGGCACAGTCTTACCCAGCCCCTTCGCATATTGAGTGCTGACAATTGCCGGAATCTTGAGTACACGCGCGGCGCGGACCAGCAACTTCGCATTACGCAGCAATTGTTCCTTCTGAAAAATCGGCGGGAGAAGTTTTTCCTGAATATCCACGACGATGAGCGCGCACTGGTCCGACTCCAGGTTGCGGCGCGCAATTTCGGTATGTTCGGTGGAGATTGCAGAAACATTCTCGGAGACAGTGACCATAAACATTCCTTTGGGCAGTGCAATGGACCAAGTGCAGCGGCCAAACAGAGTTTAGCGCGAACTGGCGGACCGGCACACAGCACGGTTGACCGCGTTCCCAACACGTTGGATAATGGGGTGACTGCCCCCTCGTTCAACGGCTAGGACACCTGCCTCTGGAGCAGGCTATCGGGGTTCGAATCCCTGGGGGGCAGCCAAGCCTTCGAGCGACTCTCCGCGATTTTCCCTGAAAACTGCGTTACTTAGCGAGCCCATCCAAATCTGCGGCAGCCGAATCAATGAGCGCAGTTTCGTTTTCGAGCACCTTGGCGACGCGCGCGATCTCAATGTCGGCCTCCTGCCAGCGGCGTTGCTCGATGGCCTCGCGAATGCCCGGCATGGTCTTAGGCCCGTATCCGGTATAAACGCCGGGAGCATAAATCATGTGCCGGTACCAGGGGCGCCGGGGAAGACCTGCGGGATCGGTGAGCCGGCGCTCGCTTTGCAGCAGCGTCTGGTTCAGCGCGGCTAACCGCTTGTCGCTGCCAGGGAACCCTGCGGTTTCGGCCTGGTTGAAGGCGGTCCTGTAACGCTCCGCGCTCTTCGTGAGTGCTTCGAGAGCATTCTCCAGAGGTGCAAAGTTCAAATGCGGAGGAATGTCTTCTGGCGGCGGCGCGACGGTCGGCTTGCGAGGATCGAGCGAGGCCTGAAACGCGCCCTCCTTTAACTCCAGGTCGCGTTCGCGAGCTTCCTCCTGTTTATTCTGCAGGAGCTTTTGCAGGTCTTTGCTGTAATTCTGCATGGTGTCGGCGAGATCGGTGAACTCGTAGGGCAGAACGTCGGCATCGGCCATTCGCATCACCACGGCGCCAATGGTCTGCGAGAGGGCGACCCCGTAAGCAAAATTAGTATCGGAGAAATGCGTGTACCAATAGAAGTCATCGTAGATGGAGTGATAGATCCCGCCGTCGTCTTCGCCTCCGTAGGCAAGGTTGAGAGTCGCGATGCCGAGGTGGTCGACAAAAGCAGTGTAATCGGTACCGGAGCCAAGAGCGTTCATGCGCAAATCAGCTCGCTGGCGCAGTTCCTTGCGTTCCTCGTCAGACTTGGCCTCGGTAATGTCGACCAGCCGGTTGCGTTCGAAAACTGAAAGCTTGCTCTCCGGATCCTCTATGCTGCGAGCCACATTATTCATGAAGTGCTCCAGCGAATGTGATCCCTCCATCAACAGATAGCCGCGATCGTTGCTGTCGGAGTTGATGTAGACAGCGGCATGTTCCTGTAACTCGCGTCCGTGGGTTTCGGCCCAGGCGGTTGAACCGAGCAGCATCGGCTCTTCACCGTCCCAGGCACAGTAGATGATCGTTCGCTTGGGCTTCCATCCTTGCTTGAGAAGCTCGCCGAATGACCGGGCTTCTTCTAGCAAAGCGACCTGGCCTGCGATGGGATCTTCAGCGCCGTTCACCCAACCATCGTGATGGTTGCCGCGCACCACCCATTCATCGGCTTCGGTCGAGCCAGGGATGCGGGCGATGACATCGTTTACATCCTTCACGTCCCAATTCGCTTCGACCACCAAATGGACCTTAGCAGCGCCGGGACCGACGTGATAAGGAATCGGCAGAGCCCCGCGCCATTCTTCGGGCGCAAGCGGGCCGGTGAGAGCAGCGAGCAGGGGTTGTGCGTCCCCGTAAGAGATCGGCAAAGTTGGAATCTTGGTAATGCTCGGTGCGTTGCTGGCAGTCATGCGGGGCGCGTTGGGATCGCCTCGATCAGGAGTGAGCGGATCACCCGGATAAGAAGATGCAAAGTCCATCACACTGCCACGCTGCACACCTTGATCGGGGCGCATCGGACCTTTAGGAAAAACGTCGCCATCAAAATAACCGTCGTCTTTGGGATCAGAGTAGATCAGGCAGCCCACAGCTCCGTGCTCGGCGGCAACCTTGGGCTTGATGCCGCGCCATGACTCGCCATAGCGCGCGATTACAATAGCGCCCTCCACCGAAACGCCGAGGCGTTGCAGGCGATCGTAATCTTCGGGCAAGCCATAATTTACGTACACCAGAGGCGCGGTCACCTCCCCGTCGTGGGAGTAGGCGTTGTAAGTGGGAAGCTGTTCGTCCTGCTGGCTGGAAGTTGGATCCTCAGCGAAGGCAGGTTCCTGCAATTTAGCAACGTAGCGTGTGGGCGCAATCAACTCCACCAGCCGGCGCTTGGGCGTGGGAAAAAGCACTTTGAAGCTTTCAATGTGCGCATCCAACCCCCACTCTTTGAACTTCGAGAGGATCCATTCCGCATTCTGCTTGTCATAGGCGGATCCCACATGGTGCGGTCGGGCGCTCAGCAATTGCATATAGTCGCGTTGTTTCTGGGCGTTAGGAATGGCGCGGAATTTGTTTTCCCACTCTTGCTCGGTACGCGCGCTTTGCCTGGAAAATCCGTCGAGTGTAGCGTCTTGATTCGGTTCCGGAGAATCTGCGACAGCTGAGTGCAGAAACAAGCCCATGATGAGGACTGCAAGGATTGAGCGCTGCATAGGCCTCCTGAAATTTACGAGCAACGAGTATGCCACGGAAGGGTATTGCTTTGATGTGCTCGGAGAAATTTGTTAGGCTGTCGCCGTTCACGGGAGGCACATGTCATGAGACGTCACGGCCTTGCATTTCTTGCTGTTGTCCTTCTCCTTTGGATTTCGAGCAACTTCGTTTACGCGCAGCAATCCTCCACGCCAGCCCCGAAGCGCATCGCCATTCGCGCCGGGCGTCTGATCGATTGCAAAAGCGATACACCCATCTCAAATGCCATGATCCTCATCGAAGGTGACAAGATTCTCAGCGTAACTCCTGGTGGCTCCGCGCCCCCGGGTGTCGAACTGATCGATCTTTCCAAGGCCACAGTCCTCCCTGGCTTTGTCGATGCTCACACCCACGTTTTGCTGCAGGGGGATATCACTTCAGAAGATTACGATAAGCAACTTCTCAAGCAGTCCATTCCGTACCGCGCCATTCTGGCGGCGCGCAATGCACAGATCGCGCTCTCCCATGGCTTCACCGTGCTGCGCGACCTGGAAACCGAAGGCGCAATGTACGCCGACGTTGATCTCAAGCAGGCCATTGCCAATGGGGAAATCGTCGGCCCGCACATGCAAGTGGCTACCCGGGCTATGGCTCCGACCGGCATGTACCCGCTGCTCGGCTATTCCTGGGAGCTCCATGTGCCTACGGGTGTGCAGTATGTCGATGGCGTGGAGGAAGCCGTTAAAGCGGTGCGCGAACAGGCGATGTTCGGCGCGGATTGGATCAAGTATTACTCCGATCACGGTTACTTCTACGGTCCGGATGGTGTACTGCACAGCCACGTCAATTTTACTGACGCTGAGGCCAAGGCTATCGTCGACGAAGCCCATCGCATCGGAAAGAAAGTCGCGGCGCACGCCATCGGTAACGATGGCATCGCTGCCGCTCTAAGAGCCGGCGTCGATACCGTCGAGCATGGCGACGGGCTCAGCGCGCCGCAGATGGAAGAAATGGCGCGCCGCGGCATCTACTGGGTTCCCACCATCGCGGTGGGCGCGTATGTCGCCTCCGGGCGCCAAGGCAACTGGCCGAAGATGGTGGAGACTGAAAAGGCAGCGTTTCAATTGGCTCTGAAAAAAGGAGTGAAGATCGTCCTCGGTACCGACGCCGGCGGTTTCGACTGGAGAGACTTGAACGAAGCGAAGGAATTCGAATACTACGTCGACTATGGCATGACGCCGCAGCAGGCCATTCGAACCGCAACCACCACAGCCGCCGAACTCCTAGGCTGGTCCGACAAGATGGGAACCGTCGAAGCCGGAAAGTGGGCCGATTTGGTAGCCGTCTCCGGCGACCCTCTGAAGGACATTACTGAACTCGAGCGCGTCAAATTCGTGATGAAGTCCGGTAGTGTTTTCAAGAATGAGCTGAAGTGACCCTCTGCCCCGGCCCAAATAGTGGCGGGACCTGCGGAGACTGGCTCCTGGGAAAAGCGCACAAAACTTTACAGCGCCAGGCTGCGCAGAACGGTATGATCCGAACAAGACGCCGCCGACCGTCTGCACGATACTATGAGGAGTTCTGGGCTTCGCCTTTTGGGATTTGTGGCATTCAAGGAAAAACTGCGGCCTGAGTTCGTCTTTCAGATCCTCTTCCTGCTTCATGTGATTGCGTTCCATCCGCATTTCTTGCGAGCACAAACAGCTGCCCCAGCGGCCGCGCCAGCAACCGGAGCGCGAGCCATCCACGGCATAGTGAAATCCGGAAACATGCCTATCCCCGGCGCAGGAGTTTCTGCGGAGAATGCCGCCACCAAGGAACAAGTCAACACATGGACGGATGTCGACGGAAGTTATTCACTGCGAATCCCCGCCGACGGCCGCTATACCATCCGGGTGCAGATGGCAGCGTTCTCGGCAAGCACGCAGGAAGTGGTGCTGGACGGGACTCATCCCGACGTGCAGGCGAATTTCGAGCTGATTCTGCTGTCGCGAGCGCACGAAGCTGCCAGCAAGAGTGAGCAGCGGCAGGCGAACGCCGGCGGACGAGGCTTCCAGAGTCTCTCCGTGTTTCAAAGTGGAGCGGGGCAAGAAGCCGCTGGCGGCTCCATGAGCGACGTCGTTCCCTCAGGCATGCCGGTCCCGGGGATCGCACCCGACAGCGCCACGGAATCTGTGGCGGTTTCTGGCAATACTTCAAATTCCTTCAATGCAATGAGCGCCGATGAAATGCAGCAGCGCTTCAACGACGCCCGTCAACAGGGAGGGGGATTCGGCGGCGGATTTGGTGGTCCCGGCGGCGGGTTCGGCGGTGGTGGTTTTGGTGGCGGAGGTTTTGGCCGGCGGGGTTTCGACATCAATCGCCCACATGGATCGATCTATTACGGAATCGGCGATTCGGCGCTGAATGCCGCGCCGTATGCGCTGAACGGCCAGGTTACGAATCCGTCATATGAACAGAACAGTTTCGGGGGATCGCTGGGTGGGCCGCTCAATATTCCGAAGATTTATCACGGTGGCACGAAGACATTTTTCTTCGCGAATTACAACGGCAAGCGCGGAGAAAATCCGTTTGACCAGTTTTCGACGGTGCCGTCGCTGGCCGAGCGGCGGGGGGATTTTTCGGCTCTATGCCTGACCGGATTCAGTAGCGCGGGTGTATGCAATGACGTGAACAGCAGCGGCCAGACGATCGACCAGATTTATTCCGTGAATCCGGTCACCAGCGCGAGCACGCCGTACGCGGGGAACGTAATTCCGGGATTTGCCTTGCAGACCTGCCCGTGGACTACATCGTCTGGGCCGAACATCGCAGCAGGATTGCTCGAATACATCCCTTGCCCGAATCTGCCGGGACCCACGCAAAACTTTCACTACGTCACTTCGACGACCAGTGACAGCGACGACTTGAATATACGCGTGAATCATACGATCGGCGCCGCGCCTGCAGGTGGCGGCCGGCGCGGTGGGGGAGGACGCCGGCCGGGCAATAGCCTGACGTTTGGTTTTCACTACCATGGGTCGAGCGCGAACATTACGAATCCGTTCCCGAGCGTCGGCGGCACCACGGGCGTACGCAGCTTCGATGTGCCGATTGCGTGGGTGAAAAGCATCGGGAAGCTGACGAACAGTTTGCGCTTCGATTTCAATCGCAGCCGCACGAAGACGCAGAATCTCTACGCGTTTGAAGACGACATCGACAGTGGGCTGGGAATTACGGGAGTTTCGACGAATCCATTCGACTGGGGACTGCCGAATCTGTCTTTCGGCGATCTCACCAGTTTGTCGGATACGAATCCGCAGCTGTTGCGAAACCAGACATACACGTTCTCGGATTATGTGGTGTGGTCGCGCGGCAAACACACCTGGCGGTGGGGCGGAGATTTCCGGCGAGTGCAGCTCAATACAGAAGCCAGTAGTAACGCGCGCGGGGCGTTTACATTTTCGGGCGTCAATACTTCCGACATCGTGAACGGCAAGCAGGTTATGGGCACGGGATATGACTTTGCCGACTTTCTGCTGGGATTGCCCCAGTCAACTGCGGTCGAGTTCGGACAAGACAACTATCACTTCCACGGCAACTATTGGGATATGTATGTGCAGGACGAGTGGAAGATGCGCGGGAATCTCACGTTGAATCTGGGCGTGCGCTATGAGTATGTTTCGCCGCTCACGGAAGAAAATAATCTGATCGCGAATCTGGATCTTTCGCCCCAGGTTTTTGTTGCAGGCTCATTGCTGCCGGCGACGGCGGCGGCTGTGGTTGTACCGGGCCAAGCAGGTCCCTACAGCGGCAGTCTTCCTGCCAGCCTGGTAAGGCCCGATCGCAAAGGCGTCGCTCCCCGGATGGGATTGGCGTGGAAGCCGTTTTCGAAAACCGTGGTGCGCCTCGGGTATGGGATCAACTACAACACGGGTGCATATCAAACGATTGCGCAACAATTGGCGTTTCAGCCGCCGTTTTCGACGGCGGAGACGAACATCCAGAGCGGCCCCGGCGAACTCACGCTGCAGAATGGTTTTCCAGCACCGGCGGCGGGAATCATTACCAACAGTTATGCAGTGAATCCAAACTACCGGTTCGGGTATGTGCAGATTCGCAATCTTGATATTCAACAGCAGATTCGCCCGACGCTGCTGCTGAATATCGACTACACGGGAACGAAAGGAACGAACCTGGACATTCTGGAAGCGCCCAATCGAACGATTTCGTCGACGACGGGAATTTCGACGCGGATTGCAGGAGTGCAGGCCTTCACGTTTGAGAATTCGATCGGCGATTCGGAAGCAAACGCAGGATCAGTGCGTCTACGGAAGCGGCTGGCACATGGATTTTCGATCGGCGGCATATATACGTTTTCGAAGTCGATCGATGACGCGTCTTCGATTGGGGCAGGTGCAACGACGACGGCGAGCGCTCCTGGATTGGGCGCAGGCGGTACTGGGGCGGCGGGAGGCGGCGCGGGGGGCGCGACGGCGTCAGCGGGCAGCGGGGCGAACAGCGTAGCGCAAAATCCGTTTGACATTTCGGCGGAGCGCGGGCTTTCGAGCTTTAATCAGACGCAAAAATTCACAGCGGATTATTTGGTGGAGCTGCCATTCGGGCATGACAAGCGCTGGCTTACCGGCAACACTCCGATGCGAGCGATCTTCGGCGACTGGCAGTGGAGCGGCGACTGGACGATTGCATCGGGACTGCCGTTTACACCTCGGTTGCTGAATACTTCCTGTGAGGTGAATGGCGGGACCGCCGGCACGCTGCGCCCGAACCTGGTTCCCGGGCAATCGATAAGCTCCCCCAACCCGTCGATCGCAGAGTGGTTCAATACGGCGGCATTCGTTGCGCCGACCACGTGCAGCTATGGCAACGCGCGCCGCAACAGCATTATTGGTCCGGGCAGCAAAGTGTTCGACATGGCATTCACAAAAATCGTTCCGCTCAAAGAATCGCGGATGCTGGAGTTCCGGGCGCAGGCTACCAACATTTTCAATATGGTTAACTATTCCTCGATCGATACGAGCCTCAACTCGCCCACCTTTGGTCGGGTAACGGCAGTTGGGGGCATGCGGCAGTTCACGATGACGGCGCGGTTTCGATTCTAAATGATTGTTATGACATCCATCCCAATCCGATTCGCTGACAAGGCACTTGCGGTGCTTTTCACGCTTGTGCTCTTGTGTGCTGCCTTGCCTTCGCAGCAGGAGTCAGGGTACGTGCTTCACGTGGAGTCGGAACTCGTGCTGGTGAATGTGACGGTGCGGGACAAGAACGGCAACTTTGTGCCGGGATTAAAACCGGAGAACTTCACGGTTCTCGAAGATAACAAGCCGCAGAAAATCATTTCCTTTGACGTGGAAAACGTGGACGCCGTTCCCGCAGCGGATGTGGCCCAGGTGAAACCGTTGCCGGAAGCGGCGCCAGGGCAGCCCCGTCCGGCAGTTCCCCCGGCGAACACGGCGGCCGAGTTTAAAGACCGGCGCCTGATCGTCTTGTTCTTCGATCTCTCAGCCATGGAACCAGACGAAATCGACCACGCGGTTACCTCAGCCGAACACTATGTCGATACGCAAATGGCGCCTGCGGATTTGGTTTCGATTGTTTCTCTGGGAAGCTCGCTGCTGGTAAATCAGGACTTTACGTCTGACCGCGCCCTGCTGAAGAAAGAGCTGGACGCATTCAGTTCAGGCAGTGGCCAGGGCTTCGAAGAAGGCACCACAGGGACGACCGAAGGGACGCCCGACACCGGTCAGCCCTTTACTGCCGACGACACCGAATACAACATCTTCAACACCGATCGACGGCTGGAAGCTCTACGATCCGTGGCGGAAAAGCTTTCCCACATTCAGCAGAAGAAATCGCTGATCTATTTTTCCAGCGGCATGGACCGCACTGGCATCGAGAATCAATCGGAATTGCGCGCCGCCGTGAACGAAGCCGTGCGTTCGAACCTGGCGATTTATACCATGGACATGCGTGGCCTGCAGGCGCTGGTGGCCGGTGGAGAGGCGCAGAGCGCCAGCCTGCGCGGCGTTTCTGCCTACTCGGGACAGTCGACGCTCAATGCCCTCAATTCGAACTTCACCACGCAGGAAACGCTGGTAACCCTGGCCAGCGATACCGGGGGCCGCGCCTTTCTCGACGACAACGACTTCACTAAGATTTTCAAGGGAGTGCAGCAGGACACGTCGACCTATTACCTGCTCGGCTATCACAGCACGAACCCCGCCCGGGACGGCCATTACCGCCGCATCGTCGTGAAGAGCAATGTTCCCGGAGTGAAGATCGATTATCGCCGCGGTTACTACGCGCCCGCCGATTTCAAGCATGCTACCCAGGACGACAAGGAGCGCCAGCTCGAAGAGGAGCTGGCCTCCGAGCTGCCAGCAACAGATTTGCCGCTTTATCTAGGCGTCGCCTATTTCCGGTTGGATGGCAACAAGTTCTTCGTTCCTATGTCGCTGGTGGTGCCCGGATCCCAGATTCCGTTCGTGCGCTCCAGCGACCTCGACAAGGCGACTTTGGATGTGATCGGGATGGTGCTCGACACCGAACATCATCCTCTGAACAGGTTCCGCGATACCGTCAAGCTTGCCGTCAACACTACAAAAGACGTTCATAAGAAGAATGTGCAGTATGACACTGGGATGAGCCTGCTGAGCGGCAAATATCATCTGAAATTCGTGGTGCGCGAGAATCAAACCGGCCTCATGGGATCATTCGAGACCGACATCGATGTGCCAGACTTGAAAGCACAGCCGCTGAAGATGAGTTCGGTAGTGCTGGCCAGCCAGATTCAACCGGCCAAGAAGAGTGCCAATCCGAATCCGTTGATTCATGATGGTTCCGAAATCATCCCGAGCATCACACATGTCTTCTCAGCCTCGCAGCACCTTTTTGTTTATTACGAGGTATACGATCCGGCACAGCACGCGGCCGTTGCATCTGCCGGAGAAGGAGCGCAAAAGCCTGGTATACGACTTTTAACCAATGTCGCTTTTTTTCAGGGCAAAGCTAAGGCCTACGAGAGCTCGTTGGTCGAGTTGACCGAATTAAACGCGAGCGAGCGCAAGGCCGCGGTTTTCCAACTGGACGTTCCGCTGACGTCGCTCAAACCCGGTTTTTATACCTGTCAGGTAAATGTGATCGACGACGCCGGCGGCCACTTCCTTTTTCCGCGGCTTGCCCTGTTGATCCGGAAGGAACCCAAGATCTGACCGACCACAGGTCTGACGCACAACAAGAGGCGACGACCTGCCGCACCTCAACTCCCCACGTACCGCGCATACAGACTGCGCGCCACCCCGGTTTCCGTTGTTCCCTTGATGATTGCCCGCCCATCGGGAAACAGTGTCATCTCATAGGGCTCACGCCAGAACTTCAGCACGAACTCGTTGTGCCGAACCACGCCGTGCGCCTCCAACCGTCTCTGCATCTCGGCAAAATCAATTGGCCGGGTGCGCTCATGAATCTGCACTGAGTTGCGCCCGCACAGTGTGATATGCGGACGCCCTTCGCCGGCCAGGTGCACAAAATCTCGTTCTCCACACACCCGGCAGCCCGGTCGAGGACGCGCCGCAGCAATTTCCGCATGTTCGTTCTTCCAGACGTCAAATGACCACAGCGTTTTTCTCATCTGTTCCACCGCAGCGCCCCCGACGAGCAACTTCAAGGCTTCCGTCGCCGCAATCGAGGCCACCTGATTCACCGCTGTATTCAAGATTCCAGAGGTTTCGCACGTCTCCACCATTCCGATCGGAGTATCGGGGAAAATGCACGCCAGGCATGCAGTCTTGCCCGGCACTATATTCAGCGTCACACCATAACTGCCCACCGCCGCCGCATAGATCCACGATACGGAGTTCTTCACTGCATAATCATTCACCAGATAGCGCGTCTCAAAATTATCGGTGCCGTCGAGGATTACATCCATCCCTTCAAGTAATACATTAATGTTCCTAGGAACAAGATCTTCGACCCGCGCCTCGACTACGATCTCTGAATTGAAAGCAGAGATCTTCCGTGTCGCTGCAATCGCCTTCGGCAACGATTCAGCCGCATCCTTTTCGTCGAACAGCGACTGCCGCTGCAGATTGCTCGCCTCGACGTAATCGCGGTCGATAATCCGCAACGTTCCCACGCCCGCGCGCGCCAGTAATGACGCCAGCACCGACCCGGTCGCGCCGCATCCCACGATCGCCACTCGTCCAGCACCCAGGCGCCGCTGGCCCTCAGCGCCGATTCCACGAAACAGAATCTGCCGCGAGTACCGCTCCTCGAACTTTTCCTTCTCCACGCCCTGCCTCAAAGAGGTCACCAGCTTTCACCCGCAAAACCTTTATTATAAGTGTCTGGACTGCTTTAGCCGCCAGGATGCAGACAACACCGGCCTTCCGCGCTTCATCGAATGTAAGCAACAGGCCCAAGGACATTTTTTGCTGAGACGGTACGCCTCACTCGTGATGGTGATCATTGCTTCGCTCGGCCCAGCTGCCCGGGCCGGATCGCCCTCATCCGCTTCTTCGCAATCGTCAGAGTTGTCTAAAGAGCCCCAAACCGCGCAGTCTTCCTCAACTGTCGCCACCATGGCGGCTTACGCCGGACGCACCGTCCAATCCATCGAACTGCCCGGCCTGCCGGACTCCGCGCACTTGCTACAAATCCTCCCCCAGAAAGCTGGACAGCCGCTCGACCGCGACCAGGTTCGCGAAAGTATCCGCATTCTCTTCGCTACCGGGCGGTTTGCCGATATCCAAGCCGAAGTTACTCCTTCGGGCGCGGGTGTGGTCCTTACTTTCGCCACCTCGCTCAACTTCTTTGTCGGAGCCATCGATGTGGAAGGGGCTCCCGCCCACCCCAACACCAACCAGGTCGTCAACGCCACCAAGCTCCAGCTGGGCGAGCTGCATACTCAAGATAAACTCGAACTTGCCCTGCGAAACGTACGCCAGCTTATGCAAGAGAATGGTTATTATCGCGCCCGTGTCACCGCTGAAAGCGTTTCCAATGCGGCCGATCAGCAGGTCAATATTCTCGTCCACATCACCGCTGGAGAACCTGCCCACGTCGGCGAAGTCAAACTCACCGGCCACGCAACTTTCTCCCAAGTCCAGTTCGATGACATTGCAAGGATGCATCCGGGTGATCGCATCACCGCCGCCCGCATCACCAATTCTCTTCAGCGCCTGCGAAAAAAGTTTCAGAAACAGCAGCGCGTGCTGGCTCAGGTTTCCATTGCCGAGCAGCAATATCACCCCGAATCCAACGCTGTGGACTATACCTATCTGATCGACCCCGGACCGGTGGTCCTCATCCGTGCCGAGGGTTTTCACATCAGCCACGGGGTCATGAAAAAAGAAGTTCCAGTCTACGAGGAGAACGCTCTCGACGACGATCTGCTGAATGAGGGCAGGCGCAACCTGCTCGACTACCTCCAGAGCCGGGGCCATTTTGACGCCACGGTCGACGTCCAAAAGGAAACCTCTCCCGATACTCTCCACGTCAACTATCGAATCGATCCCGGCCCTCTGCACAGGTTCGACCTCATCGAAATCACGGGGAATAAGTATTTCCCCCGGCAAATGCTCCGTCAGCGCCTGCAGATTCAGCCCTCGGGGAGGTTCCTGTCTCACGGACGTTACAGTGGAGAGCTACTTAAAGGCGACGTCGCCAACCTCCAGGCCTTATACATTTCCAACGGGTTCCGCGAGGTCAAGATTCGGACCAAGGTCGACGACAACTATCACGGCGCCGAGAACCACATCGCGGTTCACATTCAGATCGAAGAAGGCCCGCAAACCGTCGTTGGCTCTCTTCATATCGTGGGCAACCAGAAGATTGACGCTAAGGCGTTCCCTGAACTCTACACTGCCGAGGGCCAGCCCTACTCCGAACAGAATCTCGCCAACGATCGCGAGTCCATCCTCAACTACTACTTCAATCACGGTTTTTCCAATGCCAACCTCGAAATCACTACCAAACCGTCGCCAGGCCAGGCTAACCGCGAAGACGTTACGTATACCATCCAGGAGGGCGATCAGTTTTTCGTGAACAAGGTGATGGTCGCCGGTCTCGATCACACTCGCAACTACGTGGTGCAGCGCGAAATTCAGGTGGTCGCCGGCCAGCCTCTCAGTCAGGGAGATCTTCTTGATACCCAGCGCAGGCTCTACGATCTTGGCATCTTCAGCCAGGTCGATACAGCCGTGCAGAATCCTGATGGCTCCGACTCTCAGAAAAATGTCCTCGTCCAGGTACAGGAAGCCAAGCGTTACACCTTTACCTACGGCTTCGGTCTGGAATTTGAGACCGGCCTGCCCGCTGGATCCACTGCTCCCACCGGTTCCACCGGTGTGAGTCCCCGTGTCGGATTCGACATTACCCGCCTTAACATGGGTGGCCGCGACCAGACCCTGACCTTCCAGTCTCACGTTGGACGTCTGCAGCAGCGCGGCCTCGTCAGCTACGAAATCCCCAAGCTCTTCGACAATGACCGCCTCAAACTTTTCTACACCGTCTTCTACGACAACAGTCTTGACGTCGCCACCTTCACCTCCCAGCGCTGGGAGGGCAAAATCGACCTGCGCCAGCAAATCGGCCAGCTCCTGCCCAATTACTCCACCTCCCTCACCTACCGCTTCGAATACCGACGCGTGAAAGCCAGCAGCATCGTTTCAGACTTTTCCCCCGCCGAATTCAGTTTGTTTTCCTTGCCCGCGCGCGTCGGTGGTCCCGGTCTTACTTACATCCGCGACAAACGAGACAACCCTCTCGAAAGCACAAAAGGTCAGTACTTCACTCTGGATGCCTTCGCCTCATCCAGTTATTTTGGTTCTCAGGCGAGTTACGGCCGCGTCCTCGGTCAAGATGCCACCTACTATGCCTTCGGGCGGCCCAATCACAAGTTTGTCGTCGCTCGCTCCACCACCCTCGGCCTGGAACAGGTCTATCACGGCACCGTGGTTCTGCCGCCGGGAGCATGTGAAATCGTCTTGTTGGTTAACTCATGCCCATCGGGTATCTCGGTCATCCCCTTGCCCGAGGTTTTTTTTGCTGGCGGGGGCAACTCCCACCGCGGTTTCGGGTTAAACCAAGCAGGACCTCGCGATCCCGATTCCGGTTTTCCCGTCGGCGGTACGGCCCTGTTCGTCAACAGTGAGGAATTGCGCTTCCCGCAGATTAGCTTGCCTTACCTCGGACAAGGCTTCGGCTTCGCCATTTTTCACGATATGGGCAATGTCTTTACCGCAGGCCACGACATGCTCACGGGTCTGATGCGCTGGCATCAGCCGGATCCCTCTCAATGTTTGGTGGCCAATCCCGGCGCGATCATTCCGGCGTGCGAGACCTATTTCGACAACAGCGGTTACGACTACACCTCGCACGCGGTTGGGCTTGGACTGCGCTACAAGACTCCCATCGGCCCCTTGCGCTTCGACTTCGGGTACAATCTAAATCCGACCTACTATTTCCAGGGAATCACCAATTCAGCCGGGCAACTGACGGGAGATTTTGAGACGCAGCGTATGCGTCATTTCAACGTATTCTTTAGCATAGGTCAGCCATTTTAATGAGATCTCGAACCAACAGAACGATGACAGTGGCCGCGCTAACACTCTTGCTCGCGGCACTGTGGCTCGCGCCTGATCAAGGCTCGGCTCAAGTGATCGACCGCATCGTCGCCACCGTAAACGGGCGCGTCATCCTCCAAAGCGACTGGGACGAAGCTCTCTGTTATGAGGCTCTGCTCACCAACCGAACCCTGGCGCAGTTCACCGACGATGATCGCCGTGCTGTTCTTGACCGTCTTATCGACCTGGAGCTTCTTCGCGGGCAAATGAAGTCCGCGGACTTCCCGCACGCCACCGATCCCGAGGTTGCGGCCCGCGTGGCCGATGCCCGTAAACAGTACCCTCAAGCTACGTCGGCGGAAGCGTGGCAAGCTCTCCTGGCCCAATACCACC